>JBBQWZ010000015.1:0-108330 GCA_038210135.1 Bryobacterales bacterium
CGGGAATAACGCGTCATAACAATTCCTTCGAGTGGGGACCTCGAGTAAAACTCCCGCTTCGCCAGGCCTGGCGACACCTCTAATCAGGTGCCAACACAACCCAACCGCTATAGCCCCGCACGTCAGTGCGGGGATTCCGCAACCGACCGCCCTATAACCGCGCACGTCAGTGCGGGGATTCCGTAGCCGATCCGTAGCCCCGCACGTGAGTGCGGGGATTCCGAGCCGATCCGTAGCCCCGCACGTGAGTGCGGGGATTCCTTCGTCCGCGCGTTCTACCCGCGCACGTCAGTGCGGGGATTCCAAGGCGCATCGGCGGCTAAATCGCCCGCCAGACCAGCCAGGCCGCGCCCACCAAAAACCCCAAACCAGCCTGATACTCTTCGTTTTTCAGATACTGCGAAAAACGAAACGGCGTACCCAGCCGCGCCGACGGAGTCATCCTCGGCACCAACGCCGGCACGCGCGTCGCGTATTCGTTGTAGGACGGAAATAGCTTTCGCAGGTGCTGTTCTTCGTTCTGGATCACCGGCAAATACACGCCGAAAAAGACCACCGCAAACAGCAGCGCCAGTTCCCATCGATTGGCCGCCACGGCCAGGCCGATCGCCGCGATCAGCGTTCCCAGGTACAGCGGATTTCGCACGAACGCATACGGACCCGCTTCCGCCAATTGCTGATTTTTTTCGAGATGCCCCGCCGCCCACGCGCGGATCGCCAGACCCAGCAGCGACACCGGAAAGCCCATCGCCAGCGTCTCGACAGTCGGCCGCGCGAGATAGGCGAAGGCTGCCACCAACAGAAATCCGGAAGGGACCCGCAGGCGCGCCACGGCATCGGCGTAAGGTTTGGGGAACGTCATTCGCGCGTTCAGCCGTGTTTCGCCTGATGCTCGATCCGGTCCGCGAGCGCGGAAATCTCGTCAATCGCTTCGAGCTTGATCCCGACATCCAGCGCCTCGGGAAGCGTTTCCTGCAGCTTCGTGATCGCATGCAGAATGTGGCTCGACGAGCGAAGCACTGTCAGCAGGTAATGGTATTCCACCGCCGAGAGCGTGATCGTGACTGGTGCGTCGTTCTTCTCTACCAAAGCGTCCTCCCGTACAGCATTAACATCATACGCGGCGTGCCTCTCATAACCCGAGCTTCGCCTTTAACGCGGCCAGCACCTGATCCACGGTCACCGCGCGCATCGAGGCCGCGATCTCGCGATCGCGCCGATAGCTGGTCTCTGCGCCCGGATCCCGTAGTGTCGTGATCGACCCGCCGTAGGGGCCGTTTCGCGCCGGATCCGTCGGCCCGAAAATCGCGACCCCCGGTTTCGATAACGCCGCCGCCAAGTGCAGCGGGCCGGAATCGACTCCCACCACAGCCGTCGCCTGGCGCGTCGCGTGAATCAGTCCCTGGATCCCTGACAGATGGACGCGGACTCCTTCGATCTGATGCAGCGCCTCCGCCGATTCCGGGGCTCCGTTCAGAACCAATTCGAGCGACGTCTCCGCCCGCAGCCGCCGGGCAAGCTCCGCAAAATTGTGCGCTGGCCATTGTTTTGAAGGCCACCCGGCCAGCGGACTGGTCAGCACGAAGCCACCTTTCGGAAGCTCGCCTTCCGGCTTGCCTACAGGCAGCGGAAACTGCACGACGAAGCTGCTGGCCCCCGCGGCGGACGCCAGTTCCAGATTTTTGTCGACCACATGAGCTGGCTTCCCGTCCGCTGTCGCCGAGTAGAATAACGCCGCCGGCTTCTCCTTCAATTGCGATGAATGGAACCCGTAAATCTTCTCCGGCCTCGCCGCCGCCGCAACCAAAGCGGACTGTATCAAGCCCTGGAAATCGACCGCGATATCGAAGCGTCCGGCGCGAAGCTTCCGCCGCGTTTCTAAGATCGACCGCAGCGAGCGCCGGTCGAAGTCCACGATTTCATCGATGAAGGGATTGCCTTCGAGGAGCGGACGCCAGCGCGGATTCACCACCCAGGTCAGGCGGGAATGCGGCAGGCTGTGCTTCAGGCTCGCGGCCGACGGCAGCGTGTGCAGCACGTCGCCCATCGAGCTCAGGCGAACCACTAAAATGCGGGGACCCGGCATCGTTGCGCGCCTATGCGCGCCTCTTCACGTGATCGATCAGCCCGGCGAGGCGGGCGTTGTGCGCGGCCACCAGGTCGACAGTACTCGACGCTTCAAAACCTTCCCCTGGCTCGAGCGGAAGCACGTAGTCGACCGCGCGGACTCCGGCCACCAGTTCCGCCCGCGCGCGGACCGGCAGAATCGGATCCACTCCCGGATCCACAATCACCACCAGCTTGACGTCCGGCTGCACGGCGTCCACTAACTCCTGCGCGTGGGCGGCGAGAAGCGGGTCGAAAGTTCCTCGAACGAATCGCAGCGACATGCCGTCAAACAGCTGCATGACATCGGCGACGGAGATAATCTTGCTGCGGGTATCCACTGCTTCTTATTGGACCAAGTTCCGGTGCGGCGCGCCAACGATCGAGCACAATTCGTTACATCCAGTCGACTTCAACCTGTGCGAGGATTCTCATAGATATGCATTCGCAGTGCGCGCCCCGTCTCCGTGCGCGCTGCCTCAGGGAGCCGGATAAAGGAGTTTAGTACTTTCGTGATGTGGAACCAACTCGCAGCCGCCGGGGTTATCGCCGCGGCCTGCCTCACACTCGCCGGAATCAGCCTCGCGCAGGACAAGGACGGGGGCCGCATGCCGGCCACCGAAGCAAAAAAGCTGAAGAGTCCCGTACCCTTCACCAAGAAATCCATCACCGCCGGCAAGAACACCTTCATCCGCAATTGCGTGGGATGCCACGGGGCGGACGGCAAATCCATGGTGGATGTCGTGTCCGACGCCACCGACCTGACCCAGCCGAGATTCTATAAGAGCGGGGCGAGCGAAGGCGAAGTTTATCGCAGCATTCGCGATGGCGCCGCCGAAACCATGCCCGCCTTCAAAACCCAGATTGCGGACGACAAGGATCTCTGGAACCTGGTCAACTTTATCCGCAGCCTTTGGCCGGACGAGGCCCGTCCGCCTATTCAGGACGACAAGTAGCCAATAGGAGCCCGCAACTATGAGTGCCAACAAGACTGAGTCCTCGAAGACTGCGTTGACCGCAGGAGCCGCCGAAGAAACCGCGGGCTCCCGCCGGAACTTCCTCAAGGTTCCCGCCGCCGCTGGAGTGCTGGCCGCCGGCGGATTGCTCCTGCAGACCCGCCTTTCGGCCGCGCCGATTCCGTCCATTTCGATTCCCAAAGAAATCCCGGAAACCATGAACGAAGCGGCGAAACCGGGCGAATTCGCCGGACGCGGCATGTCGGGCGCCGAAGTCTTCGCCAAGCTCTGCAAGGAAGAAGACCTGGCGGCGATGTTCTGCTGCCCCGGCAATTACACCGTCATCAACGCCATCGCCGCTGCCGGAATCCCCAGCTACGGCGGACGCACTGAAGGCGGAATGTGCGCCGCCGCCGACGGCTTCTCGCGGGTCACCGGCGAGGTGACGGCGACGTCCGGCACCGAGGGTCCTGGCTTCACTCACATGATCATGAATATCGCCGCGGCATCCGCCGCGCGGACCCCGCTGCTGGTGCTGGCGAGCAACATGCAGTTGGCCGGCGACGATCGCGAAGCCTTCATTCAGACCGGCTATCAGCAGCCGCTGACCACCGGAATCAAGAAGTACGGCAAGCGCATCATCGACGGCAATCGGGTGTGGGAATACGGCGCCTACGCGTTCCGCAACATGAAGTCGGGCATTCCCGGTCCGGTCCATCTTGACTTCCCCGGCGAAGTCGCGCGCGCCCGTTTCGCCGACGCCGCCAAGCTGACCGATTTCTACAGCAAGGACAAGTACCGCACCGAATCCCGCGCCCATCCTTCGATGAAGGAAGTCACGCAGGCCGCCGACCTGATCACCAAGGCGCAGCGCCCGGTGATCGTCGCCGGGCAGGGCCTGTTCCAGCGCAAGGCCTGGGAATCGCTGCTCCTAGCCGCCGAAAAGCAGGACATCGCCGTCGTCACCTCCGGTCCGACGCGCGGACATTTTCCCGACGACCATCGCCTTTCGGCCAGCATGTCGCCGGACGCCCTGATGAGCGCCGATCTGGTGATCTTCATCGGCCAATACTGCATGCCGAGCCCGGGCGAATACCGCTTGAGCCCCGACGTCAAAGCGATTCGCGTCCACCCGGTACAGGAAGACCTGGGCCGCAACTGGCCGCTCGATCTGGGCATCGTCAGCGACGAGCAGTTCTTCATGGAAGCTCTCGCCAACATGCTGACCCGCAAGAAGCGCGACGCCTGGGTCAGCGAGATCGCGGCGTCAAAAGCTAAAACCGAGAAGACCAACCTGGACCACTACGCGCTCGGTTTGAAGTACTCGAAGGACACCAACATGCTGCACCCGGCGGTGATGGTGAAGGAAGTCCACGACCTGCTGTATAAGAGCAGCGACATTGATCCCAAGCAGACCGTCACCGGCTGCGGCGGCTGGACCAGCGGTCTCTATGCTGGACGCTGGCTGCGCGCCAACCGTCCCGGTCAGAGCGTCGTCTGCGCCTATCAGTTTGGAGCCATCGGACCCGACCTCGCCATGATGATCGGCGCCGGAGCCGCCGTCCAGCGCGGCGTCGGACCGCAGGCGCCCTACAAGGGTGCACCGGTTCTGTGCGTCACCTCCGACGCCGGACTCGCTTATAGCCTCTTCGAACTCGATACGGCGGTGAAATACAAGATCCCGACCATCTGCGTGGCTTACAACAACAATTCCTGGGGCATGTGGCCGCAGGCGAGTTCGTCGGCGCGGTCGATGCACATGTATCTGTTCCAGGAGAACCTCCGCTACGATCAGCTCGCGATCGGGCTCGGCGCACGCGGCGAGTACGTCCGCACGCCGGAGGAATTCCGTAGCGCGCTGAAGCGCGCGTATCAGGCCGGAGCCAAAGAAGGCGCCTCCACCCTGATCAACGTCCAGGCCATCAAGGAATTCACCTCCGCGAAGAACTACCCGCCGGGAGTGAACCTGAATCCGGAACCGGGCACCGGAGCCATCGCCCACTAATCCCCCCGGCAAGGGCGGGTTGTCCGCTCCCCGATGGCCGCGGCTTGGAATGCGGGTCCCATCGCTTACGCTCAGGGTTCAAGCGGAAATGCGGTCCCGTCGCTTTGGCCGGGGGATTCTTTTGGCCCCGCCACCACCCACTCCGCGCTAGCATCAAAGATCCTGCCTTAGAACGAATGCCTTCGACCAAATCAGCAACCAAGAAGCGCCCCGCGAAAAAGGCGCCGGCCAAAAAGGCCGCGCCCAAGCGGCCGGATCCGGCCATCGCACTCGTCGCCGAGATCCTTGAAGGCTATGCCAACCGAGCGGTCTTTCGGGGGTTCAGCAGGGGACCGCAAACCGCCGGCAAGGCCACCTTCAAAGTCCTGTGGCATCGCGACCGCTTCTTCGATATCGTTTTCGACCGAAAAGCCAGGACGATCACGATGCCCCTGGTTTTGCCCGAAGTGGACCCGGCCATGTTCAAGGACTTCCAGAAATGGATCCTCACCCGTCACTCGAAGGAGCTGGTCGAGCACCGCCGCATCGACACCCGCTTGGCGACCCTCACCACCGCGCGGAAGTCCGGCAACGTCTCGCTTACGATCACCGGCAAAGCCAGCAAGGATCTGGAATACGCCACCCGCAGGCTGATTCACACGGTCCACGAGGTCTTCCTCAGCTTTCTCACCGACGGACCCTACTTCGAGTACATGGTCGAGAAGTTCGACCTGGATCCGGATAAGCCATAGTGTCCTTCGCCAACGAATTAGACCAGGTTCTGCCGGAGGACCTGCCCCATCGCGACGCTGTGGTCGCCATCTGCGCCCGGCACCTTGAACTGGTCGAGGAAGCGAATCAGCAGTTCAATCTGACTCGCGTCACGTCGCCGCGCGAGGCGGCCATCAAGCATGTCGCGGACTCGGTGATTCCGTGGATGCTGTTTGCCCGGGCGAAGAAGGTCCTCGATATCGGCTCGGGGGCGGGCTTTCCTGGGATCCCGCTGGCGGTCGTGCTGCCGGAAGTCCGGTTCACGCTTTCCGAGTCCACGCAGAAGAAGGCGCGCTTCCTCGAGTCGGCGGTCTCGGCTCTGGAGTTGCCGAACGTTCGTGTCACGTCGCAGCGGGCGGAGGACCTCCTCAAGGCGGAGCACTTCGACCTAGTGACCGCGCGGGCGGTCGCTCCGCTGAGCCGGGCGTTAGTAACCTTCGCGCCGTGGAAACCTGGAGTTCGAGGGCTGTTCTACAAGGGACCGGACGCGGAGGCCGAGATCGCGGAGGCTACTGCCGAAGCGCGCAAGCGCCAGGTCCATCTGGAAGTCGCGATGACGTACACCCTCCCGGACGACCTGGGTTCCCGCACGGTAGTCGAGATCTCCCGCTAGCGTGGGATGGAACCTTGAGCGTGAGCGACGGGATCGCCAGCAGTGCCAATGGCCGCTGTGCGAAACGAAGCCAAACGCGGACAACCACCGGTCGATGTTGATGGGATGGAACCCTGAACATGAGCGAGGGGACCCCTTGCCAGAAGCCCCAAGGAGGCTCTGCGAAACGAAGCCAAACCCATCGTCAGAGGTGCCAATGGATGCCGTGCGAAACGAAGCCAAACGCAGAAAACCTCACCGATTACGTCTTACAGTAACGGGTGAGGTTTTATACGCTAAGATTTAGGTTCTATTTTGGTTACGCGTGCGCGGCGGTGCGCGTTTTGCGTGCCGGGAAGTGCTTCGCCAGCCAACGCTCGATTACGTCGCGCTGCGGCGCTGGAACCACACGTTGGTAGCTCGTAAGCCCGGTGTGTTCGCTGTATTCGGCCATGAGGTACTCGCCGTTGTTCATGATGAGGATGAGCCCATCCTGCTTCCCACGGCGGCAATGGTAAGAGTCGTTGATCGGCAGAGAGGTGGGTTGCACTAATCCCTAGTGTAGCAGATCAACCACGTTTTGTCCTGTCGCGCAACGAAGATTTCCACAGACACCTCTGTGTAATCTCTTTTGCGGCACAACTTTTTCCATTCTCGCCCGATACCTATATAACGCCGGGAGCGCGCGCCCGCACCGACATGCTCGATAACACGGCATGCCAGATGTTCCAAGTGCGCCTCCCAGCGCATACAAAGAGTACTGCGGATAACATGCGAAACCTAGTGAATGTTTGAAGCGCTATTTATTCTTCGCAAATTGCGCCGCGCGAGCTAGATTTGCTGGGTGACCAAGGGTGTGAATGCGGTTGCGAGTGTTCCCACCCGACCCTGGACAAACACAGGACAGACCATCAACCCCGGCATTTCGCGGCGTCTTTCCGGCGTTCGCCCCAACCTCCAAACCCTTCGAAAGGCATCCCGTCTATTGGCCCATGCGCCTGCTTTTGCCTCTCACTTGTGTCCTCCTTGCGGCTGCTCCGGCCTTCAGCCAACGGCTCGCCGCGATCTCCCTGCCGCCCGGCGGCAACAACCAGAAAGCCACGGTCAGCCAATACCTCGGACTGGTGAAGGTCACCATCGACTACAACAGTCCTTCGGTTCACGGACCCGCCGGGAAGGACCGGCGCGGCCAGATCTGGGGCAAGCTGGTTCCCTACGGCCTCTCGAACCTTGGTTTCGGCAACGGCAAACCAGGACCGTGGCGAGCGGGAGCCAACGAGAACACGGTCTTCAGCGTGTCTCATGCGATCGTGATCGACGGCAAGACCCTGCCCGCGGGCAGCTACGGCCTGCATATGATCCCCGGCGAGACCGAATGGACGGTCATCTTTTCCAAAGACAACGCGGCGTGGGGGAGCTTCTGGTATGAAGAGAGCCGCGACGCTTTACGGGTGAAAGCCACGCCGCGCAAACACGATTACCGCGAATATCTCACTTATGAGTTCAACGACCGCAAGGTGGATTCCGCGACGGTCGAACTCCAATGGGAAGATCTGGCGGTGGCCTGGAACATCCGGGTGCCGGACACCAACGAGCTCTACATCACCAAGCTGCGCGAGGAGCTGACCACGGTTCCCGGCTTCGACAACCGCTCCTACGCGCAGGCGGCTCTGTTCTGCGTGCAGACCAAATCGAATCTCGCACAAGGTTTGCAGTGGGCCGAATCCGCCGTCAGCATGCCGGGCATCGGCCAGCCGACCTATAACAACCTCAGCGCGAAGGCGCAGGTGCTCGAAGCGATGGGCCGTTCCGACGAAGCGAAGAAGACCATGATGACCGCGGTGCGCGAGCCCACCACGACGACCTTTGAGATTCATCAATATGGACGCCAATTGCTGAACCAGAAGAAGAATGCGGAAGCTCTGGAGGTCTTCAAGTTCAATGAGCAACGCTTCGGCGACAACTGGCCGGTGCACGTCGGCCTTGCGCGCGGTTACGCCGCGAACGGCGATAACAAGCAGGCGCTTGAGCATGCGAAGAAGGCGGTGGTGCAGGCTCCCGATGACCTCAACCGGAAGTCGCTCGAGGAGATGGTCAAGTCGCTTTCGGCGCAGTAGCTATGGATTGGCGCGCGTTGTTTTAATGTTGTTTAAGATGCACAGGCCGGAGGCCTATGCCACTTGTTTAGGATGCACAGGCCGGAGGCCTATGCCACTTGTTTAAGATGCACAGGCCGGAGGCCTATGCCACTTGTTTAAGATGCACAGGCCGGAGGCCTATGCCACCACCTCAGGGTAGCTTCGCCAGGGGATCTCCGATGACGATATTTTGCCAACTCAAGGCGGGGATCGCCAGATAGTAGCTCTCGGCCAGATTGCGTCCTTTGAGATACGCCGGAATCAGGACTTCCGGACGCGGGCAAAAATGGAGGTACGGCTCGGTGACATGGCCCGACGCGCCGGTCGCGCCTTCTTCAATGTAGTCGGCGGTCAGCGTCTGCGGAGCGCCGGCCCACCAGGTGTTATGGGGGTCGGCCCACGATCCGATGTTCCATGTATCGGGCGGGCGCTTAAAGGTGCGGCCGTTGGTGGACACGAACTCAGTCATGATCGCGCCGGGCAGCCATTTGAATCCGAGCTTGCGCCGTTTGCGGTCGGGATCGTTCGAACCCCAGGAAGCGTAAGCGATCACGTCGGTCTGGTCGTACAGAACTTTCGCCGAGTCGTCCATCACCAGCCGGTCCTGCGGAACGCGGAGTGACGCGTCGCGCAGCCATTCATTCCCCGGGGTCGAGTCGAGGGATTTGAGGTCGATCACGATGCGGCCCTTGTTGCGGTACTTCGGATCCTGCCCTTCGATGGCGCGGTCTACCAAAGCGCGCGCGGCCTGAAAATCGTAGCCCGCGAGGCGCGTGACGAGGTATATGGGAAAGCGGGCGTGGGTAAAATCAGCATCGACCTGGCGAAAAAACGGATTCGGAATGGAACCTTTTCGCTCATACTTTTTGCCCTGCATTTCGCTGTAGAGCAGGGTCAATTCGCTGTCTACCGCGGCCATATCCGTCATCGGACCGGGCGGCACTTCGCCGTTAATCCGCAGCGGCAGGCCGGCAGTCGTCACGATGTAGAGAATCTGTTCAGTAAGGTGGCGCTCGCGCAGGCAGCGGGCAAGGGGCTTGGCGATGTTCGACTGGTATTCGCCGGCGCCGATCTCTTCGGTGTCCATGACCCGGACGTGGCAGACATTGGTGCTGGGAATGGCGCGCCGGCGCGCGTAATATTCGGCGATCGATCGCGACAGCGGCGACGCGTCGTTGACCACCACGGCGACGTTCTCCGGACCACTCGCATTCGCCGGGGCAGCCACTGTTGTCAGAAAAAGAAGGGCGGCCGCGGCGGCCAGCTTTGGCACCGCGGTTACTTCAGCGTCTTCAGATAATCGACGATGGCTTCCGCGTCCTTCTCGGACATGGTGTAGGCGGGCATCGGCACATCCGCCGGATTGCCGCGTGGGCCTTTACCCGTCATCAGGAATTTCACCATGGCGCCCTCGCCCCACTTTTTCCATAAGGAACCGGCTGGCGTCAGGTCCTGCGCCGTCTTGTGCCAGCCCTTGGTTCCGGGACTGCCGGGCGTCAAGGGAGCGAAATCGAGTACAGCGCCCTTGAACCATTTTTCTTTGTCCGGCTCGCCCTTGTCGTCTTTCGGCGTGTGGCACATTCCGCACTTGGCGACTTCGACCGCGAGATACCGGCCGCGTTCAATCGAGGCCGCTTCGGCGGCGCGGGCGGATGTGCCGGAGACGGACAAACCACCAGCTAGAATTCCGGCGAGCAAGAGATATCGCATGGGATCATCCTAGCCGATAGCGGGCGGCTGTTACAATCAAGCTTCCGGCAGCTGCTTTCCTATCCCGTCCTGGGCTGGCAACTTGAGCGGATTGCGTCGCCCGAAATGGATCTGGATCAACTCCACACCTTCCTCGAGATCGTCCGCCTGAAGAGCTTCTCGAAGGCGGCGCAAGCGGTGTATCGCACCCAGCCTGCAATTTCGGCACAAGTACGCCAGCTCGAAACCGAAGTCAATACGTCTCTGTTTGACCGCTTGGGAACGCGCATCTCGCTGACGTCCGCCGGCAAGGTGTTCGCCGAGTATGCGGAACAGATTCTTGAATTGCGCCGCCGGGCGCAAAACGCGATCCAGGAACTGGAGCGGATTCCGCGCGGCGAACTCGTGATCGCGGCGAACGAAGCCACCTGCATCTATGTGCTGCCGCGCGTCTTTTCCGAGTACAAGAAGCAGTATCCGAACGTGCAGCTGTCGGTCGATCGCAGCTATGGCGCGGGCGTAGTGCAGGCGGTAATCGACAACCAAGCCGATTTCGGAATCACCCAATTGCCGATCAAAGAAAAGCGCCTGCAGCTGGTCCGCATCCACACTGACGAAATCATGCTGCTGCTGCCTCCCGATCATCCGCTGGGCGGTCGCGGACCGGTATCCCCGCGCGATCTTGCGGGCCTGCCGATCCTGATGCCAAAATCCGGAACGACACGGAGCCGCCTCAACATTTGGCTCGAACCGGTCGAAGAGGAATTACAGATCTCGATGGAACTGGATTCGACCGAGATGATTAAACGCTTCGTGATGGCGGGCCTGGGAGTTTCGTTCCTGGCCGCCTCGCATTGCCAGGAAGATATCGCGGCGGGTCGCCTCGCCGTGGCGTCGCTCGGTCCGGAACCGATGTCGCGCCAGGTGGCCTTGATTTATAGGAAGGATAAAGCTCTCTCGCGCGCCGCCCTCAGCTTCATCCAAGTGACGCTCGAACACGCCGGCTTCCCCGCCCGAGTCGCGAAGCCGGCCCGCGAAGCCAGCTAGCTCGGGGGGCGCTCGGGCTGGAGGCCCGACGGTAAGGGATGGGGCCTCTAACGAGCGAAATCAGGTGGCAAAATAGCCGGAAACCAAATCCGTTCAGATAACGCCATAGTAATAAGAAGAGATTTCTGGATCTATACTTAAGAGGGATTGTGGAGGATTTTCGCCGGACGATTCCGGCGAATGTTTGACTATGCAGATGGACCGAATGACCCTGAAGTCTTCGACGATCTTCATCGCCGTCGGGAAACGCACCCGTGTCTACAGCTCGATGGACCAGGTGCCGGCGTCGCTTCGCCGCCGCCTGGAGGAATCGACCAACAGCGTCAATTCCGCGACCATCCTGATTGCCGACAAACGCGGCCGTCACGAAATTGTCCGGGCGCTGCGCGGATTGCCGAGCGATCTTCGCAGCCGCCTGACCTCCTCACTGGCCGTCGCGAGAAATCGGAAGTCGCTCGCCGCGGGTGCTCCGCCCACGGCCGAATCGCCGAGCAGACCTTCCGCCGGGGCGACTGGAACTGTCGGATTCTTCCGCCGCTACTGGGTGGAATTCGCGGTCCCGACTGGCGTCGGCGTGCTCATCTGGCTGACGCTTCAATACGTCGGCCGGTAGCGCACAGCGTTCTCTTCGTCAGCCCGTTCCTCACAATGGGCCGCTGGCGGTCGATAAGAACGGCAGATGCAAGAACGCCGCCGCTACCCCCGAATTCCCACCGACGAGCCCGCCATTCTGACTGTTCTCGGCCCGAAGCCGCGCAGGCTTTCGGGCATCGTTACCGACATTTCCGCGCGCGGAATCCAGCTCCGGCTCGACTACCCGGTCCCCATCTCCGCCCCACTCCGTATCGACGTATTCGGCACCATGCTCCTCGGCGAAGCCTGTTATTCGACGCTGGTCGATGGGCACTGGCACGCCGGCATCCTGCTCGATCACGTCGTGGAACAGGTGGAAGAAATCGCTGTCCTTGAAAACGCCATGTAAGAAATCCTGGTCGGCATCAAGCCACTTAAGTTGTTTTCGCGGCGGCTCGACCACCGCCTTGCCATCCCCGCGTTGCTTCGAAGAAATTGGAGGACTCGTGACATTGAGCTGACTCCACCCGGCGCGCTCGCGTTATCCTGAGTGTTCACCTCCTCATGAAACGCGTAGCCATTTTCGGAAGCGGCGGCCAATTGGGCGTCGAACTCAAAAAAGAATTTGAAAAGCGGGGCTGGGCGGTTTCGCCTTTCGAGCGGACTATCGTCGACATCACCGATCCCGCGGCCGTTGAACACGCGATCACGCCGCTCGATCCGGCGCTGGTCATCAACGCCGCCGCCTACAACCAGGTGGACGTTGCCGAGAAGGAGCCGCAAGCCGCCTACAACGTCAACGCGCTGGCCGTCCGCAATCTCGCGCTCACCTGCCGCCAGATCGACGCCCAGTTCGTGCACTTCTCGACCGACTATGTGTTCGACGGCCTCGCGGGACGCGCCTACAGCGAAGAGGACAAGCCCCATCCGACGGGCGCCTACGCCGTCTCGAAACTCGCCGGCGAACTGTACGCGCAAGCGTACCTAGAGAAGCCGCTGATCATCCGGACTTCGGGAGTGTTCGGACCCGGCGGCCTGCATACGGCGCGGGGCAATTTTGTCGAACTGATGCTGCGTCTCGCCGGCGCCCATCAACCGATCCGCGTGGTTGAGGATCACGTCGCGTCACCGACCTACGCGCCGGCTCTCGCGGCCCGTACCGCCGATCTCGTCGAGCGCTCCGCGAGCGGCGTTTTTCACATCGGAGGAGGCACGCCGATTTCCTGGTTCGAGTACGCCCGCCTAATTTTCGACGCCGCCGGTCTAACGCCGGAGCTCAAGCCGACCAACGAGCGCGAGTACCGCACCGCCGCCCGCCGGCCGCGTTATTCCGCGTTGCTGAACCACAAGATGGAAGCGCTTGGAGTCGATCCGATGCCGCGACTTGCTGACGCGCTGGCAAGCTACATGAAGGCGCGCGGTCCGCTGGCGTAAGGGCTAAAACTGCACCGTGTCGCCGACGCGCAAGCCCAATTTCGCCGCCTGACCGCCCGGCAATTCCAACACGAACTGCGACGTTTCCTTGCCTCCGTAGAGCGGGCATTCGCGCGCCGAAGCGGACGGACAGGGAGGCGTGTTTGCGGAAATTTCGACGATCCGCTTCGCGCCATCCATCCAAACGATGTCCAGCGGGATCTTCACCTGGAACATGTAATAGGTCCAATTGCCGGGCAATCCGTGCAGAAACAGCATTCCGCGATCGCCCGCGAGTTTATCCCGGAACATCATGCCGCGGGTCATCTCGAGCTCAGTTCGCATCATCTCGGCGAGGATCTTTTGGCCGCCGGGAAACAGCACCTCGGTCGACCGGTAGTCGTCCATCGTCGTCGGCTTGTCGCACGCGCTCAACCACAGCGCCAAACAGACCATCCCCAGCAGGCGAAGCTTCATCGACTAAAATAGTAGCGAAGTCTCTTGTCATCCTTCTGGACACGCCTGCGCCTGACGCTCGAAATGATCAAGTTCGAGCATTCGGTATTCGCCCTGCCCTTCGCGCTCACCGGAGCTCTGCTCGCGTGGCGCGAGGACGGCTTCGCTACGGCGGGACTCGTTTGGAAACTCGCCCTGATCCTGATCGCGATGGTATCCGCCCGGTCCGCCGCCATGGCCTTCAATCGGGTGCTGGACGCGGACATCGACCGCAAAAATCCGCGCACCAAAATGCGCCACCTGCCGGCCGGCCTGCTGACTAACAAGTTCGCCTGGGGCTTCACCTTCGGATCCTGTCTGGTCTTCCTGCTCGCGGCCCGCATGCTGAATCCGCTGTGCGGCATCCTATCGACTCCAGCGCTCGCTGTGGTCATGTTTTACAGCTTCACCAAGCGCTTCACCGCGTTCTCGCATTTGATTCTGGGTTTGTCGCTCGGCATCGCGCCCGCCGCCGCCTGGATCGCGATGCGCGGTTGGCTGGATTGGCGGATCGTATGGCTCACCGCCGCGGTGATGCTCTGGACCGCGGGCTTCGACGTCATCTACTCTTGCCAGGATTACGCTTACGATGTCGCGACCGGCCTGTTCAGCATTCCGCGCCGTTTCGGAATCGCCCGCGCGCTGATTCTCGCGCGCTTCTTGCATGTCGGCATGATCGCCTGCCTGCTCGCGCTCGTCGCCAGCTTCCATCTCGGCGGCCTCGCCGTCGCCGGAGTCGTTGCCGTCGCCGCGATCCTGATTTACGAACACAGCATCGTCCACGACGATGATCTCTCGCGTGTCGATGCCGCCTTTTTCACCATGAATGGCTGGGTTAGCGTGTTATTCTTTGTGTTTTGGGCCGCCGACGTAACCTGGTCGAATTGGTTTAAGTCCGTCTGAACATCCATATGATTCCTGCTCCAGCCGCCTCCATCGAAGACCGACGCCTTCTTCCGATCCTTGAGAAAGTGCAGTCGGGCGAACGCCTCAGCTTCGACGACGGAATTGCTCTCTACCGCTCGCCCGATCTCCTCGCGGTCGGCTACATGGCCAACCTCATGCGCGAACAGAAGCACGGCAATATCACCTATTTCAACGTCAATCGCCATATCAATCCCACCGACGTGTGCGTGGCAAGCTGCCGCCTGTGCGCGTTCGGAAAGCGCGCGAAGGATCCGACCTCGTACACGATGTCGCTCGCACAGGTTTGGGAAATCGCCGGCAAAGGCTATGCCGACGCCGTGACGGAATTCCACATTGTTGGCGGATTGCATCCCGAGCTGTCTCTCGACTGGTTCTGCGAAATGCTCGCGGGCCTGAAGCAGCGCTATCCCGGCGTCCACCTGAAAGCTTTCACCATGGTCGAGATCGGCTATCTCGCCAAGCGGGCGAAGCTCTCGCTGCGCGACACGCTGATCAAGCTGCGCGACGCGGGTATGGATTCGATGCCCGGCGGCGGAGCCGAAATCTTCAACGACCGCGTTCGCCGCATCATCTGCGACCACAAGTTGAGTGGCGACGAGTGGATCGAAACCGCCCGCACCGCCCACGAACTCGGCCTGCATTCGAACTGCACGATGCTCTACGGGCACATCGACACCGAAGAAGATCGCGTCGATCACCTGATCCGTCTGCGCCAGCTGCAGGACGAGACGCACGGATTTGTCACGTACATCCCGCTCGCGTTTCATCCCGATAATACTTCGCTGCATCACATTCCGAAAACCACCGGCTTCATGGATCTGAAAGAGATCGCCGTCGCGCGATTACTGCTCGATAACATCGATCACATCAAAGCGTATTGGGTGATGATGACGCCGAAAATCGCGCAAATTGCCCAGCGTTTCGGCTCCGACGATGTCGATGGAACGATCGTCGAGGAGAAGATTTATCACGACGCCGGAGCCACCACCGAACAGCACATGCGCCGCGGCGAACTGCTGCACCTGATCCGCGAAGCCGGCCGCGAGCCGGTGGAGCGCGACACCCGTTATCAACGTGTCGTGCGTACGGAGAACGTCTTCACCGTGCTGGTGTAGGCGCGCCTGGTTGTCCAAATCCTTGCCCGCCGAAACTTTGATGAAACAGCCCGTCCAGTTGGAAGACGTGATGGAGTTCATTCTGCGCAATCGCGCGTCGAACCTCGACGTGGCGCCGGTCGCCGATCTGCTGGAGCGCATGCTGTGGCTGCTCGCCGACGGCGAAGAAGTCCTGCGAGTCCGCAAGAGCTGGCTCGAACACGAAACCGATTTCGAAAAAGTCCGCGTCGCGCTCGCGATGAGCGAGACGTTTCCCTACGACAGCCGCGAGGAAATGACCGCGCAATTCACGAGCCTCACCCGCCGCTGGCCGACGCTGAAATCCACCTGCGACGCCATGCTCGAGACCTGGGACGTCCAGCACGCTCGGCGCCGCTAGCGTCTATTCCAGTAATCGCGAAATCGCATCCGCATCATTCGGAACCACCGTCGGAGCGTTCCCGAAGGTCGGCGCGATCGCGCCCGAATGCGCCTTCAATTGACCGGTGTGATAGCGGTAGATGTAATCCGGATCTTTTAAGACATTGCCCGTCAGCACGGCGACCACGTCGGCATCGCGCCGCATGACGCCGGACGCGGTCAGCTTGCGGATGCCCGCGAGCGTCGCCGCCGACGCCGGCTCACAGCCGATTCCGCACGCGCCGATGATGGCCTTCGCGTCGGCGATCTCCTGCTCGGTTACGCTTTCGACCACGCCGTTGGTAGCTTGCATTTCGCGCATCGCTTTCGGCCACGAAACCGGATCGCCGATCTTGATTGCCGTCGCCAACGTTTCCGGATGTGCAACCGAATGGAATCCCGCCGCCGGGTTGTGCGCGAAGTCATAAAACGGAGCCGACCCTTCCGCCTGCACCACCGCCAAGCGCGGCAGCCGGTCGATGAATCCCCACGCGAGCAATTCGCGAAGGGCTTTTCCAAAGGCCGACGTGTTGCCCAGATTCCCGCCCGGCAACACGATCCATTCCGGAACATGCCAATCCCGCTGATCCAACATTTCGAAAATGATCGACTTCTGGCCCTCGATGCGGAACGGATTCACGGAGTTCAGCAGATAGATTCCGAGCCGGTCGGCCAGCACGCGCACCAGCGCCAGAATCTCATCGAAGTTCGCATCCACCTGCAGCGTCCGCGCGCCGTATTCGAGCGCCTGCGCGAGCTTGCCGTAGGAAATATTTCCGTTTGGGATAAAGATGATCGGCTGCAAACCAGCCGCCGCCGCGTACGCCGCCATCGACGCCGAGGTGTTGCCGGTCGATACGCAAGCGACCCGCTGCTTCTTCAAACGCTTCGCTTGCGAAGCGCCGCAGGTCATTCCGTTGTCCTTGAACGACCCCGTCGGATTGAAGCCCTGATGCTTGAACGTGATCGCATCGAGGCCACCGTACTCCGCCGCCCGTGGACCCGGCAACAGCGGTGTGTTCCCTTCCCGCAGCGTCACGATGTGACGCTCCTCTTCGAGGAACGGAAACAACTCCCGGTACCGCCAAACGCCGCTCTGGTTCACTGGATCGTTATCCGTGCGCCGGTAACGGAAGAGCTGCTTCAGCCCCTTGGGGTCGCCAGGGGAGCCGTCATACAACGCCTCGAGCAAGCTGCCGCAATGCGGGCACGTATACAGAGTCTCGGTGATTGCGAATCGCGCGCGGCACGATTCAGAAAAACAAACCAGTGCGGAAGTCATGAAAAAGGTACGGCCGGAATCAGCGCCGCAGATTCCGATGATAGCGTGGCCGCCCGTTTGCTTCCGGGGTCAGCGGAGCCGCTCCCTTACTCCGGCAAAAGCTCGGCGAATTGCGCGAACGTAATGGGACTGCCACCGGGCTCCAAGACGCAGATTTCGTCCGCGCCATAGAATGTCTTCCGCCGCTCGAACACGACCGGAGCGCCTCCGACATTGGCAATCACCGCGTCGAGCGAATCGACTTCGATAAAGAGGGCCGCGCGATACGTTCCATTCGCCAGCGCCGGAACGTCCCCCGCCACGCTGGCGCGGGACTGATACATGATTTCCACGCCGCCATTGGTCAAAATAATGAACCCCAGTTTGCCCTCGTGCGGAACCTCGACCGTCCGCTGATAGCCCAGGTGGAGCCAGAACGGCTCACAGACTTCAATGTCGTCGACGATCATCACGGGTGCGAGCTTTTTCGCTGTCGGAACGGGCCGTTCGGTTGACATAATAATAGAGGCGAACCAATTATGCCTGAGAAACGCACGCTCCGTGACCTCGCCGGCGTCGGACCTTCCATCGCCAAGGACCTCCGCATTCTCGGCGTGCAAAACGTGACGCACCTTGCCACCTTCGAAGGCCGCGAACTCTACGACAAACTCTGCGTCCTCACGCGCGAGCGCCAGGATCCGTGCGTGCTCGACACCTTCGTATGCGCCGTCGCGCAGGCTCGCAATCCGCGCCTGCCCGCCGAAAAACGTGATTGGTGGTACTGGAGCCGGAAGCGCAAGGCCGACGCGAAAGCCATGCCGAAATGATTGCGGTCCATCTCGACGAGGGGCGTGTTTCGATCCAGAAGCGCGCCATCCCAAGACGTCCTCCCGGCTTCGCGAGAATTCGCGTCGTCCTAGCCGGAATCTGCAACACGGATCTCGAACTGCAGCGCGGCTATTACGGTTTTCGCGGAACGCCGGGCCATGAATTCGTCGGCATCGTCGAGGAATCAGACGACCTTCGCTGGATCGGCAAACGCGTCGCGGGTGAAATCAATCTCGCTTGCGGAACCTGCGACTGGTGCGCGCGCGGACTCGGCCGCCATTGCCCGCATCGCACCGTTCTCGGCATTGTGAAGCATCCCGGCGCGTTTGCCGAATACCTGACGCTGCCCGAACGTAACCTGCATGCGCTCCCCGCATCCATCACCGACGAACAAGCTGTCTTCGCCGAACCGCTCGCCGCCGCCTGCGAAATTCTCGATCAAGTGAAAATCGCCGCGCACGAGCCGGTTGCGGTGCTAGGCGATGGCAAGCTCGGCTTGCTGGTCGCGCAAGTCCTCCACGCCCACGGCGCCTCCGTCACACACTACGGGCGCCATGAAACGAAATTGCAAATCAGCCGGAACGCCGGCATACAGACCGAACTCACCAGCAAACTGCCGAAGAAAGCATACTCGCTTGTCGTCGATGCGACCGGTTCCAGTGCGGGACTCGAACAAGCCATTCGCATGACCGTGCCACGGGGCACGGTCATCATGAAATCGACGGTCCACGATCGGGTCGCGCTCGACGCCGCGCCGGTCATCGTGAACGAGATCTCGCTGATCGGTTCCCGCTGCGGACGATTCGCTCCCGCACTCGCGCTTCTGAAATCCACTGGCGTTCAAGTCGAACCGCTGATCGCCGATCACTTCGATTTGAAGGATGCGGCGCGAGCTTTTGCGCGCGCCGCCGAGCGCGGTGTACTGAAGGTCCTGCTACGCGCCTAGATCGTTTCCGCGACTCGCGGACTCAAATATTTACTCCTCACGCTGGCGACAACTGGGATTTATTGCGGCCTATTGCGTTAGGGTCTGCGGCTTCGCGGCTTGATCGTGCAAGGACTGCCGCGCCGCCTCGGGAACGATCCGCCACCCGTTCGCGGACTTGGTGGGGAACGCCGCCTTCGGATTATCTTTTCCCGAGTAATAGCGAATCATGAGCTCGCGGATCTCGTCCGTCGAGCGCCATAAAACCTTTGCTCCGGGGAACATTGTGTACCCGCCACTGCCGCCGTAGCGATAATTATTCAAAGCGACTCGGAGCTTCCGCGTGTCGTCGAGCGGCTTGCCGCGGAAGCGCAGATTCCGGATGCGCTTCCCGACCGGTTGGGTCAGGTCGATCTCGTAGGTGACGCCCGCCGCCATATCGTAATTGAAGCCGATGAACTGCCGGTTGAACCCGGCGCCCGTGCACGCCGCATCCGCGCAGCCGGAAAAATAACGAGCCGCATTCTCGAGCGCCTCGCGGACCATTTTGCCGGTTCCCTCGATCGCATAGAGGGTGTTGTCGTAAAGATACAGACCCGCAATTTCGCGAACCGTGACCGGGCCTTTCGAGATGGCAGCCCGCGGATTGAACGACGCCGCAAAGCTGACATCCGCCTTCGCGTAATACAACTGCACTTGCTGGATCGCGTCGAGAATCGCCGTATCCTCCACTCGTGCCGTCGATGCCGACAGCGCCGCCGCCGAATTCGCGACCGGCGCATTCAGATACGCCAACGCGGCCTGGTGATAGGGAGCAGCCAAGTTCAGCACTTGCTCATCCACGCGCGTGTCCGCCTTCACGGGAATCAGCTTGCCGACTTTTGAAACCGTCTGCCACGGACCCGGCTTGCCGTCCGACTGCATCACCCGCTCCATGCGGATATCCACCTGCCCCAACGAAATGCCCCAGTTCTTTGGCTGCATGAGCAGCGTATCGCCGAGCCGGACGCCGGTCAGTTCCGCGTGCGTGTGCCCGTAAAGGATGACATCCACGCCTTCCACCTGCTGGCCGATTTCGTAGATGAAATTCTCGCCTGGCAGATCCTGGTTGAACCGCTCCCCGGTTTCGGGATTCCGGTTGAGGCCAGAGTGCGCCGCAATCACGATCAAGTCCGGGTGATGCTTTTGTTTCACCTCGGCGACCATCGCCTTCGCCGTCGCGACGCCGTCCGCGAACGAATAGCCGGCGAAATTCTCCGGCTTCTCCCAATGCGGAATGCCCGGCGTGGTCAGCCCGATAATGGCGATCCGGACTCCGCTGACCTCTTTTATAATGTAGGGCTCGAACGGACGCGCCGCGCCGGTCGCCTTGGTATTCGCCGACAGCCAGGGAAACTTTGCTTCCGAGCGCGCCTTGTCCAGATTCGCGAGGCCGAAGTTGAATTCGTGGTTGCCCAGCACCATCGCGTCGTATTCGAGCAGATTCATGACGCGCATCATCGGATCCGCCACCGCCGCCTGCTTCTTGCGCGCGCTGTCGATGACCGACTTCTGAAATACGCCCTCGATCGGAGTCCCCTGAATCGTATCGCCGCAGTCGATCAAGAGCGTTCCGGGGCCGGTCGAACGCGCGTCGGCGATCAACGAAGCGAGCTTTGCCAAACCACGATTCGCCGGCTGGCCGGCATAGTAGTCGTACGGCTCAATGTTGCCGTGCAAATCGGTCGTTACCAAGATGCGGATCTTCGCGACCTCGGCCCGGATTTCGGCCGCCGTCAAAAGCAAAAGGCCCGCGGCGAACAGCCGCGAGCCCTTTAGGAATTGCTCGAAACGCATAGGTCCTTACTGTTTGGCGGGCGTGGCCGGCTTGGCCGCGGCCGGTTTGGGAGCCGCCGTCGTGGGCTTCGCGGTCGGCTTCGCGGCCGCCGGTTTCGCCGGTGCCGGAGCGCCTACGACTGTCGCCGACTGAATTTTGTCCATCAACGGAAAATCGCGTGTGATGAGCGCGTCGCCCATGCTCTGCAGCATTCCCTGATCCGGACCGCGCCCGTTCGGAGCGCCTTCGCCGTAACCCGCGTACAGCTTATCCACGACGTCCATGCCCTCGACCACTTTGCCGAACGGCGGAAATTCCATGGCATCCAGCCGCGCGTTGTCGCCGAAGTTGATGAACACCTGGGTGGTACGCGAATTCGCACCGCCCTTGGCGAACGTCACCATGCCGCGCGTGTTCGACTGCTTCACCGGCTCATCCTTTATAGGACTCTCGCGCCAGGCACGATTTACTTCCGGCCAGGCTGAGAGTCCGAACTGCACCATGAACCCGGAAATGACACGGAAAAACGATGCATTCGTGAAGTAGCCGTTCTTCACCAGGTTATAGAAACGATCCGCGCCGAGCGGAGCCCAGTCGCGCGTCACTTCAATTACGATTTCGCCTTTCGTGGTGACGAACTTGGCTTTATACACGTCCGGCGCTTTGGCTTTCAAATTTGCCGGAGTTAGCAGTGCCGGATTCGGTTTTCCCGGACCTGCTGGCTTGGCCGCAGCCTTAACGGCGGTCGTAGACTTCGCGGCCGTAGACTTTGTAGCCGTCGATTTCGTGGCCGCTTTTGGTGCGGCGGTTTTGTCCTGGGCGGAGATCGCAAGGGCACACGCCAGGACGAGGGTTGTGCAAAAAACGAGTGTTTTCATAGTGGGAACCCTACAATCATATCATCCGACTGCGCCGACTTCGCCTGCAAAAAGCTCCCCTTCGTAAACGGCGCGAGCGTTGGCGTCCCCGAATTGGTGTGAGAAATCCATAGCGCATTCTGCCGGCATCCCCTGAATCTTCCCCACTCAGTAATAAAGTATTTCTAATCAAAGGGTTGGCGCTCCATAGGCGATTTTATCACCGCATTCCTACCTCCTTGTGCTAACCAATATTTACGCTGGAAATCTTTCGAGCGCTAAGAGGCGGATACCTAATTTGTGTATGGAAGATCACGTAAAACGCACTGTGTCGTATTGACACAGTGGGCGGGTTTGGCTATCATGACTATTCGTTCATCAAAGTTGTAATCGAACTGTAGCCCCGCGGTACTCTCCGGCCTACGTTCCCTCAGACCCGTGAAGTTTGGGGGCAACTGCGCCGAATCAAGAAGGAGATATCCGATCACGTGAAACAGCAATATTTTATTCTCGTTTTAGCGCATTCCCTCCACGGGCGGCTCCGCCGCGTTCATATTCCGCACCAAGTCATGTATGTCGTTCTTGCGCTCGCCATGTTCGGCGGCGTGTCGCTCTTCGGAATGGTATCGAGCTACCTCCGAATGACCTGGAAGGTCTCGAACTACAATTCTCTGCGTGACGAAGTCGATACTCTTCGCAACCGCTACGCCGCTCTGCAGCGCGAATCGAACGACAAGCAGAGCCAGTTGGCGAGCCTGCAAACCATGGCGACCGAAGTCACCGTTTCGCTGGGTTTGACTCGTAAGCTAGCCGGTGCCGACGATATCTCCGACGAAGGCCCGCTGGTTCCCTCCTACAAAGAATCCCTCGAAGAGTACAACTTCCTCCGTTCCGCCAGTTTCTCCCGTTTGCATCATGGTTATGTCCGGCAGTCGCAGAAGAATGTGATCCCCACTCTGTGGCCCGTCAGCGGACGGCTGTTGAGCAACTTCGGCGAGCGCAGCGATCCATTCTCCGGGGAAGGCGCGTTCCACACCGGAGTCGATATTTCGGCCAATTCCGGAACCATGGTGAAGGCCGCCGCCGATGGCGTCGTGATCTTCGCCGAATACTCCGGCCGCTACGGAAAACTGATCGAAGTCGAACACGGCAACGGAGTCCGCACGCGCTACGCGCACCTTTCTCACATCGGCGTCGTCACCGGACAGGAAGTCCGCCGCGGCGACCTGATCGCGCTCTCTGGCGCCACCGGCCGGGTCACCTCCCCGCATCTTCATTTTGAAGTTCGCCTGGGAAGCATTCCGGTGAATCCGTATCCCTATCTCGCGAAGTCGGCGATCGGCGTCACTTCCACCAAGGATCTCCCCTTCTAGCGGTTCTTCGTCAAGTTCGCCCCCTGCGAACGGTCCTCCTATTTGCGCGCATCGCCTCACGGCAATGCGCGCTTTTTTTTGGGAAGCAACCGGCGGAGATCGCTAATCCACCTGCGACGAGATGTAGGACTTCGTGACCGCCAACAAACCAGCTAAGCCAACCAAAGCGAGGCTGCTCCACGGCGCGAACGGACACAGTGATTTGTATCCGAGATCATTCGTGACCAGCGCCGCGGACCACGGTATCAAAGTCGCCGCTGCGCCAACGAGCGAGAGCGCGATCAAGGTCTGAAACAGAATATTGCGTGTCTTCGCGGTCATTGCGTTCAACAAGAAGACTAGCAGGCTTGGACAAGGCCCCAGAAATGTATCCAGAGCGGAATCGCGGATTTGATAACGCCGTCGATTCACAGCAAGACTTTTTTCCCTGGCCGCAGAGGTTACCATGAAACACATGGACCGCAGACAATTCCTCATCGCAACCGGCGCCGCCTCCGTCGCATCCGCCGCGATTACGCCAACGCCCGCAACCGTCCTCTATGGCGATCGCGTCGTCGCTCTCGACAAGACGCGCATGCAGGCGGGCGACCTGTGGGTCCGCGCAGCCGATCTGCCGAAGATCAACGAATTCGAACTCAAACCGCAGGGAGCCTGCCGCGCCGACATCTGCATTCCCGTCTCGAAGACTTTGAAGCAGGGCGAGTATTTCAACCTGACTGGTTTCGCCAAGAAGATCGGCGAAACCGTCGTCGCCGATTCCGGCGTCTGGAGCCTCGGCGAAGTGCCGGTCCTCCGCAGTTCTTTCTACAACTCCCGCGTCGCCCCGGATTTCACGGTGCCCGATCGGAAGGGCCGCCCGGTGCACCTCTCCGACTTCAAAGGCAAGAAGGTTCTCATTGTAACCTGGGCCAGTTGGTGAGGATGCCGACTTGATCTGCCAGGCTGGCAGAAACTCTACAGCGAACTGAAAGACCAGAATTTCGAGATCGTCGCCGCCGCACAGGATACCGGCGGGGAAGCGGCTGCCGGCAAGTGGTATGACGCGGCGAAGGCCACCTACACAACGCTGGTCGATGTGCAGCATGGCATCAGCTCGGCCTATCAATTCATCAATGTTCCGATGGGCGTTTGGATCGACGAGAAGGGTCTGGTGGTGCGTCCGGCGGAACCGGCGTGGACCAATAACTCGACTCTCAAGGTGGGCGCGAAGAGCATCGTCACGGAAGGCGAAACGTACACCGCCGGACTCCGCGATTGGGTGAAAAACGGCAAGGCCAGTTCGTATTACTTGAGCGACGAAGAATTCGCCCGACGTGCGAAGCCGCGGTCCGCCGCCGAAATGGAAGCCGAAGCCAGCTTCAAGCTTGGCGTGTACTTCCACGAGACCAAGAAGCCCGAGCTCGCCGCCAAGTATTGGAAGAAAGCGCAGGAACTGAATCCCGACGACTGGAACTACCATCGCCAGGACTGGAGTTTCACGCCGCAGGAAGCGGGCAAGAAGTGGCTGGACAAGTTCAACAAGCTGGACCAGCCGTATTATCCGAAGCTGGAAATTCAGCCCGACAAGAAGCCTTAAGGCGAATCCGCCAGGCGGATCACCTTGCGCTCGCCGTCGTCATAAAGCACCTGGCCTTTCGCGGCCCAACTTCGGACGCGCTCGAGGAACGCGAGCGTTCGCGTCGCGGTGAGCCGATCGAGCGCGCCATCTAACTTGGCGTTCTGTCTTAGGTCCGACTCCGTTTCGGTGGCGACGCCGCCGTACTCCCACAACAGGTAGCGCGCAGAAGGCGGATTCGCCCACGACGTAGTCAGGCCGGCGGATTCGAGATCGTAGATTGGATTGCGCGCGTAGTCCAAATAGAATGGCGTATCGATCCAGGCGATCACCGGCTCTCCGGGCGGAACGTGCGAGAGCAGCGCACGAGTCCGATCGCGGACCCCGCCATGCAGCACGGATTGGCTGTACTCGATGAAGTCGGCATCCTCGGCCAACCACGAAAACGCCAGAGTCGATCCATAAGTAATGGCCTGCTGCGCGCGCTCGACAATGCTGATCGGGAACAGTGCAGCGATCGCGACCGCAAGCGCCGCCGGCACCGCAGTCCAGCGCGAACGCAGCGACGGCACCTGTCGCGCCGCCAATCCGAAAACCGCCGTTGCCATGGCGATCGCCACCGGAGCGGAATAGCGTAGCGCATGCCGATATCCGGCCTGCCACGGGGCGATGAACACGAACACCAGGTACATCGCGATGCCCGCCGTCGCGATCAGCCCGATCGACAAAGCGGAGTCTCGTTCGCCGCGCTCCCGCTTGCGCGCCATCCAATACACCAACCAAGCGGCCACTCCGATAGCCGCCATCAGTAAGGTGCAAGTGCCCACGCTGACTCCGTAGCTCAGCGGATCGAAGGACAACCAAGGCGAATGCGACGGCTCTCCTGGCCCAACCACAACAGGCGGTGGATGCGGACCGAGAAAAGCCGTCACGTAACGCGGGGAATGCAGGAGGATCCAAGGCGCGAGGAACAGCGTCCAATAAAGGCCAGTCCGGATGCCCCAACGCACGCCCAGTTGGACCGTCAGCAGCACCAATACCAGCAAAGGGAACAGCGCAAACGTGGACTTCACCGCAACCAGCGCGGCGAACAGCAGTCCGGTCGCGACGGAATCCGAAGAGGCGGGTCTCTCTCGCGGATCGCTCCAGATCACGGCCAGCGCCAGCATCAACGCGACGCCGGAATAGAGCGACGAAGTGTTGACCGATTGCGGATCGATGATCAGGACGAGGAGCATCGACACCAGCGTCGCCAGCCAGCGCCCGGGATCACCCAGCGAGAACTCGCTCGCCAGCATCAAACACAGGAACAGGGCGAACACGGCGTCGAAGCCATTCACGTACGCAATCGGGAAGTAGGCGACGAGAAAGCCTTGGAGGAACGCCTGTCCGCCCAGCGTTTGCGACCCGATCGCGCTCAGCGGACTGCCATAGACCGTGCCGGTCTCGACCATGCGGACCACATGCGCGAAGTACTTCTGGTAGTCGTCGTGGTAGTTGTAGGCTTGCGGCGGGACCAGGGTGACGATCGAGAATCCGAGAACAGCAACGGCGAAGAGCAACGCCAGGCCGTAGTGCCATCGACGTTCGTAGGCGATCTGGTCCAAGGCTGGAACGGCGAAACAAATTCCGAGCAAGGCCACGATCGCGAGCGGGGTGGGACGGGCGAGGCGGAACAGGTTCAACAATCCGCCGAGCGAGACCAGCACCGCCATGCCGAGAGTGGCGGTCGCAGGCCAGGATCCGCGAGGCAGGTGGAACAGGCGGCGGAAGGCGGTTCCCCAGCCGAACAGCGAGACGGAAAATAGGGCGATCAGGCCGAATGCGACCAGGCAGCGAATCATCGATCGTTCGAACCCCGGTGCACTAGGTGAAGGCTAACATGGCGCACCCGGCGAAGTCGCAGGAAACGCCGCCACCAAGAACATAACGCCCGCGGCACGGTCTCCAGTCCAGGGATTGAAGTCCTGGAGTCGAGACCGGGCCGCGGGGCGCTATGAATCAGGCGGCTTTGAAGTCCACGACTTCGGTGGTGGTTTCCATGTTGGCTGTGCCTTTGGTTGAGGAAACCGACTTCACGACGAAGCCGGGAACTTCTTCCGACATCCAGGACTTGGTGGTCACTTTGTTGCCATTCGATTCCATTTCGATCTCGGTCCACTTGCAATTCATGCTCTTGCCGGCGACGGTGATGGTCTCGGTTCCGGTCTTGGGAGTGACTCCGGCGGGCGTCGCGGCACTGGGCTTAACGGTGACGGTCAGCGGAAGCTCGGTTTTCGTTTTCGACTTCTGTCCCATCACTGTCATTTCGGTTTCGAGGGTGGCCTTATCGGCGCTGAGATCGACCAGCGTCATCTTCATTTCGGTCGCGGTGGTGTTCTTCTTGCCGGCCATTTCCATGACGGTGCTGGTCTTCATGGCGACATACGATCCCACTTTGAAGCTGCTCCAGGGATGCTTTGGGGCCGCCGGCTTGGTCTCTGTAGCGGTGGGCTTGGTCTCGGGCTTGGCCGGATCCGTCGCAGCCGACTCCGTCTTCGAGCAACCCACGGTCAAGGCGCACAGCGCCAGTACAATCCAAACGTTCTTCATTCTTTCCTCCGACATTTTTTCTGAATTTCCGCGAGCGAGTATGGCGCCCTTTGTCAGCAGAGCCGGAAGCCGGGAATTTATTCCCAGTCTCGCTACCGCGCGGATCTGCCTTCACACAGTAAGGCGCAAGAAGAGGTCGAAACTGATAACGCCAAGTAAATTTTTTTTCCACGCCCCGAGCAAAGGGCGAGGGAACCTAAGAGCTCGCTTGGGGCACGCGTGATACCCAAGGCACCGACGCCCCGAGTCCAGGCCAGGCATTCGGCGCGCCTGGTGGGGGGGAGGACCTACGGGTGCCGCTCCGCGACAAAAAGCGAAGTTAGCGAATCGCGATAGACCTCTTTGAACACCGGCGAGGATCCAAGATACGCATCGAGATGGGGGTTCTTGGCGCGGTCGACGATCACGTAGCCGGCGTGGAAGTCTTCCGTGATGGCTGCGGATATGGACTTCGAAACAGCCTTGCAGAATGGCTGGTCGCAGGTGACGGGTTCATCGTTTGAGATGTGCCGCCAAAGCCAATACCGGCCGGCATCCATCAGGTACATAAACGTCGGATCGATGCCCACGATGTACTGGTCCCGGGAGTTGAGGTAATACAGAAAGTGATAAACGCCCCAGTGGGTATTAAAAATGAGACTGGGGGATGGCTGCCGCAGAAGATAGTCCGAAATGCCCTTGAACTTCATCGGCGTAGGAGCCACAATCACCTGCCGCCACGTCGTAAAGGCGTTCAGCGAGCAGAAGAAAAAAGCAAAGAACGCGATGTATTTCGCGTCATTGGCTCTTGCCACCAGCCAGTCGGACAAAACCGCGGCCGCGAAAACCAGAGCGAGCGGAATGAAGTAGTCGAACATGCGCGCCATGCGCAGGCTGACGAGCAGGGTCAACGTCGCCATGGTGAATAGCAGGAGCGCGTCGGAACCTGGGATGCCGCGCCGCCGCATCCAAAAGAGGCGTATCGAAGCGGAGACGTACAACACCATGACGGGGAACGAACTGACAATCCACCAGATGCTGAGCGGCTCGAGTTCACCGCCGACGTCGAGATCATTCGTGGTCCCTACCGTGATGGGAGCGATGGTTTGGACCCCGTAGAAGTGAAGGTTTTCGGGGAAGTAGGGGTTGAGTGCGGCGCCGATACAGAGACCGAGCAGGCAGGATCCGGCGAGCACGGCAGAGCGGCGATCGCGACGGAATAGCAGGGAAACAAAGACCGGTAGAGCTACCAGAAACACAATCGAGTAACAGAGCGCATGAATGATGGAGACGGCGAAGATGCCCCAGCCGCTTCGGCGCAAAGTGAACAAGGTGGCTGTGAGGACCAGCAGAATCGAGAACAGGAACGGCCTGCAAAAGAGTGCGCGGTAGAGGACGATGCCGCTCCCGAAGGTGGCGACGAAGACCCATCCAAGCTTCCAGGTGACTTGGCTTTTCTCGAACAGCGCGAGAAGAACATAGGCGATGCCGGCGCACACCGCCGACGTGAGGATCTTGGTACCGGTAATCATGCCGAACGCCACGGTCAGCGGCGCGAGGAGAAGGTGATATCCGAACCAGCCGTCGATCGGCTTTGGCCAGAAATATTGGAGATGCCAAGGATCGGCGAGGGCGGCACGGCCCTCGGTCGCCAGACGATGCGCAAACTTCACATGACGCCATCCGTCGTCACCGCCTGGGATCCAAGGGGTGCAGAGAAGAAGCAGGTAGGCGCCGATTCCGAACAGGCAACTGACTGCCAGTTTGGAGGTCCATGTCGAGCAACCAGGGAATTCTGTGATCCAGCGGTAGTGACCTTGCGAAGGCGACGGGTTGGATTTCATCGCGTTGGGCATCGGGAGGTTCGCAGCGGTCGAGAGAAACGCCAGGTTCTGGAGGACCATCGACCGAAAAGGGCCGCGGCTTTATATCTATCGTGTTCGCAAGGCTTTCCGCAGCCAGCAACCTTGTCTTTCACCCCCGTCCCCGGAGGGACACAAGTGCGAACACGGTCATCGAATTGGCCGGTCGCAATTCCACTCACGCCAGAAGTGACGAGGGGACGGAACTACTTGTTCGCGGCGGCGGCAATGCCCTCAATTTGTCTCCTTGACAGCCGATAAGAGGCTTGAACAGCATGCTGCGTTTAACTGAAAACCCGTCCCTAGTGGCCGGACTGCCGGAATCGGCGCGTCTGCAATTGGCGAACGAGTATTGCCGCGATCAGGCGGTGCGGCTGGTGAATGCGGTTTACATCTATCCGTCAATGCTGCTGGTGATGTGGCTGACGACCGACTATCCGGCACAGCATGCGGAGTTCTTCTATTGGAACGCGTTGTCGATTTGTTGCGGCCTGGCCATCCGCGTCTGGCTTTTGCTTTGGCGGGTGAAGCTTTGCGCGCGGTCGCGTGAAGCTTGGCTGAAAGGCGCCGCGCTCTCCATCGTCATGGTGACCGCTCCGGCCGGTTTGTTTCTGGCTCATGCCCTGCACAACTATGGATTATCCCACTGGAATTTCACCGTAATGCTGATCTGGACCACCGGCTTAGCCTCGGCTTCGGTGGTTAGCTTTACTCCCAGTAACAAGATGTTCAACCTGCATGTGTTGCTCATTTTGCCCGGTGCGGTGGTAGTCGCCCTGATGCAAGGGGGGCCACGTGCCTACTCCTATGCCCTTGCCAATTTTCTGCTGTGTGGCTTCCTTGTGATCAATGGCCGCCGTCTCTTTCTGGCCTATTGGCACCAAATGTTGGATCGGATCCTCAAAACAGAACGCAACCAGGAACTGCAACTCGCCAAGCAGGCGGCCGAAAACGCCAGCCGCGCCAAGAGCCAGTTTCTCGCCAACATGAGCCACGAAATCCGAACGCCGATGCACGGCATTCTTGGCATGGCGGAGTTGACCCTGGCCACCCGCCTTTCGGGCGAGCAGCGCGACTACGTGGAGACGATGCACGACTCCGCCGTAAACCTGCTGCAGGTGCTCAATGACGTGCTCGACCTTTCGAAGATCGAAGCCGGGAAAGTGGAAATCGAATGCCGGCCGGTCTCGGCGGCGACCGTGGTCGAGGAAGCCGTGCGCACGATGGCCGCGCGGGCGGAAATCAAGGGTATCCAGTTGCGAAGCCAGATCGACGCCCCGGGGCTGGTCCTGGGCGATGCCGCGCGATTGCGGCAGGTCCTGTTGAATCTGGTGGGCAACGCCGTCAAGTTCACCACCCAGGGTTCGGTGACGGTATCGGTGCATTCCCGCGAACAACAACCTGGCCGCGCCTTGCTGGAATTCGCCGTGAAGGATACCGGGCCCGGCATTGCTCCGGAAAAGCAGAAGATCATTTTTGAAGCTTTCGCGCAGGCGGACAATTCCGTCACGCGGCAGTTCGGTGGAACGGGACTGGGCCTCTCCATCTCGGCTCAACTCGTCGAGCTCATGGGGGGGCGAATTCAGGTGCAGAGCCGGGTCGGCGAAGGAAGCTGCTTCTCGTTCAGCATCCTCGCGCCAGTCGCCGAAGTGGCCGTGGTGGCCACCCAGCACGCGACCTTTGAAGAGCAGCCGCTACCCATGCGGATTCTGCTGGCGGAAGACAACGTTGTCAACCAGAAGCTGGCGCTGATGCTACTCACCCGCCTTGGCCATTGCGTTGTCGTGGCCGGCGACGGGCAAACGGCGGTTGATCGTTACCGCGACCAAGCCTTCGATCTCATTTTGATGGACAACCAGATGCCGATTCTCGATGGGGCCGGCGCGACGCAACAGATTCGCCGCATCGAAGCCGAAGAGCGCCGCGCTCATACCCCTATCGTCGCCCTGACAGCCAGCGCCATGGCCGGCGACCGTGAACGCTTCCTCGCCGCCGGCATGGATGACTATCTTTCGAAACCCTTCCAGTCCGCCGAACTCACCGCTTTGACCCGAAAATATGCACCCGCGCTGGCCAATCCACGCGAACCGGCGGTGCGGTGTTAGATGGTCCTCGAGGAGCCTTGCCCCCAAGCTGATCCGCAGCGAAATAAACACTAGACTGCTAGACTGTTCCAGACCTATTCATGTCAAAAGTCATCTTCTCCTTTCTCTGTGCCGCGTCGTTCGCCTTCGCACAGACCACCACCATCGACTCCATTGAGATCAACCAAGGCATCGGCAAGCAACTCAACGGAGCGGCAAGCTTTGTAGCAGGAAAGACAACCGCCGTCCGTGCGTTCCTCACGACACCGGGCGCCGTGGATGCGTCTCAGACCCGCGCCGTCATCGTGCGCGACGGAACCACTGTCGCCACGCTGACGCCGCAGAACTACGATCAGCCGACGGGCGTGGTTGATTTTCTGTGTCCCTCGCTCGACGCCTGCGGCAGTTGGGCGGCTGGATCCTACGTGTTCAACGTCACGGTGAATGGCGCCAGCAAGTCCACGCAGGGAACCACCCTCGCCTTCGTCGAAAGGAAGAAGCTTCGCGTGCTCGCCCGCGCGGTGAGAGTCAGCTTCAGCGGAACCGTCAAATCGGTTCCCGACCAGTCCTGGAAAATGTTCTGGACCTTCACCCGCGCCGTCTACCCGATACCGGACAACGGTCTGACTTGGGTCACTCAAGATGAAATGGACCTCTCGAACCTCAACCTCGACACGACCGAGGGAGGCCGCGCCCTCTGGCAGGCTTTGACCGATTTGCAGCCTAAAGAGTGCGCCGTGAATCCGAAAGGCCCCACCTGTTTCGACCTCATCGTGGGCTTCATTGGACAGAATCCGAAGGATCCGGAGACCGGTAGCTCGCTGGCGGGATTCACGTACGGCAGGCCCACCAGCATTGTGGTGGCAACCGATCCTGACGCCGCCGCCAGCGTCGCGCACGAGATTGCGCACACCTTCGGCATCGGCGATACCTATAATGCCGGCAGCATCAACTGCGTGGTGAATCCGGCACCGGATGCATTTGCCGGTCAGGATTTCACCGATCCGACGAAGCCCGCGAAGTGCACGGCGGGCCGTTTGGCGTACGCGCCTTCAAACTCCGGAACGCTGGTGCCGGCTTCCTCGAATCCTTACGAAGTCGGGGGCCGCGGCGCGCTGCCGGACATGGTGGACTACATGGGTTCTGGAACTACGCTGGCTCCCAAGGAAGTGATCTGGACGTCGCCCGACGCTTATCAGAAGTTGTTCACCGGCCTGGTTCCGGACTCCCCGGCGACGCAGAGAGCGCAAGCGGCAGCCCGGCTGGCGACACCGGTGCCGGTGGCTGACTTCTCCGGTTATGTGGACGCGGCGGGGAACGTGACGCTGATTCCGTGGAAGACGTTCACATCCGCCGACCCGCTGCCGTCAATCACCGGCGCTTACACGGTGCGGGCGGTGGACTCGACTGGCACTGTGCTCGCGACCCAGGGCTTCGATGTTCAGTTCTACGTGCGGTCGAATCCGCCGAAGACGGTGAAGCTGGCTCCGTTTGAGGGTTCGATTGCTTTTCCGGCGAACACGGCGAAGTTTCAAATTCTGAAAGGGACGTCGGTTCTCAAGGAACTCATCGTCAGCAAGAACGCTCCGGTGGTGAATTCGGTTCTGATCACGCAGCCATCGAGCGGCACCATTGTCGCCAACGGAACCATCACCTGGACGGCGAGCGACGCGGACGGCGACAAGCTCACCTACGACGTGTACTACGACCCCGATATGACGAATCCGGATGGCGACGTCGAGCTGTTGGCTTCGAACGTCACCGGCACTTTTCTGACGTACGACTTCAGCAAGCTGCCGGGTGGGAATCACGCCGGCATCCTGGTCGAGGCGAACGATGGATTGATGATCGGCTTCCGCGCCAGCGCCGAGTTCAAGGTTCCCTTCAAGCGGCCGGAAGTGATGATCGAGCCGCTGCAGAAAGGGCCGGATTTCTCGACCGCCGATGCGATTACGCTGTCGGGCTTCGCGTTCGACGCGCAGGACGAATTGGTGGACGCGGGTTCGCTGGTGTGGTCGTCGAGCATCTCCGGCCGCCTGGGCACGGGAGAGACGCTGAGCGTTAAGCTGCCGGCCGGCGAGCACCTGGTGACGCTGACCGCCACGAACAAGGCGGGTTTGTCGTCGAGCGCAACCTTGACGGTCCGGGTCGGCGCACGGAGCGCCGTCTTCGCTACGACGCCACAAATTACGGCCACCACGCTCACGAACACCTTCGGTTCCTCGACGGTTTCGGCGCAGATCGCCGCCGGAGCCCTTTCGAGCCCCGCAAAGGTTTCCTTAGACAACACGGCGAGCCCCGCGAACGCTGTCGCGCCCGCGGGTCTTTTCTTTGCCGGCTTTAATTTCGATCTTGCCATCGCACCGACGGAGGGTGCTGCCGTAACCACGCTACCGGCTGGCATCACTCTAAACATTGGCTACAGCGCGGCTGGTGACGCCACCACGATCCGGCTGTTCCGCTGGGATGCGGCGACGTCGAAGTGGATCGACGCGGCGACCGAATGCCAGCCTGCTTCGACTTATGACCGCAGCGTCGCGGGCAAGATCGGAGTCAAGGTCTGCCGCACTGGCAGCTTCGCGCTCGCTGGAATTATCCAGCCCGCCGCACGCACCGGCGGCGTCACAAACGGCGCGAGCGGCTTGGCCTCCGCCATTTCGCCCGGCGCCTTCGTCTCGATCTATGGATCGAATCTTTCGGTTGCCACCGTGCAGAACGATGGCGCATCCCTCGCCAACAAACTGAGCGGAGTCAGCGTCACGGTGAACGGCACCTTGGCCGCTCCGCTTTACTATGTGAGTCCCGGCCAGCTGAACATCCAGCTCCCCTTCGAAACGCCGCTCGGCGCTGCCACGCTGACGGTGACACGCGATGGACTCACCGGTCCCGCGATTGCGTTCAACGTGATCGCCGCGGGGCCTGGAATTCTGGTGTTCGGCGACAACCGCGCCGTCGCGGTGAACGTGGATAACGGCCTAGTCAACACCGCGCAGAATCCGGCGAAGGTGGGTTCGTTCCTCACGCTGTACATGACCGGGCAGGGCGCGCTCGACCGCGCCATTGCCACCGGACAGCCGGCTCCGTTGTCGCCGACCGTCAACGTACTCGCGAAAGTGACGGCCACCATTGGCGGCGTCGACGCGCTTGTTACGTTTGCGGGAATGGCGCCGACCTTCGTCGGACTTACGCAGGTGAACATGGTGGTTCCGGCGGTCGCGGGGGGCGATCAACCGCTGCGGGTGACCATCGGGGGGACGCTTAGCAATTCGGCGTTGCTCACGGTGCAGCCGTAGTTCCGCGGCATTGCTCCGATTCCGCGTTCGAACCGCATTCCATTGACGGTATGAAGAAACGGGCTCACGGAAAATAGAAACCCCGCCGCACCCGGAGGGCGAGTGGGCGGGGATTGGATCCGCAAGTTTGGTGGGCGGGGCTTGACGGCCCCACCACCGTGGTTACTTCTTCTCCGCCAGGGCGTAGAGCTGGTTGCGGTTCATGATGTACAAGGCGCCGTTGGCGGGCACGGGCGTTGAGTAAACGCTCGAACCCATGTTCATTTCGGCGATCAGCTTTTTGGTTTTGCTGGCTTCGAGGACGACGACGTCTCCGTCTTCGTCTCCCAAGTACACCTTGCCGTTGATGACGATGGCGGAGCCCCAGACGGCGGCGAGCATGTCGTGGGTCCAGTAGACGTGGCCGGTTTCGGCGTCGAGGCAATGCAGGAAGCCGCTGAAGTCGGAGTAGAACAGCAGTCCGTTATAAATAGCTCCGGTCGAGACGCTGCGGCGGATTTTATCGTAGTGGAAGATGACTCCGCTCTTGGTGATATCGCCGCGCTTGGTGGCGTCGATGGCGTACAAGTGGCCGACGCCTTCGCCGTGTTCCGGATCCTGGCCGTTGGCGATGTAGATACGGTTTTTGTAAATGATGGGCGTCGCGATGACCTCGTTGCGGGTCTTGGGCCAGACGGAATCTTTGGGATTCAGATCGAATTCCCACAGCTTTTTGCCGGTTTCGGCTTCATAGCTGCGGACCCAGCCGTCGCCTTCTCCGATGACCACCTGGACGATGTCGCCGATCTTGCCGACTGCCGGTGAGGACCACTGTCCGTGGAGAATCTTCTCGCCGACGTTGTTCACTTCCCAGGCGACCTTGCCGGTTTTCTTATCTACCGCGATCATCGACGGAGCTTTCGGCGACGGCACGTGGACGTGGCTTTCGTCCTGGCCATTCGAGGTGCTGATGTAGATCAGGTTGCCGTAGGAGGTGGGCGAGGAGTTCGCCATATTGTGCGGGCTGGCTCCGACTTCTTCCATCATGTCGAGCTTCCAAATGACTTTGGCTCCGCCGTTGCCGTCGCCTTTGGCGCTGAGGTTGACGAGCTCGGCGCGGTTCGACACGTAGTAGACGTTATCGCCTTCGACCAGCGGGGAAGAGCAGACGCCCTGGAACGGCCAGTCGTTGGCGCGGCCGGTAGAGAGTTTGTCGTTGGTGTGCTGCCAGAGAAATTTGCCATCGGATTCGCGGAAGCACATGAGGACTCCGCGATCGCCGCCTTCCTTGGGGTTACGCACCAGTTCGTTATTGGTGCCGACGTAGACCTGGCCGTTGGCGATGACGGGATTGCCGTAGCTCTGGGAGCCAAGCTGGGCGACCCACTTCACGTTCTTGCGAGCCTTCTCAGAGACGTCCCAGGTGGTCGGGATGCCCTTCATGCTCGAGACCAGATTGCGGTCCGGCGTGCCGCCCCACATGGGCCAATCGCCTGGGTTTCCGACCGGATCGGAAGCACTGAGGAAGAAGAGTCCGCCGATGATCAGCGTGCCGATTCCGAGCGCAATGGACTTGAGAGGGAGGTTGTTCATTTGTTCAAAGTTACCTTGTAATTGTCAAAAAACGCGCCGTTTTGGGCGTCGGCGAAGAGGCCGGGACTGCCGTGCTGATTGCCGATGGGATCGACGCGCTGGACCATCCAGTCGGCGGGTTCGGTGCCGTCCTTGGCCCAGGCTTTGCCCTGGACCTGGACTTTTCCGCCATCGAGATTCTGCACGCGCAGTTTCAGGTGATACCAGGTGTCGGGTTTCACTTTGAAGGGCGCACCGACGGCGCGCTGCGTTTCGGGCTGCCAGGCATTGATCTCGATGCGATCGCTCGAACCGAACAGGAACAGCGTATAGCGCTGCGCGACGATGCCGATGTCGCCCATCTGGCGGCGTTTTTCGACCAGACGGACGTCGGCTTCGACGGTATAATTCTTCCAATCGGAGGGGCCCATGAAGACGCGCATGCGCTTGAAGAGAGTCGCGTCGGGCTGCTTTTCGAGAACCTTCTGGCCATCGAGTTCGGCGACGCGGAACTTGCCGGCCGTCGCGCTGACCCAGTTAGCGGGCAGGGTTCCGAGAGTGTAGGACTCGAAGGTTTCGTTCCATGGCAGCAGCGGAATCACGCGGGCGCGGGCCTCGCCGGAGATCGCTCCGACAGTGGCTTTGATGGTTCCGGCCTGGCCGAGATTGTCGGAGGCGACAGTGAGCTTTCCGTTGGCGACAGAGCCTTTGATGCCGGAGACGGCCCAGGTGGCGGAGGTGTCCTCACGCAGGAAACGGCCTTTGTCGTCGAACAGCTTCACTTTGAAGTTCACGCTGTCGCCGGGCTTCAGCACGAGTTCGGTGGGAGAGACTTCGACCCACGCCGGAGCACCCTCGCCTTTTTCTTCGGCGGCTTTGACGAACGGCTTGGAGGCGCGTCCGGCGCCCTTGGGCCCGATGGCGTAAAGAGTGTCAGTGGAGGCGAAATAAACGCGTCCGCGGGCGACGGCGGCGGAGGCGATGACGGGCTCAGGGATGTGCTCGGAGGCGAGTCCGGTCTGGGCGAGGGGAAGTTCGACGGTCGAGAGGATTTCGCACTTTTCGGCACCGGGACGAAGGATGTAGAACTTGCCGTTCTCGCTGCCGACGTAGAACTTTCCGTCCGCCAGTACGAGGCCGGCTTTCTGCGAAACGCCGAGGCCCTGCTTCCAGAGGCGCTGGCCGGTGTTGGCGTTGAAGGCTTCGAGGTTGGCGCTGTTGTCGATCTGATAAACGCGGTCGCCGTCGGCGACGGGGTTTGAAAATCCGCCCTGCCAGCCTTGGACGGCCCACTTCACTTTGTCTTTGCCGAGATTGCCTTTTCCGGTGGCATCGACGGCGGCGATCAGGCCCATTTCGTTGCCTTCGAGATTCTCCTCGCTATGGGAAACGATGGCGTAATTCCCGGCCATGACGATGCCGGTGTTGAGACCGCGCTTGGTGGCCTTGTAGGTCCACAGGGGCTGGCCGGTATTGGCGTTGATCGAGAGGATGGCACCGTCGGCGCCGCCGGTGATCAACTGGCGCAGGCCGCCGACTTTTGCGATCATCAGCGCGGAATAGCTGGTGTCGAAGGGGCGTCCGCCGGGAGTCGAAACCCACTGGATCTGGCCGTTGCGCTTGTCTATCGCGAAAAAGCGCTGGGCGCGATTGGCCTGCGTTCCCCAGGTAGAAACCGGCATGCTGATGATCAGGCGATCGCCGTCGATCATGGGCGAAATGGTGCGTCCGCCGTGGGTGGTGAAGGGGACGAATTCTTCAGTGAAGGAGCGTTCCCACAGCAGCTTGCCGTCTTTCGACAACGCGACCAGTGATCCGGCTCCGGTGAGTTGATAGACGTTGCCAGTTTCCGGATCGGCGACGGGCGAAGCCCAGGCGATGCGGTGCGCGGGCACGTCCGATTGGTACATGCTGGTCTTGTGTTCCCAGAGGAGTTTGCCGGTATCGGCGTCGAAGCAGAGCAGGCGTTCCTGCTCGGAGGCTCCGGAGCCGGAGGTGTTCTGGAGGTAGATGTGATCGCCGAGGACGATGGGGGCGGAGCGGCCACCGTAGGGCGCTTTCCACGCGAGGTTCTCGCCGGCGAGAGACCATTTATCGGGGAGGCCTTTATCGGGAGACTTGCCGTCGCGATCCGGTCCTCGCCAATCGGCCCAATCGCTGCCGGCGGCCATCTGTTTTTGGCCAAAGCCGACAACCACCGCGCCAAGACTTAAAGTGACCAACAACGCGGGAAGAAGAAACTTTTTCATCTGCATCTCGTATCCGTTATTCTAACGTCGATTTGCCTTCCGCAGTCACGATGGCGACTGGCGAGGAGGGCGTTGCGGTCGAAAGAGCCCTGTTTGCGGCGATAGAAAGAGCCGCGGAGGGCCGCGCGAGTCCAGCTCCATTCACCCTCAATACAATGACGCTGATTTGCCGGCAAACGTTAGCGTCGTGCACCTTGTGTTCTTGCATCCGGCTGGGACTTTTGGACAAGCGTTGCGTTATATATGGGCGTAAGATTGTGACAGGTTTGGACGCTTTAGACTTCATTCGATGAAGCCAAGCCCGGGACCCTGCGAAAGGGACTCTTGCACACGCTGAATTTCGCCGGCCTTGTGGCGGCGCTCGGGCTAGTCTGCCCGTTGTATTCACCGACTCAAGGATTTAGTTGCCCGGCGTCGTTCGAGACCCCCAATCTGCGGCCGGAAGGGGCTGCGGAATTGATCGGAGAGATGGTCTTCACCTGCACGGGAGGTGGCGCGCCCACGCCGGCGGGACAAGCGGTGCCAACCGGCACCGTCACCGTGAAATTGAATTTGCCGGTCGCGAGCCGGATGGTTGATGCGCAAAAAAGCGAAGCTCTTCTTCTGATTGACGAACCCAATACCCCGGCGAATCCCGCGGCGCCCGTGCTGTGTGGTTCGGCTGCCGCGCCGTTGAATACGGATGGGAATTGCCCAATCGTGGGGAACGGTACGGGGAAGCCAGCGGCTTCCGGGGTGCCGAACTCATTTTTGGCGACGCAGACCGGTCCTTATCAACTGACGTTTTCAGGGATTCCGTTCGATCCGCCTGGCTCGACCGGAAAGCGCGTCTATCGCATCACGAACGTCGCAGATTACAGACATTGTGTATGCGGGTCCGGCTCCGGGTTCCGTCGAGGGTGTTTTCCAAGTGAATTTTAGGATTCCGGCGAGGCTGAAGCGGGACTGCACCTTTCCGAAGGTGTGCACTTCGCGTTACCTTCCGGTAACAGTTCAGTTCGGGGACAAGATGACGCAGCCTGGCGTGACGGTCACCGTTCAGTAAGCGTCCACGTCCGCGGCCCTGGCAAGTACACTTTAAAGAAGCGGATGCCCGATGTTCGAGGTGTTCGCGGGCGCAGGCCGAACTTTTTTCGCTGTTGTGCCGTATATAACTTGACGGAGAATCGAATGACTACAATACCCGGCAGAATTCTCATGCTCGCGGTTTCGATGGCCCTGCTAGCGTCGGCGGCCGATATTAACGATGAGCTGTTTGCGGCGGTCCGAAAGGGCGACGCGGCGGGAGTTCAAAAGCTGCTCGACAAGGGCGCGGATGTGAATGCGAAGGGACCCTACGACCAGACTCCGCTGTTCTTCGCGTCCGACCGCGGACATATCGAGATTGTGAAGTTGCTGGTCGCAAAAGGCGCCGACCTGAATCGCAAGGACGCGTTCTACAACTTCACTGCCATCGGGCGCGCGGCGATGAAGGATCACAAGGAGATCGTCCAATACCTGGCGGAGCATGGCGCGCAGGGAGTTGGGCAATTGGCTATGCAGTCGGTATTTGGCGACGACAAAGCGATGTTGAAGACGCTACTCGACACGAAGAAAATGACTCCCAAGGAGTTGACGGCGGCGTGGAAGGTTGCTGATGCGAACAAGAAGCCGGAAATGGCGGCGATGCTGAAGGACGCGGGCGCGCAGCCTCCGGCTGCTGCGATTACCGTCAGCGATGAGACGCTCGGGCATTACGCGGCGATCTATCAGGGCGGCCGCGGCGGCACGGAATTCGAGGCGATTGTGGCGGCCAACGAAGGTAAGCTGAAAGTCAGCATGGCGGGGCAGAACCTGACGTTTGTGCCGTACAGCCAGACGGAGTTCCGCTGCGTCGAGCAGAATACGGTGACGATCGAGTTCAAGATGACGGGCAAGGACGTCACGGGATTCGTGCTCGATCCGGGCAGTCAGGCGTTTACACGCAAACAGACAGTCAGCGGGAATAAGGATTAATTTTCATGAAACTGGGAATTGTATTTCTCTGCGCAGCGGCTGCGTTCGCGCAAAATTGGCCGAGCTTCCGGGGCGAACATGCGATGGGCATCGTCGATGGGAAGCCGTTGGCGACTTCCTTCGACGTTCCGGCAGGCCGGAACATTTTGTGGAACGTCGAGATTCCGGGCCTGGCGTTTTCAAGCCCAATTATTTGGGGTGACAAATTATTTGTCACGACCGCGGTCAGCGAGGATCCCAAAGATTTTCGCGTGGGCGCATACGGCGACGTCGAGCCTTCGAAGGATCTCGCGAAACACACGTGGAAGGTGATCTGCCTCGACAAGAAGACCGGCAAGGTGATCTGGGAGCAGGTGGCGATCAGCGAAGTTCCGAAGTCGAAGCGCCACACGAAGAACACGCAGGCGTCCCCGACGGCGGCGACGGACGGTAAGTATGTCGCAGCCTGGTTCGGTTCGGAAGGCCTGTATGTGTACGACGTCAACGGCAAGCTGATGTGGAAGAAGGATCTCGGGATCATGAATTCCGGATGGTTCTTTGATATCGATTACGAGTGGGGTGTGGCGAGTTCGCCGATCATCTGGAACGGCCTGGTGATTCTGCAAAACGACATGCAGACCGATTCGCATATTGTCGCTTTCGATGTGAAAACGGGCCAACAGAAATGGCGCACGTCGCGCGAAGGGGAGATTCCGTCGTGGGGCACGCCGAACGTGTTCGAGACGAAAGACGCGAACGGCAAGCCGCATTACGAGCTGGTGACCAATGCGGCGAAAGCGATCCGCGGCTACGATCCGATGACGGGCAAAGAGCTGTGGTACATGACGGGCAAGAATTTCAATTCGGAAACAACGGCATCGACGCCGATGGGCACCGACGTCATCTACATCGTCAATGGCTATCCGCCGGTGTTTCCTCTTTTCGCAATCAAAACCGGGCAGCATGGCAACATCTCGCTCGGCGAAAAAGACAGCAACGATTCCGTCATCTGGAGCAAGAAGCGAGGCGGCGGACGCGGCTTGACGTCGCTATTGCAGAACGACATTCTGTACACCATCTCCGACAGCGGAGTGATGGCGGCGTATCGCGCGAAAACCGGCGAGCGGATCTATCAGCAGCGGATTTCGAAGAAGGGCAACTCGTTTTCGGCGTCGCCGGTGATGGCGAACGGCAACATCTACGTCGGCTCGGAAGACGGCGACGTGTTCGTGCTGAAGGCGGGCGAGAAGTTCGAGCTGATTTCGGAGAATCCGGTGGGCGAATGGATCATGGCGAGTCCGGCGATTTCGGATGGCGTGCTGTACATCCGGTCGGCCAAGCACTTGATCGCGGTCGCGGAGAAGAAGTAGGGGCGTTTGTCAGCTGCTGGCTGGCAAGAAAGCCCCGCCTCTCGCAGGCGGGGTTTTTGTTTTCCACGTGGCGCACAGGCCGGAGGCCTATGCCACCTACCAGATGAACTTCGCGCTCGCGGGAATTGGATTGGCGGGTGGGGCTTGGGGAGCTTAGGTCCGGGAATAAAATAAGAGTCGAAACGGATTCGTAACGGAAGCGACAACAGGGCTTCAACGACGTCCCATTACGCTGGACCCGGATATGAACGCTTCCCCGAATCCGATTCGCCAGATTTTCCAGACGGAACCCGCCGCGGGCGTCGCCGGCTTTCTGCAGAAGCTACTGGCGGTAGACCGGCTGATTGCGATGTATGCGCGGGCCGTGAAGCGGGATCAGATTTCGATCTTCGATAGCGTGCTGGCGTCGCTCGACATTACACCTGTGATTACGGACGAGGACCTGGCGCGGATTCCACGATCGGGTCCGGTAATCGCGATCGCGAATCATCCATTCGGATTGGTAGAAGGCGCGATTCTTGGTTCGGTACTCGCGAAGGCGCGGCCGGATTTCCGGATCATGGTGAATTCGCTGCTCGATCCGGTTCCTGAGTTTCAAAAGCATTTCATTTTCGTGGATCCGTTCGGCGGGGCAGGCTCGACGCACGCGAATCTTCGCGGGATGAAGGAATCGCTTGGGTTCCTCAAGCGGGATCAAGGGCTGCTGGCGATTTTCCCGGCGGGCGAAGTCGCGCACGTTCAATTGCGGCGCGGCGAAATTACGGATCCGCCCTGGCATCCGAATGTGACGCGTTTGATTCAGCGGACCGGCGCGACGGTGTTGCCGATGTTCTTCGATGGCGTCAACAGCGCGCTTTTCCATTTGGCCGGAATGATTCATCCATTGCTGCGGACGGCGTTGCTGCCTCATGAATTATTGAACAAGCAGGGCCAGCGGTTGGAACTGCGCATTGGATCTCCGATATCTCCGGCGCGGGTGCGGCAGCACGAATCGGAAGAGGACTTGACGGCGTATTTGCGGAAGCGGACGTTTCTGCTGCGGCATCGTGAAAGCGCGGCTAAACCGAAGGCGCGGGTGTTTTCATTTCCTGCTCGAAATCTATTTCGGGCAGCGAACACTTCGATTTCGGATGCGGCGGATCCATCGATTTTGGAAGCGGAGATCGCGAAACTCGAACCGCTGGTTGCGAGTGGCGAATACACGGCGTATATCGCCGAGGCGCACCAGATTCCGAGCGTGCTGGGGGAAATTTGCCGGCTGCGGGAGATAACATTTCGCGCGGCGGGAGAGGGCACGGGGAAGGCGCTCGACACGGATAGTTTCGACGCGCATTATCAGCACTTGTTCCTCTGGCGTAGAGACAAGCGGTATGTAGTGGGCGCGTACCGTCTGGGCGAGACTTCACAGATCCTGGAGCGGTTCGGCGCCAAGGGTCTGTATACGAACACGCTGTTCGCGTACCGCGGGGACTTTCTGGAGCGGCTGGGTCCGGCGCTCGAGCTGGGCCGCAGCTTTGTACGCGTGGAGGAACAGCGCAATTATGCTCCGCTGCTGACGTTGTGGAAAGGCATCGGCGCGTATGTCGCCGCGCATCCGCAGGTGAAGATGCTATTCGGGCCGGTGAGTATCAGCAACGACTATCAGCGGGCTTCGCGCCAACTGATCGTGTCGTTCTTCCGGAGCCTGCGCGACCCGCGCGGATTCAACCAAATGGTGCGTGGACGCAATCCGTTCGGCATACGGCCGGCGCGGGAGTTCGAGGACTTCGGCAATATCACGGCGTGGAACCTGGATGAGCTTTCTGAATGCGTGGCGGAATTGGAGCACGACCGGAAGGGCGTTCCTGTGCTTCTGCGGCAATATATGAAGCTGGGCGGAAAGCTGCTGGCGTTCAATGTCGATTCCAAATTCACGAACGCGCTCGACGGCTTGATCCTGGTCGACCTGACGGAAACCGATCCGCGAGTGCTGGTGCGCTATCTGGGCAAGGAAGGCGCCAAGGCTTTCGTGGCGCTGCACGGGCGGATGCAAGTCGCGGTGTAGTTGAGGCGTTCCGGGTCTAGTACACTGGCTTCCTGACTCCGCCGCCGGTCAGCGAATCCATGCATCCACACGACCGCCATGACGTCGAAGTTCACAGCTCGGTTTTTCGCAAAGAGCTTGGACAGTGGGATCTGGTTCTCACGCAGATCCTGTTCATTGTCGGGCTGGGATGGATCGGCACGGCGGGCAAGCTGGGATCGTCGCACGTCTCGTTTTGGCTGCTGGCGATTCTGCTGTTCTACATTCCATCCGCCGTCGTTGTCATCCACCTGAACCGGCGCATGCCGCTCGAAGGCGGGCTGTATCAATGGGCGAAATTCGGGTTCAACGAATTCACCGGATTTCTGGTCGCCTGGAATTTGTGGCTGTATGCGATGGTGCTGATGTCGGAGGTTGGGCTGCAAACGGCGAACAACATCGCCTACGCGCTGGGACCAAGCGCCGAGTGGTTCGCGCACAACAAATGGATGATCGCGCTGTGCAGCTTCGTGATCATCGGCGGATTGATGGTGGTGTCGTCGATCGGGCTTACAGCCGGGAAATGGGTGCATAACGCAGGGGCTTTAACGATGCTCGCGATGTTCGCGGCGATCGCGGCGCTGGCGATTCTGCATTGGGTGCGGGGAGAGAGGCCGGCGAGTCCGCCCTTTGCGCTGACGCTACCGCCGCTGACGCTGCTGAGCGTGAACATCCTTGGCAAGATGGGTTTCGCGGCGTTGGGCGGCTTCGAGTATGTGGCGATTTTCGCGGGCGAATGCAAGGATCCGGTGAAGACGATCGGGCGGTCGGTGTGGATCGCGGCGCCGATCATCGCGTGTATGTTCATCTTCGGAACCGGCGCGGTGTTGACGTTTGTGCCGGTGGACAAAATCGATTTAGTTTCGCCTTCCGCGCAAGTGCTGGCGGTGGGTTCGCGCATGTTGGGCGTGGGCGCTTCGATCGTGCCTACGGTGTTGATGCTGATCCTGGGAATTCGGATCGCGCAGGCGAGCATCAATTTCTCGGCAACGATCCGCCTGCCGATGGTCGCGGGCTGGGACGACCTGCTGCCGAAGTGGTTCACGCAATTGCACGCGCGGCACAAGACGCCGACGTACTCGATCCTGTTTGTGGGCGCGATGACGCTGGCGTTGGGGCTTGCTGGAAATTCAGGGGTCGGCAATCAGGAGGCGTATCAGCTGTTGAATAACGGATCGGGAATTTTCTACGCGCTGCCGTACCTGGTGATGTTTGCGATTCCGCTGATCGGGATCAACGATGCGTCCACGGGCGCGATCGCGCGGCCGGGAAGGTGGGTGCGGATCGCCTCCATTTCAGGCTTCGGCATGACGCTGCTGTATGTGGTGCTGTCGGTGTTTCCGATCATTGCGGTGGAGAGCGCGCTGGTCTTCGCTTTGAAAATCGGCGGAATGATCGTGATCGCGAACGGGATCGGAGTGGTCGTGTTTTTGATCGGTTCGCGGCGCCAAAAAACGACTGGAAGCCAGTGAATGGGCGTGATTCGGGGACCAGCGGATCCCTGATTGCATCCGGGGGAAAGTTGGCCTATGCTGAAGCCAGAATTCTTTCGTTTGGAGGTTCTGACCCATGAATTGGCGATTCGCGTCCACTCTCGGAATTGCCGTACTCGTCGTATCCCTCGGCGGATGCACGAAGAAGAACCCGATGGTCTCGAAGGCACCTGAAGCGCGGGTTCCGGGCACTGTCGCAACGACGCAGGGGCGTGAAGCTCCGCGTCAAACCACGGAACGAGCCGAGCCGCAGCGGACGGCCTCGAATAACAACCAGGGGCGGCGCCTTCCCGACGCCGAGACGAAAGTTCGGATTCAGGATCTGCTGAACCGGATTCAGGATGCGTACTTCGATTACGACAAGCACGAAATTCGCACCGACGCCCAGAGCGCTCTGCGCGAAGATGCCAAGACGTTGTCGGCTATTTTGAATGATTATCCGGATTACAAACTGACGGTTCAGGGCTTCTGCGACGAGCGCGGCTCCGCCGAATACAATATCGGCCTGGGCGATGCACGCGCGCAGAAGTCGAAGGAATACCTGGTTTCGCTGGGCATTCCGGGGAATCAGCTGATGACGGTAAGCTACGGCAAGGAGCGTCCGGTCTGCACGGATCAGAACGAGGATTGCTACCAGAAGAACCGGCGCGCGCATATCACGCAGGAACAGAGCACGCCGTAAGTTTTTGCGTTTGCGACAAGTAGGAAGGGCCGGAGCGATTGCTGCTCCGGCTTTTTTATGCTGTGCTGGCGGGGCGGCGCTTCCCTGCTCCGGTGGCAAGCTCAAAGGCGTGGCCCAGTTGGAGAACGCTCCACTCATCGCGGTGGCGTCCGACGATCTGAAGGCCGACGGGCAGGCCTTCGGGCGTAAATCCGGCAGGAACGGAAAGCGCGGGATGACCGGTGATCGAGATGTAGTAGCAGGACTTCATCCAGTCGATGTAGGTTTCCATTTTCACGCCGGCGACTTCGGTGGGATACGGCGTGGTGACGTCGAAGGGGGGAACCTGGGTGACGGGCGCGATGAAGTAATCGTACTTTTGAAAGAAATCGTGGAAGCGTTTGAACATGGCGGAGTGGAGCGCGTCCGCGCGGGCGATCTGGGCGGCGGTGAGGCGCATGCCCGCTTCGACTTCCCTGATGATGGTGTCCTTAATCAGTTCGCGCTTGGTGCGAACCAGCTCGCCTCTGGCGGCGAGTGAGCCAAGAGCGCGCAGGGTTTTGAACGACTCGTCCGCGCCGGTGAAGTCGGGCTCGGCTTGTTCGACGATGCAGCCGAGCGCGTCGAAGGTTTTTCGGTGAGCGTCGATGACGGTGCGAATTCGCGGATCGTACGGGATTCCGCCGAGGTCCTTGAACCAGGCAACGCGGACACCCTTGAAGTTTCGTTCGAGCGGGGCGGCGAAACGGCTGGCAGGTTCGTCGATCGCAATGGGAGAACGCGAATCGGGTCCGGCAATCGCGCTTAAGAAGAATGCGACGTCGGCGACGGTGCGCCCCATGGGTCCATCGACGCTTAGAGAAGCCCAGCTGTTGGTTTGCGAGAGAGACGGAACGCGGCCCGGCGCGGGACGCAAGCCGACGACGTTACAGAACGAAGCCGGGTTGCGGAGAGAACCGCCCATGTCGGAACCGTCGGCGAGGGCGACCATTCCGCAGGCGAGGGCAACGGCTGTTCCGCCGCTCGATCCGCCGCAAGTCTTGGTGAGGTCGTAGGGGTTCAGCGTGCGTCCGAAGACTTCGTTGAAGGTCTGCGAACCGGCCCCGAATTCCGGGGTGTTGGTTTTGCCGAGGGTGACGGCGCCGGCGCGGCGCATGCGTTCGACGATGATGGCGTCCGAGTCAGGAACGTTATCTTTATAGATGCGCGAGCCGAACGTAGTGCGGATTCCTTTGGTCTCGTGCAGGTCCTTATGGGCAACGGGGAGGCCGTGGAGCGGACCGAGCAGCTGACCTTGGGCGATGGCTTCGTCGGCGCGCTTCGCCTGGTCGATGGCCTTTTCGATGACCAGCGTAACGATGGCGTTCACCTTCGGGTTCACGCGCTCGATTTGTTTCACACTGGCTTCGAGCAGTTCACGGGCGGAGAGTTTCTTGGTTTTAAGGAGCTTCGCCAGTTCGACGGCCGGAAGAAAGCAAAGGTCCGCGGGCTGGCTCATTCCAATTCCTCCGGTGATTTCGGCTGCGAGCGCCGCGACGGTGAGGCGGGCCGCGTCGCGTCGGGTGATTCCCTGATACGATTCGCCACGATTCATGATGTTCCGTATTGTGCATCAATTGTTGGGGCCGGTGCCCGAACAGATTTGGAATTTGCTACGCGGCCGGCAAGACGGGACAATGAAAAGATAACCAATGAGTCGAGTTTCCTTTGCATTTCGTAGCTTCTTCTCCTTGCTGTTTTCAGACAGCCTGCCCGAGGATATTGCGTTGGCGTACGGGTTCACCAGAGTGAAACCGAATGCACCGGCGGCCAAAGCGGCGCCCGCAAAAGTGGACACGCCGAAAGCGGTTGCCGGTCCGTCAGAGGGCGCGGTGGAACTGCTGGGCGCGTTGCAGCGCGAGTCGCGGCTGGTGGATTTCCTGATGGAAGACATCGACGGGTACGCCGATGACCAGGTGGGCGCGGCGGTGCGCGATATTCATTCTGGCGCGCGCAAGGCGCTCGATCGGTATGCGAAAGTCGTGCCAGTGATCGATGGCGTCGAAGGCGCGTTCACCAAGCTGGACGGCATCGGCAAGAATTCGTACAAGCTGCTCGGCAATGTCCCGACAGAAGGCAAAGTGACGGGCGGAACGCTTCGGCACCGCGGGTGGAAAGTGGAGAAGATCGAGTTGCCCGCGATCAAGCCGGGCGAGCGAATGCTGGCACCCGCCGAAATCGAGATCGAATAGCCCATGAACGTTGGCATCGATCTTGGCACCACCAATTCCGCGCTGGCGTTTATCGACGCGAAGCCGGACGAAACCGAATTTCCTCCGATTCACGTTCTTGACGTTCCGCAGTTCGTGGCGCAGGGAACGGTTGAAGCGCGGCGGACGTTGCCGTCGTTCCTGTTTCTAGGCGATCGCGAATACGTTGGCATCTACGCGCGCGAGCAAGGCGCGCTGGTGCCGACGAAATCGGTTCATTCGGCGAAGTCGTGGCTGTCGAACTCGGAGGTGGACCGGACGGCGAAGATCCTTCCGTGGGACGCGCAAGAGGGCGGTCGCGTGTTCTCGCCGGTCGAAGTTTCGACGCGCGTCTTATCTACGCTGGCCACCGCGTTTCACGAGAAGATGGGCGTTCCGCTGGGCGCGCAGCAGATCGTGCTGACGGTTCCAGCGAGCTTCGATGAAGAGGCGCGTTCGCTGACCGTCGAAGCGGCGAAGCAGGCGGGCTTGGAATCGATCACGCTGGTGGAAGAGCCGGCGGCGGCGTTCTATTCGTGGATCGCGAACGACCTGGCACGTTCGCAGAAGCTGCTGTTCGATGGGCAGACGATTCTGATTTGTGATGTCGGCGGCGGCACCAGCGATTTTACGCTGATCAAAGTAGGGCGGACCGGCGATAAGGTCGAGTTCACACGAACGGCGGTCGGAAAACATTTATTGCTGGGCGGCGACAACCTGGACCTGACGCTGGCGTGGCTGGTGGAGCAGAAGCTGGGCAAGCCGTTGTCGATCCGGCAACGAAGCGGATTGCGGCGTCAATGCGCGTCGGCAAAAGAACGCTTGCTCGCCGACGAGTCGCTTGCGAGCGTCGATATCACGGTGCTCGGAGCGGGGTCGTCGTTGATCGGCGGCACGCTGCGGACGAATCTGACGCGTGAAGAAGTTCTGGAATTGGCGGTCGAAGGCTTTACGCCGTTCTGCGGCAAAGACGACCGGCCGGTGAAGGATGAGCAGAGTCCGTTCCGCGAGCTGGGACTTCCGTACGAGACGGACGCCGCGATCACGCGGCATCTGGCGGCGTTTCTAGGGGACGCGGGCGCGGCGCCCGACGCGATTCTGTTCAACGGCGGATTCTTTATTCCGGACATCCTGCGCCAGCGCGTCGCGAGCGTCGTTGAAAGCTGGACGGGCAAACATCCTGCAATTCTCGAGAATCGCGACTTGGATTTGGCGGTTGCGGTCGGCGCGGCGTATTACTCGTATGTACGTTCGACTGGCGCGGGCTTGCTGGTTCGCGGCGGATTGCCGCGTGCGTATTTCATTGGAGCTGGCGAAGCTCCGGAGGCGATTCGGACATTGTGCCTGATGCCGCGCGGCAGCGAAGAAGGCTCGTCGATCGAACTGGATCGCGACGATTTGCAGCTGGTGGCGAACAAGGCGGTCTCGTTCCGGCTGTACAGTTCGCTGACGCGAACTGAGGATCAATTGGGCGACGTGGTGGAATTTCCTCGAAGCGCGATCGGAACGGACCTGCACGTCCACGCGCCACTCGAAGCCGTATTGCGATTCGGAAAATCGGGCGAGCGGCTGGTTCCAGCGAAATTGGGCGCGCGGCTCACTGAGGTCGGCACGCTTGAAGTGTGGGCGGATTCAAAAGTCAGCGAGCACCGGTTCAAACTGGAATTCGCGCTGCGGAAAAAGGCGAATGCTGTGGCGGCAATGCAGCGGCCGGTGGCGATGGTTTCCGATTCAGCACTCGAAGCAGCATTGGCACTAGTCGCGGAAACGTTTGGCGCGGGAACGCTTCCGCCGACCGAGTTGCCGGGGCGGCTCGAAGCTACGTTAACGATCGGACGCGGCGCGTGGCCGCTTTCGGCGATGCGCGCGCTTGCCGACAAAATGCTTGAGTTGAGCGAAGGACGCAAACGAGGCGCGGCGCACGAACTGCGCTGGCTGAATCTTTGCGGATTCTGCCTGCGGCCGGGATTCGGATTTCCGGGCGACGAATTGCGGATCGAACTCGCGCGGCGCGTGTATGCCGGTGGCCTGACATTTGCAAATCAGGTGCAGAACGAGATCGAATGGTGGATTTTCTGGGGACGCGTCGCGGGCGGACTGAACAAGAATCAGCAGGGCGATGTGTATCAGCGGCTGTCGGGATCGCTGCTCCCGAAAGGCAACAAGCGGCCGCGGCTGAATGCGAGTCTCGAACGCGAAATGTGGCGGGCAGGGTCCGGGCTGGAGCTACTTCCGGCGCAGGTGCGGACGCAACTTGGCGACGAGTTGATCGCACGGCTGAAGAAGAACGATTTCGTCGAAACGTCGCTGTGGTGCCTGGCTCGGCTGGGAGCGCGGTCGCTGTTCTACGGTCCGGCAAATCAAGTGCTGCCGGCTTCGACGGCGGCGCGCTGGGTGGATGCGGTTCTGAAGCACGACAAGAGAGGCGAATTCGTTTTGGCGCTGGCGCGGCAGACTGGCGATTCCGCCAGAGACCTTCCAGCAGCGTCGATCGACGCGGTCCGGCGTACATTCCCCGATTTGAATCTGGCGTCCGACGCGCGCGGCGATTTAGCCGCGATGGGCAGAATCTTCGGCGAAGAACTTCCGTCCGGCCTGGTATTCGGAGCCTCGTAGAGTGGGCGAAGGCGACATCGTCGCGGCGTTGCGGCGTGCCGCGGGAAAGCCGGCGGCGGCGTCTGGCATCGTCCTCGGCATCGGCGACGACGCGGCAGTGTTCCGGCCGCGCGCGAACGAGGATCTGGTTTTCACCACGGACTTGCTGATCGAGGACGTGCACTTCACGCGGGCGACGTTCACGGCGGCGGAAGCCGGTCATAAGGCGCTGGTGCGAAGCCTAAGCGATCTTGCGGCAATGGGCGCGGAGCCGCGATTCGCGCTGCTCTCGCTGGCGCTGCCGGAATCGACCACGGCGAAATGGCGCGACGGCTTCTTCCGCGGATTTCTGGATCTCGCCAAACGTACGGGAACTGTTTTGGCCGGCGGAGATCTTTCGCGCGGTCCTGTGGTTGTCGCCGATGTGATGTGTTGCGGCGGCGTTCCCAAGGGCAAGGCTTTGCTTCGCGACGGCGCGCGGCCGGGCGATCGGCTGTACGTATCCGGTCCGCTGGGGCGAGGCTGGAAGAAGAACCGGACGCCGGAACCGCGAATCGATTACGGCAAACAGCTTCGCGGACGCGCTTCGGCGTGCATGGACTTGAGCGATGGCCTTGCGATGGACCTGCGGCGGCTTTGTGTCGCGTCCGGCGTCGGCGCGCGGATCGACGACGTTCCGGCCGCGCGCGGCGCTTCGCTGGAGGCGGCGATGAATGCCGGAGAGGATTACGAATTGCTTTTCAGCATGCCTCGACGAAAGCGTCCGCCGGTTTGGGCGCTCCGCATCGGCGAGGTCACCAAGGCGCGCGAGATTCTCCTTTGCGGCGAGCCGCTTGCTTCGGGCGGCTGGGATCATTTCCGTTAGGCCGGCGAGGCGCGTGACATAATGAGCCGAATGTCTAAACTGATCGCTATCGGAGTCCTGTTGTCGATGAGTGTAGCCGCTGCCGTCAAGATCGAGAAAGTCAGCTATGCCGGCTGGCCGAATTGTTACAAGATGTCGAACGGCGAGGTCGAGCTGATTGTCTCGACCGATGTCGGACCGCGCGTTTTGCGCTACGGATTCGTGGGCGGACAGAATCTGTTTGCCGAGTTCAAAGAAGAACAGGGCAAGACGGGCGAGAAGGTTTGGGTGGGACGCGGCGGTCATCGTTTGTGGATGGCTCCGGAGACGAAGCCGGACACCTACGCTCTCGATAACTCGACGGTCAAGGCCGCGATCAAGGGGAATAGCATTGAGCTGACGGCTCCGGTGGAAAAGGAAACCGGGCTCGAGAAGGTGATCATCCTGAAGCTGGCGGACAAGGGCGGCGAAGTCGAAGTGACGCACCGGATTCACAATATGTCGGGCAAGGTGAAGCGCCTTGCGCCGTGGGCTCTGACGATGATGGCCCCGGGCGGGACGGCGATCTCCGGTTTTCCGGCGCGCGGGTCGCACGCGGACAATTTGCTTCCGACGAATCCGCTGACGATGTGGGCTTACACCGATTTTACGGATAAGCGGTGGACGCTGACGAAGAAATACATTGTGCTGCGGCAGGATGTGAAGGTGAGCGCACCGCAGAAGGTGGCGTTGTTCAATAAGGACACCTTCGCGGCGTACCTGCTCGGAGGCGACCTGTTTATTAAGCGCTACACGGCGGATCCGTCGAAGACGTATCCGGATTTCGGATGCTCGTTCGAGATGTTCACCAACGAGCGGTTTCTCGAACTCGAGACTGTCGGACCGCTGGCGGATGTACAGGCGGGAGCGGGCGTGCAGCACGTGGAGCGCTGGAGCCTGCACAAAGACGTGAAAATCCCTTCACTAAAAACCGGCGCAAACGAGGCGGAAATCGACAAAGTCCTGCTACCATTACTGGCCCGGTAGAATCATACATAGTGATGAAAGTTTTCGCATTGGCCGCGCTGGCGGCAACGGGGCTGTTCGCCCAGTACACGGCGTCTCCGGCAGGCGCGCCGCCGCCGCAGTTGGCTGCGCCGATCGCTTCGTTGATGGCCAAAGACGGCATCAAGGTCGCTGGGCCTGAAGGCACGATGGAGATTTGGATGACGGCAAAGCTACCCACTGGGCCCGCGTCCGCGGAGTCCAGCGTGACGCTGCCGATGATTCCAGTGGGGGCGATTGTCGGGGCGGCACGTTTTACGGGCAAGGGCCAGGATCGGCGTGCGCAAACCATCAAAGCGGGCGTCTACACGCTGCGGTACGCGAATTTTCCGATTAACGGCGACCATCAGGGTGTGTCGCCGCAACGAGATTTTGTGTTGATCTCGCCCGCCGCGGCCGATACCGACCCGAAGGCGCCTAGCGATTTTGACGCGCTGATGAATCTCAGCCGTAAGACGACGGGCACGCCTCATCCGGCTGTTCTGAGCATCTGGCGGCAGGACTCCGACTTCAAGCCCGGCGTTCACAAGGAAGGCGAAGACTGGGTGTATCACGTCAAAGTTAGCGACGTCCAGATCGCGATGATCGTGATCGGCAAAGCGCAAGATTAGCGGTCCTGCAGGCTTTCCTTGAAATCGTTCGACGTCGTTTCGACGTCAATCCTTTAATAAAATTAAACACATCATTCATTATCTTATGGCTTGACGGAGTCCCCGATGCCCGATATATTCGGGGCAGTTTATAGAGGATTTCTAACGTCTTGCGGATGAAACACACCGTCGTGTTCTCCTTCGGCCCGGCCATTCGGCTGGCAACTTTTTCAGTCACTTTTGACTGGAGCCTGCGTCCGCCGAAGCGGGCAAAGGTGCCGCACACTCACCGTCCGATTTTCGCCGACCGGCGCAAATCATCTCTTCCTCGCACAGCTCATCGCATACCGGGGCGGCGCCAGCCGCTTCAAGGGGTCACAGCTTTATGAAGTTTCTTCTCACGTTTGTTCTGCTCACCGCAACGGCATTCTCACAGGAATTCCGCGGAACATTGAGCGGTATTGTCACGGACCAGGCGGGCGCCCTGATTCCCGGGGCAAGCATCGTCGCTACGCAAACCGCGACGGGAACCAAATCGCAGACGGTATCCGATTCGACGGGGCAATATACGATTCCGTTCGTGTTGCCGGGCGATTATGACATCGCGGTGAAGATGCCGGGTTTCAAGGCAACGGTACGCAAGAACATTCACGTGGGATCGGGCGACCACCCGGTGGTGGATGTCCAGCTGAACGTCGGCGACACGTCGCAATCGATCGAAGTGACGGCGGACGTATCGTTGATCAATTCTGAAAACGCATCCGTCGGCGGCGAGATCTCGACGAAAGAAGTGGAGAATTTGCCGCTGAACGGCCGCACTCCGCTGGTGCTGGCATCGCTCTCGATCGGCGTTCTCGCCACCGGACAGCCTTCGCTGATCCATCCCTTCGACAGCGGCGCGGCGGCGGGCTGGAGTATCGGCGGATCGCCTTCGCAGTCCAACGAAATTTTTGTGGATGGCTCGCCTGACGCCACCTGGGACGGCCGCCTGGCATACAGCCCGCCCACCGATGCGGTGCAGGAAGTTCGCGTGAAGGCCTTCGATTCGGACGCCGCATTCGGCCATACGGGCGGCGGCACGTTGAACCAGGTGCTAAAGGCGGGCACGAATCAGATTCACGGATCGGCGTGGGAATTCAATCAGCCGAACACGCTGATCGCGAATAATTTCTTCAACAACAAAGCCGGCCTCGGCAATCCGGTAACGCATTACAACCAGTACGGCTTGACGGCGGGCGGGCCGATTTTCGTTCCTAAGTTATTTGACGGCCGCAATCGCCTGTTTTGGTTTACGGCTTGGGAGGGCTTGCGCGATAGCCAGCCGAATACGACGTTTCTGAGCGTGGCGACCGATGCCCAACGCCGCGGCCAGTTTTCGGACTTGCTAAAGCTGGGCTCACAGTATCAGCTCTACAATCCGTTCACGGCGACTCTGAACGGCACCGTCGTTACGCGTCAGCCGTATAACGGAAACATCATTCCTTCCTCGCAATTCAGCCCCATTGCGGCAGCCTACCTGAAGTACATGCCGCTGCCGAACCTCGCTGGCACCGCCGGCGGACTGAACAATTACGGCAGCACCGCCTCGACGCCCGATACCTATGACAACCAGTTGGGGCGGGTGGATTTCAATGCGACCGATCGCGACCGGATGTTCTTCAACGTTCGCCACACGGATTACCGCCAGACCAAGAACAACTATTTCGGCAACATCGCGACCGGCTCGATTCTGACGCGCGCAAATTGGGGCCTGAGCTTCGACAACGTGTACACGATCAATCCGACCAACGTCGTCGATGTGCGCCTGAACTTCACGCGGATGGCCGAGGCGCATCCTTCCCCGAGCGCGGGCTTCGATGCCACGGCGGCTGGTTTTCCGGCATATATCGCGGGGAGTTCGCAATATCCTCAACTGCCGAATATCGGGTTCGCCACGAACACCGCGTTCACGACCATGGGCAGCAACGCGGCGGATCAATTGCCTTCGCAGTCGCTGCAATTGTTCGCCACCTGGGTGACGATCAAAGGCAATCACACTCTCAAGGCGGGTGTGGACGTCCGTCAATACAACCTGAACACGATCAGCTACGCGAATTCGGCGGGCGCATTTTCATTCAACGCCAATAGTTGGGTGCGCGCTACGAGCAGTGCGTCGACCGCTGTCGTGCAGGGCCAGGACTTCGCGGAATTTCTGCTCGGCTTGCCGACGAGCGGATCGTACGACCTCAATACGTCGGCTGCTTACTACCAGAAATACGCAGCGGTTTTTGTGCAGGACGACTGGCGGATCCGACGCAACCTGACGATCAACCTGGGCGCGCGATTCGATTACGATGCTCCCTATCACGAGAAATACGATCGGACAGTAAACGGCTTCGACCAGTCCACGGCAAACCCGCTGTCCGCGGCTGCGATCGCGGCATACAATGCCAAACCGATCGCGCAGATTCCAGTCGGAGCTTTCCAGGTTCCGGGCGGACTGACGTTCTCGAAAGACGGTTCGGTGTACCAGCAGAATTCGCACATCATCAGCCCGCGCGTGGGTTTCGCGTGGACGCCAGCGAAACTGAAAGGCAACACCGTCATTCGCGGTGGATTCGCGATGTTCGTGCAACCGATCGTGATCAGCCAGATGGCGATCACCGGGGCGTATTCGACGAAACCGATTCTGCAGCAGTATGGATTCAGCCAGACCACCGCGCTGGTTCAGCCGAGCAACTTCCTGAGCCCGAGCGCGACGCTGAGCAATCCGTTCCCGGCTGGCATCAAGGCACCGGCAGGCGATTCCGCGGGGCTTGCGACGTTCGCAGGGCAGACGGTGCAGTTCATTCAGCCGCAGGATCGCGATCCGTATTCCTTGCGCTGGAATTTCGGGTTTCAGCATACGTTTACAGCGAGCACGATCCTCGAGGTCGTCTATATGGGCAACCACGGCGTCCATCTGCCGATCTTCGTGACGCAGGAAAACGGGATTCCGCGTCCATATCTGAGCACACAAGCGACGCGCGATCAGGCGGTGATCACGGCGCTGACGGCGAGCGTCTCGAATCCATTCTCCGGCCTCGCGACATCACAGAATTCGACGTCGGCCACGGTCTCTCAGCTGCTGGCTCGCTTCCCGCAATTCCCGGTGGGAACGGGCAGCGGCAGCAGTGGCGTGATCCTGTTGAACAATCCGGCGGGCAGCTCGTATTTCCAGAGCGTCAACGTCCGCCTGCAGAAACGTTTCTCCGGCGGGCTGACGTTTATCGGCAACTATATTCGGTCGAATTTGATTGAACGGATGACCTGGTTAAACGATACGGATCTCACTCCAGAGAAGCGGATTTCGCCGTTCGACCACCCCAACCGCTTCGTATTTGCGACTACCTATGAGCTGCCGTTCGGCCGCGGCAAGCATTTCAGCACGTCGTCCCGTTTGGTTGACATCGCCATCGGCGGATGGGGCATCAACAGCATCTATACGTATCAGACGGGCGCGCCGATTTCGTGGGTGAACGGCAGCACGAACAGCCCAGGCGACTACGTTTACTATGGGGGCGACCTGGCGCTAAACAATCGGAACACGAATAGCGGCGCGTTCAATACGGCGCCGTTCGCGACGAAGGCCGCGGACCAATTCCAGTTCCACATCCGGACCTTCTCGACTACGTTCCCCAACCTGCGACAGGACGGCATTAACGAATGGAGCCCGTCGGTCACGAAGCGGGTTGCGATCCGCGAGAAGATGGCGCTGCAGCTTCGCTGTGAAGCGTATAACGTCCTGAATCACCCTGTATTCGCGGCTCCGAACACGACGGCGACGAACGCGGCGTTCGGCACGATTACGGCGCAGGCGAATCGTACCCGCACGATCCAGATCGGCGCCAGGTTCATTTTCTGATGGCCGAGTTGATGGCTCTTTGCATCGCCACGTCGCGGCCATGACGGACTCAAGAAATACGAGCGTCGAAATGGATACGGCTGGTACGGCGACCGGCCCGCACAGCTGCTGAGCCGCGAGTATCCCGCGTGGGTCGCCGCGCAATCACGCCGCTAATTTATTTCGCTCGCAACGCCGCGTCCAGATCCTCCATCAGGTCGTCTGGATGCTCGAGGCCGACGGACAAGCGCAACAGGTTCTGGGGCGTCTTCGAGGTCGGACCTTCGACCGACGCACGATGCTCGATCAAGCTGTGGGTGCCGCCCAGGCTGGTTGCGCGGATGAATACGCGGACGCTGGCGGCCACCTTGACCGCTTCGGCGCGACCGCCCTTGACGAGGATCGACAGCATGCCGCCGAAGCCGCCGTGCATCTGGCGTGCAGCGGCGGCGTGGCCGGGATGTTCCGCAAGACCGGGGTAATAAACCTTTTCGATCAGCGGATGCGCCTGCAGATAATCCGCGAGAATGCGCGCGTGCTCCGAGTGTGCACGTACGCGGTAGGCGAGGGTATCGACGCCGCGCAGCGCGAGCCAGCAGTCGAACGGCGAGGGAACCGCGCCGCCATATTTCTGCGATTTACTGACACGCTCGAACAGGTAGCTGTCGTGCTTGGTCACCAGAATTCCGCCGACGACGTCGCTGTGACCTCCGATGTACTTGGTGGTCGAGTGCATGACGAGATCGACGCCGTGATCGAGCGGGCGCTGAAGCACAGGACTGGCGAAGGTTCCATCGCAAAGGCTGATAGCCTTCGCTTCGCGCGCGATCGCGGATACGGCGGCCAGGTCGGTGATCTTAAGCAATGGATTCGACGGCGACTCCATCCACACGAGACGCGTCGTAGGCCGGATCGCGGCGCGGACGGCGTCGAGGTTGGTCATATCCACGTAATCGATAACAAGTCCGGCGTGTGCGAAGACGTCGCCGATGACTTTGCGGAGGGCCCAATACGCGTCGTCCGGAACGATGACGTGATCGCCGGGCTGCAAGCCTTGCAGAACGGCAGTCGCCACGGCAAGGCCGGATGCAAAGGCCAGTCCTTCCTTTCCGCCTTCGAGCACGGCGAGACAAGTTTCGAGCGCCTTGCGGTTGGGGTTGTTATCGCGCGAGTAACTGAAGCCGCTGGTGTACTCGCCATCGGGATCGCGCTCGAAGGTGCTCGACAGATGGATCGGCTGCGCGACAGCTTTCGTCAGCGGGTCGACGTGGCGGCCGCTATGAATCGCCAGAGTTTCGAATTTCACGGGGTCAGTGTAGCAACTGCGAAGGCCCCCGCCCCAGGCGACGGGACGAACCGCCCATCCGCGGCGAACGGAAACGGGTCGCGCGTCGGGCTCGCCGACGGTCTGAATCCGCACCGCGATAAGAGGGAAACCGCTACAGTCAAAGTACAGATGGAACTCCATCAGCTCCGCTATTTCCTGGCCGTCGCGCGCGCCGGGAGCTTCGTCCGCGCTGCCGAGGAAGAGGGTGTGGCCCAGCCTTCGCTCTCGCAACAGATCAAGAAACTCGAAACGGAATTGGGCGTTCCGCTGCTCGACCGGCTTGGGCGCTCCGTCCGCCTGACTCGTTACGGCGAGGCTTTGCGACCTGAAGCGGAAGCCATCTTGCGCCAGATGCGCATTGCGCGCAAGACGCTCGATTCGCTGCAGGCCGAGGATCAAGGCGTACTCGTCGCGGGAGTGATCCCGACAATCCTGCCGTACTCGATGATCGACGTGTTCGCGCGCTACCGCGCGCTCTATCCGAAGGTTGACCTCGACATCCGCGAGTTGACGACGGAGCGGATCGTGGACGGCCTGCGTGCCGGCGACCTGGATGTGGCGATCGTGGCGCTGCCGATCCGGCACAGCGAGATCGTGTGCAGTGAATTGTTTCGCGAGCCCCTGGTCGCCGCGATTCCGCCCACTCATCCATTGGCGAAAGAGAAGATTATCGACCTATCATGCCTCACCGAAGAGCGGATGCTCTTGCTGCGCGAAGGCCACTGCTTGCGCGACGAGGTGCTGACGACGTGCAGCCGCGCGAACGCGCAGTTCGTCAATACGTTCGAGAGCGACCATCTTTCGAGCATTTTCGCGATGGTGGCGGGCGGCTTCGGAATCAGTTTAGTGCCCGAGCTGGCGGCGCGGCGTGAGACCGGCTGCGTCATTCTTCCGATTCAGCCGAAGGCGTTCCGCCGGGTGGGGTATGCGCTGGCGGCGGGCCACTGCTCGCTGCCTGTCCAGAAACATTTTGTGAAGTTTCTGCGGAGTTGGCGGTGGCCGCTCGATGCGGGATCAAGTAACGGCAGGCGGCGCGGCGGGCGTTCCGCGTAGGTCCTTGGCGACGCGCGCGATGGCGTTCACGAGCTTGCGGTACGGAATCTTTTCGAACCGATCGAACGACAGCCATTCGCCGTCGCGCCAGCTGGCGTAATACCAACGAGCGAGCAGCGCGATGTGCTCTTCGCGATCTCCCTCTGGTTTCGGAAGGTCTTTGAGAATCTCACGCACACGCGCATCCATGGAGGCGGGCAGACTGATCTGCCCATCACTCGCAACGGGAGCGAGCTCGAAGCGAACGGGCTTCAACCAACAGCCTTCGGCAAGGAAGCGCAGGTCCACGGCGCCGATGGCCGACCCGGGCGCGGTGTAGTCGAGGACCGGCGTGATGGCGACGCCGTACAGGCGGGTCAATTCGGTGCTGAGTTCGTCACGCAGTTTGAGGACCTGCTCCACGCGCTCGTGACGCTTGTGATGGCGGGCGGCGTCTTCAAATTCCATTTCGGCGCTGGCGCGCTCGCGCGACGCGCTGATCCCATCGAGCAGCGATGTGCCGCCGGTTCGCAGAAAGGCGGCCACGCGTGCGACTTCGGTCGCGTACTCGGCTGCACTGACGACTTGCTGGCAAGGTCTGGCGCAGAGATTCATCTCGCCATAAATACAACCAGGGTGTTCGGGCGCTGGTTCCAGATTCTCCTGGCAGCGCCGGATCTGAAACAGGTCGAGGAACTGCGCGTTGAATTCCTCGGCGGCAGCCCGAGTGCGAAAGGGACCGTAGTAAATTCCATTTCCGCCGCCAATCCGCGATGTCACGAGCGTGCGCGGAAAAGCGTTCGAAAGAGTCAGCTTGACGAACGACGCGGGGCGAATCTTGGCGATCTTCCGGTAGGATTCGGGAAAGTGTTCGAGCGCGAGTTCGTAGAGGGTCAGCGAGCCTTCGAGCTTGGAAGAGACGGGCCAGTATTCGATTCGCTCGGCGACGTCACGCAGGTTGAGCATGCGGCTGGGCTGGATTCGGGGAGCGAGCAGGCGGGCGACGCGACGGCGCAACAGGTCGGTGCGCGCGAGGTAGGGACGGCCTTGTTGGCCATCGACCGCGTGAGGCCAAATCAGAAAGACAGCTGGAATTTGAGGGAGATCTTGGTAGCGGTCGGGAGCGCAAAGGACGGGGGAGATCGACGAAAGCTTCATCGGAATCCGAGCGGAGGAAGGCCTGATGAGTCGGGGTCAAAACCCGGTCGTTCCTCTCCCTTACGGTCGGGGTTCAATCCAGGTTTGAAATTTCGTAAGCGCGGCCCTGCAGGCCGCGCTCATGAAAGATGAGTTACTTCTTAGCTTCGGTAGCGGGCGCTGCCGGAGGGGCCGCGGCTTCGAGCTGCTTCTTGAAATCGCGCATTTTCGCGCGGTTGCGGATCTTCTTCTTGCGCAGGCGGTGATGACGCGAGGAGTCGCCTCTGAGTGCTGACATGTTGTGGCTCCTGAAATAAATTGCTAAGAAAAACGCTATTCAGGAAGCCGGTCTTAGTCTAGCGGCCTGAAAGAGCTAGGCCGGGTGGGGCGCTGCTCTTTTAATAGAATACGCTATTCCTTCGGTCGCTGCTATGAACTGTGCGCGATACCGACTTCGGCAAAAGAAACAGGGCGTTCCAGTGCTGGTTCTTAATCGCTCCAGGAACTTAGCGCGACGTGCTACTGGCTTTGACGTAAGACGGCTTCACCGCGCTACCTGTCCGGCATTCGGTGGCGTAAGCCGCGTAGGAATCCGCATTGTGGAGACGCTTGTCCGCGTTGAGCGCGGCGATGGTCGAATCCGTAAACCAGCCGCGCCCGTTGTCAACGATTCCGCTGCCGCCGGGAAATCCGACGAAGTGCGCCATCTCGTGGAGCATGATGAAGGCGCAGAATTCGCTATCGGTCAGCGCGAAGAATGCACGGCGTCCCAGGTAGATACGCCCTTCGTCGAGCTTCAGCTTCTCGTTGATTTCGCCTTGATGGAAAAAACCGTTGGTGAAGGTGAACGCGATGCGCGGATCGCCGGTCGGATCCATTTCGAACGCGCCCGCGCCGAGAGCCCCGGGCATCACCAGCACGGTCGAGTACATATTGAAGACCTTGACGATATTCTGAATCGTAGAGTCGCGATCCGGGCCACCGGGCCGATCGAGGGCGAAATGGCGGTTCAGGCGATCGTTCGCGGCCGCCTGGCCGAAATCGAGACCACCCACCGGCGTAAGGGCCGTCAGCGCGCTCACGGTGGCGGTCCGCACCGCGGTGCGGACCAAATCCAGGTGCGAGGTCATTTTCGTTTTGATAGCGGCCTGTTCCGCGGGATCGACGGGCAAGTTCGAAAACAGAATCTGATTGATTCGCTGAATAGTCTGCTTGTCCGGCTCGACGAGTCCGTCGGTGCCTGAAAATCCGAATTGCTTGAACTGAAAATCGGTGATCGCCTTGTTCGTCTTGGATCCGCAAATGCCGTCCACCTTCAACTTGACGACGGGACCGCCACGGAAGGGATCAATCTTATTCAACGAATCCTGAATCGTGCGGACATCGCCATCCTGGTTCCGCGCTTTGAAGCCGGAGCCGACGGGCAGAACGATCGAAACCAAGGTGTCGCTCGACGGGATCGTGCTCGCGACAGAGACGCTGGCCCCGCTGCGGCATACGCCGTCAAGATCCATGGATAACAGTCGAATCATTTGATTTTCCTCCGGGCGACCTCTGCTCAATTGGATACGCGCAAGTGAGCGCGAACCCGTATCAAGAGTTCATGAAACATGAGGAGCGCGGCGAGCGTGTCCGCGTTTCGCGTGATTGCGATTCTACGGCAACTGAATGACGGCTTGCCCTTTGGCGGCCAGAGCGTCGTTCATCAATTTGAGGTCGCTGTCGAGGACGGCTTTCAACTTCGCCTGTTCGGCGGCAAGCCGCTCCGACAGTTCCTTGAACACGACGTAGGCTTGGTCGGTGGGCCGGGCGTCGCCGGTCATGATGCTGCGCGCGAGCGCTCCGATAAGGTTGTTGAGCTTGATCTGGAAGTTCAGCGGATCCTGATTGCTCCGATTGCGGACCTGGTAAACCTCTTCCTCGACGCGGCTGAGCCGCGTTTCCAAGCGCTCGCCCGCCGCGGCAATAGCTGGATCCTTGGCTTTGTCGTTTCGATCCTTAATTTGCTTTTTGATCGCGCGGATGCGGATCACCATTTCATTCGCTTCACTGAAGGCGTCGCGCACCTGGCTGGCGAGCTGGAACTGCTCTTCGAGGTCTTTCTGCGAGATATCTCTGAGGCGCGGATCGATCAGGACTTCGAGCGGAACCGTCTTGGTCTCGCCGTTGGCGGTCAGGCGGACCTGATATTTCCCCGGAGTTGCCATGGGCCCGGCAGCCGGATTCGCGCTCCAGACCACCATGCCTTCGAACGTTTTGGCGCCCGGATAACGGAGGTCCCACGTGAACCGGTTCAAGCCGACAAGCCGCGTGGGCGGCTTCGGAGCTCGCCCGCGCGGGTCGTCTTCGTCCTCGCCGCCCGCTGCGCTGGGCTTCTTCTTGTCGTCTTCGGGAGTGGCGACGAAGCTGCGCACGAGCGCTCCTTTGGAGTCGAGAATTTCGATCGTCAACTTCTCTGGAACGGCTTTGAGGTAGTAATCGAAGTTCGCGGGCATGACGGAGCGAACTACGTTGGCGGGGGCGAAAAGATGCACGGCCGCGGTCGCGATCTGCGAATTCATCTGCCGCAAGCCGGCGATTCCGTCGAGGACGTAGAACGAGCGCCCGTGGGTCGCTATCACGAGATCGTTTTCTTCGACGACGATGTCGGAGACTTGGGTGTCCGGCAAATCCAGGTTCAGCGACTGCCACTTGGCTCCGTCGTCGAACGAAACGTAGATGCCGTGTTCGGTGCCGGCGTAGAGCAGGCCGGCGCGCTTGGGATCCGCGCGAATCGCGTGCGTGAAGGCGTTGGCGGGAATGCCGTCCACGATCTTGGTCCAGGACTTGCCGAAGTCGGAGGTCTTATAAAGATACGGACGCCGGTCATCGAGTTGATACTGCTTGGCGGCAAGATAGGCGGTTCCAGGTTTGTGATGGGAGGCGTCCATCAAAGAAATGCGGGCGAAATCCGGCAGACCCTGGGGAGTGATTTTGGTCCAATTCTTACCGCCATCGCGGGTAATGTGCGCGTATCCGTCGTCCGAGCCTGTCCAGATCGTATTCGCGTCGAAGAACGACGGAGCCACGGTGAAAATGGTCGCGTAGATTTCGGGGCCGTTCTGATCCTTAGTGATGGGGCCGCCGGAATCGCCGAGAGTTTTGGGGTCGGCGCGCGTAAGGTCCGGACTGATCCGCTCCCAGCTTTGTCCGTCGTTGGTAGTACGCCACAAGTGCTGCGATGTGGTGTACAGGGTGTTTGGATTCTGCGGCGAGAAGACGATGGGGAAGGTCCACTGCCAACGTTCTTTCAACGTCGACGCGGATTGGCCGGAGAAGAACAGCGGATAGACCTGGATGTCACGGGTCCAACTGCTTCGCCGGTCGTACTTGGTCAGTAGCGCGCCTTGGCTGCCCGCGTAGAAGTAGTTCGGGTCCTTCGGATCGGGCGCGATGTAGCCGCTTTCACCGCCTCCGACCGCGTACATGACGGGCGAGGTCCGGCCGGCGCCGCCTCCACCACCGCCGCCGCGCGGCGCTTCGCTCGAAACGCAGATGGTGGAATTGTCCTGCTGCGCTCCGCAGACGTGATAGGGCACGTCTTTGGTCGTGGCGATATGATACAGCTGCGCAGTCGGGTAGGCTTGTCCGGTCCAAGTCGCGCCGCCGTTGACCGAGACGTTGCCGCCGCCGTCGTTCGAATTGATCATTCGGTTGGTGTCGTTCGACGCGATCCAGAGATCGTGGTTGTCGCCGTGCGGAGTCGGGATCGCCTTGTAGGTTTTGCCGCCGTCGATCGACTTGAAGAACGACGTGTTCAGAATGTAGATCGCATCTTTCGCTTTCGGATCCGTGTAAATACGCGAGTAGTAAAACGCGCGTTGGCGCACGCGGCGATCCTCGGAGACGCGTGTCCAAGTGTTGCCCGCGTCGTTCGATTGATACACGCCGCCGTCCTCGGCTTCGACGATGGCGTAGACGCGGCTCGAATCTCCGCCGGAGATCGAGACGCCGATTTTGCCGATGACACCTTGCGGCAGGCCGGGATTGCGAGTGATCTCTTTCCAGGTTTCACCGCCATCGGTGGTCTTGAAGAGGCCGGATCCGGGACCGCCGCTGGTCAGGCTCCAGGGAGTTCGATTGGCATCCCACAGGGACGCGAACAAGACGCTGGGATCGTTGGGGTCCATCGAGAGATCCGCCGCGCCCACGCGGTCGTTGCGGAACAGAACGCGTTTCCAGGTCTTGCCGCCATCGCGGGTGCGGAAAATTCCGCGCTCCTGATTGGGGCCGTACGGATGGCCGAAGGAGGCGACGTAGACGATGTCCGGATTGGTGGGATGGATGCGAATGCGCGAGATGGTCTGGCTGTCGGCGAGTCCGGCGTGGTTCCAGGTTTTGCCGGCGTCGGTCGAGCGGTAGATTCCGTCGCCCTGCATGATGTTGCCGCGCAGTTCGACTTCGCCCATGCCGATGTAGAGGATGTCCGGATTCGAGGGGGACACGGCGACCGCACCGACGGAGGAACTGGCGATCTGGCCGTCGGTGACGGGCTTCCAGGTGGTTCCGCCGTCTGTGGTTTTCCAGAGGCCGCCGCCAACGGCGCCGAAGAAATACTCGAGCGGACGCGCGTCGCTGCCGGCGGAGGTGATGGAACGGCCTCCGCGCAGGGGTCCAATGGAGCGCCATTTCAGGGCCTTGAAATAGGAGGCGTCGTAGGTCTCGGCGGAGCAGAGTGCCGCCAGCAACAGGATCGGGATGAACTTCTTCAGGGGCAAGGTGGCCTTTCAGAAGCCGAGCAAATCCGACGCAGATTTGGCGGCGACGATCGATGATCCAACGATGATAACCCGCGGCTGTCGGGGAGGTCAGCGGATCGGGCACAGGCCGGAGGCCTCCACTCGCTACATGCACAGGCCGGAGGCCTATGCCACTCGCTACATGCACAGGCCGGAGGCCTATGCCACTCCTACATGCACAGGCCGGAGGCCTATGCCACCTTTGCGCTATCGCTTCTTCGCCATCTCGGCGACGACTTCGTATTGATAGCGGACGAAATCGTGGAGACCGGAAACTTTTCCGCGTTCGTTGTCGCTATGGGCGGCGTGCAGGATCGCGTCTTCGATCGGCCGTTCGATGCCGACTCCGTAACAGGCCACGCCCTTGCGGCGGAGCGCGCCCATGTCGGTGCCGCCGGTCTGCATGAGGGGCAGAGTCACCGTGCCCGGGAACATGCGTTTCTGGACGGATTCAAGAACCCTATAGAGTTCCGTGTTCATCGTTCCCGCCGGAGCTGTCAGATTTTGGGTGCCGTATGGTTCGATTTTGACCAGCGGATCATTGATCACTTTCGCCATTTCGGCGCGGAACTTCTCCATGTCCTCATCCGGCAGCGCGCGGATGTCGAGGATCGCCGAGGCTTCGGACGGAATCACGTTGTTGCGGAATCCGCCTTGGATGATGTTGGGGCTGATGGTGGTCCGCAGGACGGAGTTGTGGAAGATATCGTTCTGGCGGAAGTATTCCTGAATCGCCGCGGACTTCGCCGGATTCGTAACGCCGTTGAACCGCGCGGCTTCCTCCGGAGTGGAGATCAGTGCCAGCTTCTCGAAGTAGGCGCGGGTGATATCGTTGAGCCGCATGGGAGGCTGCCAGGCGGCGATCTTCGCGACCGCATTTGCGAGGCGGACGATGGCATTATCCGGACGCGGCTGCGATCCGTGGCCGGCGGTTCCGCTGGTCAGCAGCCGCATGGTCTGGACTTTCTTTTCTGCGAGTTGGATGTTCTGGTGCGTGAGTTTGCCGTTTTTCGAAACGAAGCCACCGCCTTCCGCCAGGCAGTATTCGGCTTCGATATCGGGCCAATGTTTATCGACGAGGAACAAGATCCCGTCCTTTCCACCGGCTTCCTCGTCGGCCTCCGCCACAAAGATCACGTCGCGATCAAGCGCCACGCCGCTGCGTTTCAGAAGCAGAATGGTCATCAGCGAAGCAACTACGTTGTCCTTATCGTCGACGCTGCCCCGCCCCCACACAAAGCCGTCGATGACTTTGGCGGCAAAGGGATCCTCGGACCAGCGTTCGCGCTGAACTCCGACGACGTCGAGGTGTCCATAGACGGCGATGGGTTTCTTCGAGCCGGTGCCTTTGATGCGCGCGACCAGACTCATTCGGTCGGGAGTTGGACCGAAGAGCTTGACCGCAATGCCTTCCTTCTCGAGGATGGCTTGCAGGTATTTAGCGGCTTTGGTTTCGTTGCCGGGAGGGCTGCTGGTATCGATGCGGATGAGGTCGGTCCAATAGCGGAGGCTTTCGGCCTGCACTTTTGCCCAGTCGATGGATTGGGCGGACGCGAGGGAGGCGGCGAGGAGGAAGAGAAGAGTTCGCAAGGTAGACGCGATTATCGCATGGCCTTGCGTAAGCCAATATCGCACCTTGCCGAGGTCCGCTCCCTCACGGTCGCGGTTCGGTGCTGGCCCAGGTCCGCTCCCTCACGGTCGCGGTTCGGTGCTGGATCGACGGTGCTGGCCTAGGTTCGCTCCCTTACGGTCGCGGTTCGGTGCTGGCCTAGGTCCGCTCCCTCACGGTCGCGGTTCGGTGCTGGATTGAGGTATGGGGGACGCGCGAGAGGTAAAACAAGGCACCGGGCCAGGATGGAGATCCGCACCGACGGTGTATGCGCACTTAATTGGCGTCTTGCTTCCAAAGGTCTATAAAAGAGAGGGCCAGAAAAAGAAAATGGTTCCAAGTGACCCACCGGACCAGCTCGTCTCCCGATCGTCATGCACGATCGAAAACATGGCAGTCAGAAGTTGTCGTGGCGTTTGGTCCTTTGCTCCCCGCCGACGGTTTTTGCCGTCTGCGGATCAACGCTCGGGAGTTCGCCCGCGCCCACTCTTCTGATTGACGCTGGTGACTCGAAGCGGCCTTTCGCTCGCCCACAGCGGCTGCTCTCTTGCGAGTCGCCTCCGCGGTAGGGTCGAAGTTCCCGGCCTACCACTTCCTCACCACCGTGACGAATTTCCGCGATCCGTTCGCCATGTTGACTCCTCACCCTTTCGCTGACTGCGATCCGCCCTTTTGAGGCGGCGGGGGTGATTCTCCACCAACCGGCCGTTACCGCTTCCACTTACCACGGCTCTGAACTCGCCACTGGTCTTCCCCTCCCCGTCAGGATTTCTCAATCCTTTCGGCTCGTAGGGCTCTGTCCAGCTTCGGATTCAGAAGCATGCCTTCGCAGTCTGCCCGATATCTCTTCGCTCCCCGACCGCGCTGCTTTTAATCACTCGCGCTGCCGGATCATCGTTCGGAGTCCGCTACTTCCTGCCAGGCTCGCTGTTCCATGAACCTCTTGGAACCGTATTCAGGATGCACCCGATTTTGGATTCCGTCAATGAAAAAGATGATTGGATGACGGCATTTCCTCAACTTAGTTGTCCTTTTGAATCAGTGATCTACAGGCTTCGATCGGTGGATTCTTTGTGGATAAAACAAAGTGCCAGGGGATTGTTCGATTGACGCCTAATACCGAACCGCGACCGTCAGGGAGCGTACTTCTTAACACGCCTTGAGTTTGAGGGACGGAAATGAAAGTCCGCTCCCTGACGGTCGCGGTTCAGTGCTGAAGTTGCTGAGCGCGACCTAATGAGTCTGTTGGAATTGCAGGTCCCGTCGCTTACGCTCCGGGTTCAGTCCGGGCGGTAGAGAGAGCCACCTACGGTGGTGAGCGCGACCTAGGGTGGTGAGCGCGACCTACGGTGGTGAGCGCGACCTAGGGGCGCGCCTCGGTTGGGGGAAGCCCCGCCCTTAGCGGGCGGGGCTCTGCTGGCTGCTTACTGGAACGTGACGCTGTTGGTTGTCGCGGCGCTGCTCGACACCGAGCCATAATCAATGCCCGTCGCGGTGAACGTGCCCACCGTGGACACTCCGCTGACGGTCATGGATCCAGGCAGGGCGAAGCCCTGAATCGACGTACTCGCCGGAAGGGCGAGCAGAACGACTGGGGGTACGGTGAACTGGCCGACGCTGGTCCGCTCGTTGCAGGTGAACGAAGCAAAAACGGCGCTTGAATCCGAGACCACCGTGCTGTTGCCGGAAATCTGGACGTACCCTGCAGGATCACCTCCAGTCCACGTCACCGTCGCTCCATTGGCGCGAACCACTGTCGCCACCGCAGCCGCGTTGGTCCAGGTGAGAGTGGCCGGAAGGGTGAGGCGCGCGGTGAAGCTGCCAACGTCCGGACCGCCCGGGCCCGTAAATGTGTAGGCTCCGGCATCGAGATAATTGCCAGCGACGCCCGCTCCGAGCTTGGCGCCGTAGCTGATGAAGTTGCCGATCGTCGGAATGTTTTGCACCGACTTGGCCAGCGTCTTCGAGCCCGCCGGCCCGTTGACGCCGATCGACGGGCCCGCGTCCAGGGTGATCAGAGTGGACTGCACACTCGGCGGAGCGGTTTGCCCGGAGTATGTGGTCACGATGCAGGCTCCGTAGGAACTGATATCGAGTCCGGAAGCGAAGGCATTGCTGCCTGCGAAGTTCACTTTGGCAAAGAACCCGCTGCCATCATCGGAGCGAGTGGTCGTCGGCGGCTGTCCGGGAATGAAGCTGGCCGTATTGACAATCGTGCGAGACAGGAAAACTCCGCCGAACGAAATCGTGCCTTGGCCAAGGAAGCGCGAGATGTCGGTATCCGAAACGCCAGGCTGGGTGGCGGTGCAATTCTTACCGGAGGTTCCGAGCGGCAGCGTGGCGGTGTTGCTGACCAGATTGCCGATCTTCATCGTGACCGGCGTGACGCAGCCGGTGACTCCGGCGGGGATGGCGACGTAGATGGTGTCCACCGACGAGCAGCAACCATTGCGCCCGCGGAACAGAACCGTCGCCTGCTTGCCGCCGATGTAGACTTCGAGCGGAACGCTCGACTGATCCGCCTGGACGGCCGGCCGGCTCTCGTCCGAATTCACCGGACCGAGTCCGTTGGCCCAAAGAATGACGGTATCGCCTGATTTGGCGGCGTTGCTGGGCGATACATAAGGACCGCCGCTCGGCGGAACCTGGAAGGTGGCGACGGCGGCCCCGGTTCCGGAACTGTCGAGGGTGTAGATCGCGATGTTATTCGCGACCACGGTGATGGGCGCGCTCGCGCTGGTTTGACCGTTATAAGTGACCGTGACGGTGCCGGTTCCGGCTGGAGTCGAGGACGGCAGAATGCAAGCGACCTGGAAATCGAGCGAGTAATACAGGATGCAATCTTTGGACGCTCCGCCGACGGTCACCTTGACGGAGGTGCCGGCCAGCGTCGTCTGGAGCGGGAACGAACTGGCGACCACAACCGAAGTAGGTCCCATCTTTGCGCCCTTGAGCACCAGCATGGAGCCTTGTGCGACGGCTGCATTCGGCAGGCCGGGCGCGAGGTTGCTGGCTGCATTCTCGACGAGATTAATGCTGGGCTGCGCCATCACAGCTCCGGCTGCGAGCGCGGTCAATAGTAAGTAGCGAATTGTTTTCATCATATAAACTCCGTTTTCCTCCTCGGACTTTTCAAAACGTACTCCATGGGGAGCTTTGAAGCTCTCCATCGTTTCACAGAAACGGCGTGGGACGCCCCCGGGCCGATTTCGGCTGAAATCCAAGAAGCCGATCGATCCCTCAGGCAGACACGCGAGAATATTCTGTGGAAAAGCTCACTCCACCAGCCGTAAGAGCATACCCGTGTCGGTGAACGCCCAAACCATGTTGCCAAACGGGCAGAACAAGATTGATCGCGCGGTGGCGCGGTAGTCCACCTTGGTCTCGAGGAAGGTCTTGCCGTCACGCGCGATGAGCATCTTGATTTTTGCGGGAATCGCCACCACAGGCGCCGCTCCCGGCGGTTCGACGGCTGCGAGAAAAGCAGTACCATCGTCGCGAATATAGGCGTCGGTGACCAGGCGATCTTTCTGGCGAAAGGCGATTGAAATTTTGGCCGAACCGGTCAACTCCGTGCGGTAGACTTCGCTCGGAACTTCGAACTGGTTGTCATAGCGGAACACCGTCAGCCCAAATCCGAGCTTCGAAATCGTGGTGGAGACCGGATGTCCGAACAGCGGCGCGGTGGAAGATTTCCAGTTTTCTCCGCCGTCGATCGTACTCAACAGAATGGTCAGGGTCGGCACCTGGCGGATGGAAGCCGCGCGCTGGGGATCGATCCAATCCGGCACGGGCGACTTGGCCCGCGCGGGATAGGAAGAGCCGAAGATGACGCCGTATTTTCCGGCAGCGAAGTCGATGGTTTCGTACGCCGTGTAGTCGGGATTCGACTGGGGTTTTTGCGCTTCCTCGATCGGCACCCAGGAGTCGCCGCCGTCCCTGGTCTCAAACGCCGCCTTCGGCGCGCCGATCGCGAAGCCGCGCTTCGCGTCGAGGAAATACAGCCGCCGCATTCCGCCCAGTGGATTTTGGCGTTTCCATGTTCGTCCGCCGTCGCTGGTGGCTTGAATCGATTTCTGTGTCGCCATCCAGCCCTGCGTTTCATTCAGAAAGAACAGCGCCACCGGAACTTCCTTGATGTTCTCGAAGCTCCAGGTTTTGCCGGCATCGAGCGAATGCCCAATGACGGAACGCTGCTTTTGCTTTTCCTCGATCGTGCCGGCGAGAATCGCCTTGGTGGGCGAGACGAATACCGCGTCGGTGACGGTCAGCGAGGAGCGGTCCTTGTCGTAAAAGTAGTCGAGCTTCCAACTCGGTGCTTTGGGCGTATCCGGTAGCTTCGGCGGATCCTGCGCATTGGCTCCGAAGGCTAAGAAAAAGATAGCGATCAGGGCGACAGGGCCTATCGAAGATTCTACGCGCTGAAGCATTCAGGCTTTCATGGTAGCGGACTTGATTACGAGATCGGCGCGGAAGGAGCCGCGGATCGCACGGCTTCGACCGGATTCAAGAGGGCGGAATCGAGGCCCGAAAGCAGCAGCAGGCATCCGGCTTGCTCACCGATGGTCGAAAGCAATTCCATCTCGCCGCCGGTATGGCTGTGCGCGGCACGATGCTGCACGTTGATAACACCGAGCATCCGGTTGCGCGCCAGGATCGGCACCGAAAGGAAAGCTTCGAAAGTGTCTTCCGGCAGATCACCGAAAAATTTGAAACGCGGGTCGGTGTACGACTCGCGAGATATGGCCAGCAGACGGCGTTCGCGAGCCACCCAGCCGGTGAGACCTTCGCTGAGTTTGAGGCGGATCTTGCCAATCGCGGCGGGATTCGGAACGCTTGAGGCGCACAGCACCAGCTGATCGTTTTCGACCAGATACAGGAGGCAGGAATCCGACGACATAAATTCCGCAATCAGAGAAACGATACGCGAAAGCGCTTCGTTCAGGGACATTTCACGGGCCATGAAGCGGCTGACGCGTTGCACGGCTCGGAGTTGGAGTTCGGTGTAGTCGAGGCGCTGCTCGAGGTCGCGGGTCCGTGACACTGCCCTAGTATCGCACTGGATCGGGGAAGGTGAAGGATTGTTTATGTGAACATTTCCGCTAGGGTTGGCGGTCGCGCGCCTTGGATGGATCGAGGTCCGGCGGAGCCTGCATTGGAATGCCGATCTGCTGTTTGGTGGACCGATTCGCCTTGGTCCAAAACCACCCCGCAAAAGAAAAGACCAGCAGTGCAATCAGAAACGCCATCAGGTAGCGCACGAACCGCCGGCCCTCGATCATTTTTGACGTGGCTGCAGTGTACGGGGGCAAGGTCGGGGAGTCCTGTTGACCATGATAGCTGCTTCGCCGTTGCACTTCGCAAAGAAGAACCCCGCTCTTGCGAGCGGGGTTGAGCGAATTCGGACGACGCTTCAGGCGACCGCCTAAAACATGAGCCGCAGCGCGAACTGCACTTGCCGGGCCGGAAACGCCGCGCGCACCTGGCCGAATCCGGCAGCGGACCGGTTGAGGTTCGCGTTTCGGAAATTGGTGTGGTTGAACGCGTTGAACATCTCGCTGCGGAACTGCAGGCGAATCCGTTCGGAGAACGAGAACGTCTTGCCGATTCCGAGGTCGAGCTGATTGAAGCCGTAGCCGATCACGGCGTTCCGTCCGGCGTTGCCGAAGGGCTGCGTGATGTCGGTAGGCACCGTGACCGTTAGCGGATTGATGTAGTTGTCGATGTTGCCGCCGGGAGTGAGGGCGGGTCCGTTGACGTTCGGCCGATAGCTGGGTCCGCCGCGGAAATCGGATAGCGTGACGGTGACCTGTTGCGAGGCGTTCGGCGTATAGCTCAGATTGAGCGGCTGGCCGGTCCATGCGTTGTTGATGGCGGAAAGCTGCCAGCCGCCGACGCCGAGATCGACGATGCGATTCATGCTCGAACCATAGCGGCGTCCGCGTCCGAATGGCAGTTCGAAAATGAAGCTCGTGGTGTTGTTGAACTTTTGATTAAAGTCGGAAACCGATTTCTCGGCGGCCAGGTTGTAGAAATTCTGCGGGCTGGGGTGGCCGCCCGCACCCTGCGATTCGAGCGACTGGCCGGAATTGTCGATGGCCTTTCCGTACACGAACGAATTCAGGAAGTAGAGGCCCTTCTTGCCGCGATGTTCGACGCGCGCCTGAAAAGCGTTGTAGTTCGCGAACGCATGCGCCCACGCCGTGGTAATGGGTCCGAAGGCCTGGAACGGACGGCGCGAAAGCAGCGGGCTGGTCGCCAGCGTTTCACCAGCCGCCAGCGGACGCGCCTGGTTGTAATCGACGATCGTCACCAGGTTGGTGCTCTTGTTGCCGACGTAGCCGAGATCGATCACGGTGTCTTTGAACAGCTCGCGTTGCACTGTGAACGTCCAATTCTGGACGTAGCCGTCGCGCGTGTCGGGCGGCAGGTAGATCAGGTTCGCGATATGCGGATTGAGCTTTGAGGGCGCGACCAAGCCAGCCGGATAGCCGGCTTGGGTCGGCAGGAAAGACGGCGTCCCGAACACGTCCGCCTGGTTCACGAGCGCCGAAACCACTTGCGGTCCGTTCAGCGGCAACAGGTCTCCGCTACCCACGCGGTTGAAATGGATATAGCTGATGCCGTAGCCGGTGCGAATGACAGTTTTCGGATTCAGGCTGTACGCGATCCCAAGCCGCGGAGCCCAATCGTTGCGGTCCGGCTTTACCAGCGAGCGATCCTCGATGCCCCCGTCCTTGGCCTGGATGATGGTTCCGCTCACAGGATCGATATTCGAAAGGCGGTTGGTCGCTTCCCAATATGGCGTGCCGTATTCGTAGCGAAGCCCGATATTGACCGTTAGCTTCGAGTTCACTTTCCAATCGTCCTGGAGGAAGCCGAAGTACATTCGCTTGCGGAGTTGGGCAACGAACAGGCTGGCGAGCTGATAGTCGCTGCGCGCTCCGAACATAAAGTCAGAGAGCGCGTACGATGCGGCGGAGGTGCTGTTCACGGACACTTGCGCGGGCGTGCAGACCTTGGCCGGAGCCGTCGGGATGCAGGAGAAGTTGCCGTTATACAGATCCTGCCCGTACAGCGGATTCACGTCGTTGTCTTCGGTGTGGATCACCATGAACTCGAAGCCCGCCTTCAGAGAATGGCCGTGCTTGAGAAGGCTGTAGACGAACTTCGGATTCCAGACGTTCGGATATTGCCACTGCGGATTCGTCGACTGGCGGCCGAACGCGGTGAAGCCGGAGACAGACTGCGGATTCAATCCGCCGGCAATACGGGAATCCGTGGGCAAGCCGGAAATTCCGTAGGTTGCCAGGATGTCGGCTCCGCCTACTCCGACCGGCGACTTGCCGCCGAGCGTGCGGGAAATGCCCATGCGCACTTCAAACAACTGCGTCGGCGTCACCGTGTAGGTGTAGCCGGCGGTCATCGCCTGGTTCAGCGCGCGGATGTAGCCATTGCCGTTTCCGCCCGACGGACCGGGCAGATCGGGCGCTTGCAGGTAGTTGCTCTTGCGTTGCGACAAGCGGACAAACGCGGTCATTTTGTCGTTGAGCTGGCCGTCGAGTTTGAGATCGAACTTGTCGTTGAAGTTCTGATCGCGGCGCAGATTGTTGAAGTCGTTGGAGCGCCCGGTTCCGGCATTCGGAATTGGGAGATCATTCAAAACTTTCACTGCGAATGGCGTCATCTTCGCTATGGGAATCGGCGTGTTCGCGACGAACACTTCGCCCGTTAGCGGATTGCGCACCGGCACCGAGAAGATGCCCAGCCTATCCGCGACGGTGGGGATCGACGAGAACGACGGGAACTTATTGATCTCGCGGAAACCTTCGTAGTCGGCGAAAAAGAAGAAGCGATTCTTCACAATCGGACCGCCAATCGTCGCGCCAAACTGATTGCGCTGCAAGGAAGGTTTTCCCGTCGCGGGCTTGAAAAACCCGACCGCGTTCAGGTCCGTATTGCGTAAAAACTCCCAGGCACTTCCGTGGAATTGGTTGGTGCCGCTCTTGAAAGCGGCGTTGATGATGGCGCCGGAGCTGCGGCCATACTCGGCGCTCGGCAGCGAAGTCACCACCTTGAATTCGGCCAGCGCGTCCGGAGTGGCCTGCACGACCTGGCTCGAGAAACCCTGATTCGAAGTTCCGTAGGCGTTGTTGTCGACGCCGTCCATCAGAAAATTGTTGAACACACTGCGCTGTCCGTTGACGTTGAACGCGCCGTCGCGCGGTGGATTCGCGAAGGCGTAATCCGACTTGCGGACGCCGGTTGCGAGCAGTGCGAGGTCCGCGTAGTTGCGTCCGTTCAGCGGAAGCTCGACGATCTGCTTCTGATTGATGACTTGGCCGCGGTCGCTGGAGTCGGCTTCGATCGACATTACGGCGGCGTTGACCTGAACCGATTCCGACACTTGGCCGACGGTGAGGGTCATGTCGACACGCTGGCGCGCATTGACGTCCACTTGAAAATTCGAAGCGACGGCGGTCGAGAATCCCTGCTTTTCGACAGACACTTTGTACGCGCCGATCTTGACGTTATTAAAAAGATAGTTTCCGTTGTCGTCGGTATCGGTGACGGCGCGGATTCCGGTTCCGATGTTTTCGAGCGTCACCCTGGCGCCTGCGACGTGGGACTGCGACGAATCACGAACGGTACCTAAGACGACGGCGGTTTCGAACTGCGCGAACAGGCTGGCGCAGGCGAGGACTACGAGCAAAGACGAGCGGACGAGGATCGTCATAAATTCACCCTTGGCGAAGATAACATTTTCAGATGCTACCGTGCGCGCGTTACAACGCCGTCAACTCCGGTTGAAGATTGCGTGTCGCTCGCGAAATCGCGAAAGCTAATTCCGATCTCGCCGCGCGCAATCACGAGCGCGAACAGTCTGGTATCAAAGGCCGCGAAGCAACCACGACGGGGCAGCAGCTGCAGAACCGGCGGCTGCCAGTAAGTCGGGTCAGTCCACGATAAAGAGGCGCGCCCCGGTGGCCGTTCGCGATCGATACGGGGCATCGCCGTCGCCAACCTGATAGCTGGTTCCCGGAATCAGCGTAAAGGTCCGGCCGTCTGCCAGCTCCGTGAGCAGCTCGCCTTCGAGGCAGAGGATTACGTGGCCCTTCTCGCACCAATGATCGGCGAGGTAGCCGGGCGAATAATCTACCATCCGGATGCGCACATCGCCGAACGTTTGGGTACGCCAAAGGGCGACGCCGGTTTTGCCAGGGTGCGTGGTCGGAGTCAGTTGGTCCCAGTAGGTGGTCGTGAACGGAATCGAATTGAGGTTCATGGAGCGGCTTCTTTGATTCTGCGCTTTTTCAAAACCGCGCGCAGCGAATCCGTCAGAATCGCGAGCGAAGTGAGCGGCGTGAGCCGCCGCCTAGTCCACCGCCGGACTCCGGTACCGCTTGAGCGTGAATGTTCCGAGGATCGACAAGCACAGCACGATAAATGCGCAAGCCAAGGGGATGTCGTACGACTTGGTGGCGTCGAACCCAACTCCGAAAAGATAGCGCCCTACCGCGTTGCCGACGGTATACGCACCGAAGATGCAGCCGAGCAATTCGCCCATTGAGCGCATTCCGAAATAGCGGCTGACCAGGAATGGCATCACGTCGGATTCCGCTCCGATGGCGAGTCCGAGCAGGGCCGCGGCGAGGTACGCGTGATTGCCGGTCGCCCCGCCCCATAACAATGCGACGCCCGCTGCCGCGCCCGCGAAGGGAAACAAAATCACTCGCGGCGCGAAGAAGCGATCCACCATGAAGCCGTTTCCCATGCGTCCGGCAATGGACGCGGCCCCGAACAGCGAGGTCGCAAACGCCGCCGACCGGCCCGACAAACCGCGATCGGTAAGCATCGGCGCGAGGTGTCCGATGGCTCCGTTGACGCAGGCGGCGACCGCGAAGAACAAGACGCACAGCTGCCAGAAGGTCCAGGTGCGAATCGCTTCGGAGAGCGTCATGCCTGGGGGCGGGTCTGCCAATTTTGGCGTAAAGGGCCGCTCTTCGCCGTCCGGCGTCAGGCCGAATTCTTTTGGATTCGAGCGCAAAAAGAATCCGACCACCGGAATCGCAATCAGCACGGTAACCGCGGCCAAGCCCTGGTATGCGACGCGCCAGCCGCGCTCGTCGATCAGGAACTGCACGAAGGACGGCATGAGGAAGGCGCCCAGCCCGACGCCGGTGCTGGCAATACCGAGAGCGAGTCCTCGTTTGCGGTCGAACCAATTGGCGACGACCCGGCCGTAGGTGACTGGAATCGTGGCGGCTCCGAGGAATCCGGCGAGAGCGTACAGGGCGTAGAAATGCCAGAGCGGCGGCCCGACGAAAGACAAGGCGGCAAGGCAAGAGGCCAGCAGAGCAAAGGAAGTCACGATGACACCGCGCGCGCCGTAGCGGTCGACCAAGCGTCCGGCACCGGGCGCTCCGACCACGGAAAGCAATTCCATGATGGAGACCGCGAGGGCAATGGACGCGCGATCGGTGTGGAATACCGCGGTCAGCGGCTTGGCGAAGATGCCGAAGGTATAACCCAGCATCGTCCCGAGACTGAAGCATTGGCCGAGGACGGCGACCAGAACGATCCACCACCCGCGAAAGATTCTTCCGCTGTGGGCGGGAGGCGAAGCTGCAAGCATCTCAAAAAAGTATGGCATGCGGCGCGAGGCGGCTCCGGCAAATTTCGAAACGATCGATGGGCGACCGTTTAGCTGCGGTAAAGTGGTGGAATCCATATGTCGGATACAACCACTCGACGAATTTTTCTAGGCGCGGCGACAGCGGCGTCGGCTCTGCGGGTTTGGGGCGCGAACGACCGAATCGCGGTAGCCATTGTCGGCCTGGGCGGACGCGGCTCCAACCACCTGAGCATCTATTCGAAGATGCCTGAAGCGCGAGTCGTTGGACTCTGCGACGTAAATCAGGCGGCGCGAGAGAAGTCGCAGGCGACGCTGCTGAAGAATAGCGGCGAAAAAGCCAAAGAGTACGAGGACATGCGGCAGGCCTTCGCCGACCCCGCCGTCGAAGCGGTTTCGATCGCGACGCCGAATCACTGGCATGCGCTCGCCGCGATCTGGGCGATGAAAGCCGGCAAGGACGTCTACGGCGAAAAGCCCGCCTGTTACAACATCTACGAAGGCCAGAAGATGATTCAGGTCGCGAACGAGACTAAGCGCATGGTGCAGATTGGTTCGCAACATCGCAGCGCGCCGTTCAAAATGAAAGCCATGGCCGCCATCCAGGGCGGGTTGATCGGCAAGGTTTATCAGTCGAAAGGACTGTGCTACAAGCGCCGCGTATCGATCGGACATAAAGAAGATACCCCTGTGCCTCCGGGCGTGAACTGGGACATGTTCCTCGGACCGGCGCCGATGCGCGCGTTCAACGAACTTCGTTTTCGCTACAACTGGCATTGGTTCTGGGATACCGGCAACGGCGACATCGGCAACCAGGGCGTGCATGAATTGGGCCTTGCGCGTTGGGCGATGGGCGATCCGGCATGGCCGAAAGCGGCGTACGCGCACGGTGGCAAATTCGCCTATGTGGACGATCAGGAAACGCCGAATACGCTGACTGCGAATTTCGATTTCGGCGAACGCGAGCTCGTCTTCGAAGTCCGCGGATTGCTGACGGGCAGCGAAGGCCAGCCGCCTCCCAGGCGCGCACCGCGTCCGCCCGACGGCGCCGCTGCTCCGGCTCCAACCGTTACCGCTCCCGTCAACGGGCAGCCTCTGCGGGTGATGACCGGCAACATGATTTACGGTACGGAGGGCTGGGCCGCGATGAGCGACCAGGGCTTCCAGGCTTTCAAAGGCGAGAGCAGCGAAATGATCATGGAAGAGCGTCCGCAGCGCGGCGCCGCCGGCGAGGATCCGACCAGCCTCCACATGCAGAACTTCTTAGCAGCGTGCCGATCGCGCAAGAAAGAAGACCTGCACGACGAATTGAGCAACGCCGTGCTGAGCGCATCCATGTGCCACCTCGCCAACATCAGCTACCGCGTCGGGCGGAGGCTCACTTTGACGGGAGGGCCGAAGTTCGACTCCGATACGCAGGCGAATCAGCTGCTCACGCGTGACTACCGCAAGCCTTACGTGGTTTAAGACCGGCGCGATCCTCGATCGCGTAATTTGCACGGCGACCTTCGGCAAAATGCCACGCGCGGACCGCAAATCCTGCGCGGGCTGCAAAAACTTTGTGTGTACAGAGTACGCCGCGGACGCCGCCTGGTTGAAGCGGCATCGCGAAAATGCACATTTTCAGGCACATTTTTGCATGTTGGACGGATCCGCCAAATGGCACTCGGGTTGCTTCAGACTCCCGCAAGGAGAGTTCATATGGCATACCCAGAGACCGGAACGCAGTGGAAGGGCGGATTCAACGAGGGCGCGGCGAAGGCCGGTGAGGCCGCCGAGGATTTCGCGGCGCAAGCAAAAGAGAAGGTGACGGACCTCGCCAATCAGGCCAAGGACAAAGCCTCTCAATTTGCGCGTAGCGCGGAAAACAAGATGGAAGACACGAAGCGAAGCACCGCGGATGCCCTTCAGGGATCAGCATCGTCGTTGCGGAGCGCCGGCGATTCTACCGGAGAAGCGGTGAAAAGCTTTTCCCGCAAGGCCGCCGATACCGTGGAAAACTCCGCGAAGTACGTCCGCGAAAACGGCTTCAACGACATGATGGCGGACGTGACGGATTGCGTGAAGAGCTATCCCGCACAGTCACTTTTGGCTGCGGTGGCACTTGGCTTTTTGGCTGGCGCCGCGATACGTAGGTCCCGCTAAGAAGCGACTGGGTGGGTGCGGCGATGAAAAATAATAACAGCCCGGAATCGATCGGAGGAGCTGAATCTGTGAGCAATCACAGAGCAGCAAAGGAACGATCCGTGGTCGAAATCATAAAAGATATCGCCAACCATATCCAGGAAATCGTTCGGGGCGAGATACGGCTGGCCGGGATCGAAATCAGGGAAGAAGCGTCAAAGGGCTGGACCTCGGTTCGACTGTTGATCGCGGGTGCCCTGCTAGGCTTTCTCGGCTTCGCCTATCTGATGTTGAGTATGGTTTACGCGCTGACGCTGATTTTGCCGGCCTGGGCCGCCGCGGCGAGTGTAGGAGCCTTGCTGGCGGTCGTCGCCGCGATCCTCGTTTCTTCAGGAATGGAGAAATGGAAGTTGATGAAATCGTCGCTCAAGCGCAGCACCGATGAGATGGAGGAGAACATGACATGGCTCAAAAAGCAAGTGAAATCGTAAGGATGTTGGAGAGTCATCGCGAGCGCCTCGGCGAGGACCTGGACGAGCTGCAGGCAACCGTGAAGTCGAAGGTAAAAGAAACTACCGACTTGCATACCCACTACAAGGAGAGGCCGTATTGGTTTCTAGGCGCGGCCTTTGCGGGTGGCGTGGTTGTCGCTTCTCTGTTCGGTAAGTCGAAAGCGGAAGTTTCCTACGCGACGTCCGCGCCCTCGTATGCAAAAACAGAATCGCGACCGGGAGCCAGCTTCGGCGGCGAGATGCATAGCGTGGTTGACGAATTGAAGGGAGCCCTGATCGGTTTCGGCGTTGCGAAACTCAAAGGCGCGCTGTCCGACATGATTCCCGGTTTGGGACCGCATCTGGATGGTCGGCATGCGAAGAATCGCGCCGACTAGTTTCAAGCGATAAAACCAAAAAAAGCGGCCTTTCTTACGAAGGGCCGCTTTTTTCTTAGCTAGACAATACAGGACGAATGCTTGCAGTCGCAAGCGATTTCCACTTCATCGGATCCCGCGTCTTTGCAGTACGTGCTGCAGTACGTTTCGCCCTCCGGGGCACTGCATTGGCAGACGGGATGAGCGCACTTCTTGACATCGGACATGGGGTAAATCTCCTTACCGGATTTATAGCACGTCAAGGTCCGCCGCGATTACAACACTCAGATCGATCTTGCTGAATGCAGAAACCGCACTGCACGGCCGCATAAACTATAACCGCGGAACAGGGGGCTTGCTGACCTTCCAGGTCTCCGCGCCGCGGACCTTCATTTTGCGGCGGAAAATTCGCTGGCCGTCGGAAACGTAGAGCCATTCGAGGTTGGGACCCGCGAAGTAGACACCGGTCAAACCGTTGCTCCCTGGAGGCAGGCTCAGAATCGCATTCACTCTGCCGGGCTGGTCGCAGACCTGCACGCCGGAAGCGGTCGCGACGTAAAGGTAGCCTTCCGTGTCGAACGTCATGCCGCCGGCATCGCTGCTGGTCGCATCGTCCGGTATATCGAGACGGTAGAATGGCTGCCCGTTCGAGAGCGAGCCGTCAGCCTGGATCTGGAAGGACCAAACCCAACGCGTATTCGGATCGTTGACGACCAGCAGGCTCTGGTCCGGCGACACGTGGACGCCGCGCGGCCAATTGATCTGATCGACGACGACGCGCTGGTTGCCTTTCGTATCGATCATCGAAACGGTATGCTTCGGCGCCTCGGAGAAGTACACTTCGTTGCGCGCGGTAACCGCCAGGTGATGCGACTGCACGCCCTCCGCAATCACGGTTTCCGCACCATCGGGTGCGAAAGCGACGATCTGTTTGCGGTCCTGCTGTCCGGCGTAGAGGCGGCCGTCCGGTCCGAACGCGATTCCATGGGCGCCGCCGCAGTTTGCTCTCCAGACGGTGATCCTGCCTGCCGCGTCGATCTTGTTGATGCGATCGCGGCTGTTGTCGGTGAAATACACGTTGCCGGCTTTGTCCACCGCGGAATCGGCGGTGAGGTGGTAACCCGCGCCCAGCAACTCCCAGTCGCTCGACGGATCGAGCAGCGTGTAGAAGCCGCGCGGATTGATCTTTGACGGCTTCGAAACCGGTTTGGGATAGTCTTTCCAGATCCACCGCAACGCATCCGGCAGAATGGCCGCGCCGTGCTTGGAGTTGTGCCCTTCGGTCCCGATCAGGAAGGTGCTCTCGTACCCGGCAAACCGGAGCGCGGCGTACATCTCCTGATTGCCGAGGAACCAACTGCCGGAGTAGATGTCCTGGTCGTTGCTGCCGTCCTGCAGAAACACGCGGAGCGGCTTGGGTTCCGATTTCCGGATGCGCGACGACAATTCATCCGCGCCGCGCAGGTTGGTGTAACTACCGATGAAGCTGACCACGCGGCGAAACGCGTCGGGCCGGTTCCAGGCGGCGTTAAAGGCGGCGATGCCGCCGGAACTGGATCCGCTGAGTGCGCGATCGTCGGGCGATTTCGAGAGGTTGTACTTCTTCGCGACCTCAGGAAGAATTTCGTCGATCAGGAAGCGCGCATAGCGATCGGAGATTCCGTCGTATTCGTAGCTGCGGTTGTAGCGGTTCTGCTGCGTATCCGGAGACGCGGCCGGCAGCACGCCGGGATTAATAAAGATGCCGATGGTCACTGGCATCTGGCCTTTATGAATCAGGTTGTCGAACACGACCGGCGTCCGCCACGATCCAGTTTCGGTGACCATGCCGCCGCCGTCCTGGAAAATCATGACGCAGGTTGGCTTCTCAGGTTTGTATTGCTCCGGCACGTAAAGCCAATAATCCCGCGTGGTCCCGGGATAGATTTTGCTGGTCCATGCGTATTTCGTGACGACGCCTTGCGGCACGCCGGCTTTACGCTGCGAGTCCGGGCCGAGCACGTAATCCTCCGCGCACAGTTGCACCGTCAATAGGAGTGCCAGCCGTAGGGGAAATGCCATGCTGGCATCATTCCACACTGCGAGCGTGCAGGAAAGTGATGGTGGCGCGTTCCGGACTGGAGGCGGTCCGCTAAGCCGCTGCGAAATCGCTCCGCGTTACATGACGGAGAGCATTTTGACCAACGAAGAAGAACACGCCAATGACATGCACGATTTGCTGGTCGTGCAGGAAGGCAAACCGATGTTGCCCAGGAATTAGGCTGATGGCCACTTCGTTCGCGGTTCTGGGCTGAGTCAGAATCCCCGCCCTGACGGGCGGGGCTATAGGGCTGGTCGCGTTGATGACGCTCAGGGGTCTGGAGTTACTTCGCAGGAGCGGCGGTGATGGAACCGGTCGTCGCCGGAGCGGCGGCTGGCGGCGGTCCGTCGAAGTTGCGATCCGGGGTCGGTTTCGGCAGCGGCTTGCGCGGCAGTTTCTCATCCCGGTTGGCGGTGTTGTAGACGAAGGACGCGACGATCGCGGAGATCTGCATCATGTCGCCCTTCTGGATGCGGTCGTACACGTCCATGTTCGAGTGGTGCGTGCGCTGGTTGTATTCGACTTCATCCTGAATGAACTGGAAGCCGGGCAGGCCGATTCCGTCGAAGGACTGGTGATCGGTGCCGCCGGTGTCGCGGATGGTGGTGGTGGTCGCTCCGAGATCTTTGAAGGGCGCGAGCCAGGCTTCGAAGATCGGCTGGACCATATCGTTGCCCTGCAAGTAAATTCCGCGAATCTTGCCGGTGCCGTTGTCGATATTGAAATAGCCAGCGAATTTTTCGTGCTGTTCGGTGGTCTTCATCGTCCGGCTGTCGGCGAAGTGCTCGCGAACATACGCGCGCGAACCGAGCAGACCTTCCTCTTCCCCGCCCCAGAGCCCGATCCGCACAGTCCGGTCGAGCTTGAAGCCCGACTCTTTGAGGATGCGCATCACTTCGAGCATCACCGACGAGCCGGCGGCGTTATCGGTGGCGCCGGTGCCGCCGTGCCAGGAATCGAGGTGCGCGCCGATCATCACGATTTCATCTTTGTGCTTGCCGGTGCCGGGGATTTCGCCGATCACGTTAAACGAATCCGCGGCGTCGGTGAATTCGGCTTTCACATTGAATTCGAGCTTCACCGGAACCTTGTGGTTGATGAGGCGGACGATGCGGTTGTAATGTTCCGGAGTCAGCGCGATGGTGCAGGGGACGACCGCGTCCTTCGCTTCGCGTCCACCGCCGCCCGAGCCGAACACGGTGCCACCGGTCGAATTGCCCGAGCCGGGTTGAAGGATGACGGCCGGACCTTCTTCGGCCAGGAACTTCTGCAGCTTGGCACGGAAGGCGCGGAGGCTCATGAAGGCGGCCATGGGATCACCAGGCGCTCCGGCGCGTGCGGGACCTCCACCGGCTGGAGGCGGTCCGCCGCCGCGAGGTCCACGGGCGAGGCCAGGATCCGGAGCCATGGCTTCATTCGCGAGTTCTGCTTCGGTCCAACGCTTGGCCGGGGCGGCCATGATCATGGCCTGATCCTTCGCCGCGTCGGTCATGATGATCTTGTCCTTCAGCTTGCCTTTCCACTTGGCGAGGTCGGCATCGTTGGCGAGCGTGGCGAGGATGGGCTCGCCCGAGACGGTGCCGTTGGTGCCGGCGGTCCACGCCAGCGGGAAGCCGATCAACGGAGAGTACGACGGCTCGATCATGTGGCCTTCGTAGTGGGTGAAGTTCCAGCCCTTGCCGAACGGACCCCACTTCTCTTCCTTCACATTCGTCAGGCCGAATTCCTGCATGCGCTTGACGGCCCAGTCGCCGGCCTTCTTGTAGCCGGGCGAACCGGCGAGGCGATGTCCGTTGGCGTCGGTGAGCCAGAACATCGTCTCCATCACCTTCGAATTCTGGAAGGCTTCGTACTTGATCTTGTGGATGACGGCGAGGTCGACTTTTTCTTCGCCGGTCTTTTGTTGAGAAAAGACGGGCATCGCGAGCATGGAAGCCAGCGATAGCGCGGTGATCTTTTGCAAATTCATAAGGGGGTTTGACCTTTCTATGGCGCAGCGAATGGCGATTCCGTTACCGGACCGCGATTATTCCGCGCGCCAGGGCTTGGGAGCCGGGATCTCCTTGCGCGGAATCATCTGATCGCGCATGGCCGCGTGATAGGCGAAAACCGCCATAATCACGGCCGATTGCATGACATCGCCCTTCTGGACGCGGTCGTAAGTATCCATGTTTGAGTGATGGGTGCGGGACTGGTATTCCATCGGCTCCTGGAGGAAACCGAAGCCAGGCAGGCCGGCGTAATCGAAGGTGGTGTGATCGGTGCCGCCGGGGGCGGTGAGGGGGGCGGAGGAGGCTCCGAGCACGACCTGGAAGCCGAGATCGCGAAGCGGTTTCGCCCAGGCCTTGAAGATAGGCAGCACTTCGTCGTTGCCGCCCACCGAAATTCCGCGGAATTTGCCGGTGCCGGTGTCGCTGTTGAAGTAGACGTCGAGCTTCGAGAATTCCGGCTTCAGCTTCATGTCGGCGCGATCGGCGTAATGCTTCTTCACGTAATCGATGGAGCCGAGCAGCCCTTCCTCTTCGCCGCCCCAGAGTCCGATGCGGATGGTCCGCTTAAACGGCACGTTGAGCGATTTGAGAATGCGCATGGCTTCCATCGCGACGGAGGTTCCGGTGGCGTTGTCGGTGGCTCCCGTGCCGCCGTGCCAGCTATCGAAGTGGCCGCCGATCATCACGATTTCGTCCCTCTTCGAAGTGCCGGTGATCTCGCCGATGATGTTGAAGCTGTCTTCAGGCGCGGTGATTTCGGTTTGGATGTCGAAGGCGAGCTTGACCGGGATCTTGTGCTCGATCAGGCGGAGGATGCGGTCGTAATGTTCGGGCGTGAGGGCGACGGTCGGGGGCGGAATTGCGGTTCCGGCTTTATAGGACGCGGCCTGGGCGGCGAACACTGTTCCGCCATCGCCGTTGTAGCCGGCCTGCAAAGAGACGGCGACGCCCTCGTCTTTCAGGAACTGGTTCAGCTTGGTGCGGAAACGGGTGGCGGCGGCGCGGGCTTCGGGCGTGGGAGGAGGCGCTCCGCCGGCGGTGGAGGCATCGGGGCGTCCGCCGCGGCCGGTAGGATCTCCGGCGGCGCGATCTTCGAGGTCCTTGTCAGAGAGGCGGCGTCCAAGGGGAGCGGTCTGCGGAAGGACGTTCTTCGCATCCTGCGTCAGGACCATCTTGCCTTTCAGCTTGCCGCGGAACTTGTCGAAATCGGCTTCCGCGCGGATGGGCGCGAAGACCGCCTCGCCCTCGATCATGCCATTGGTTCCGGGGGTCCAGGCCATGGGAAATCCGATGAGGGGCGAATAGGCGGGTTCAATCATGTGGCCGCTGAAACGCTTCCAGTTCCAGCTGGTGCCGAAGGGAAACGCTTCGGTATGTACGTTCTGGAGCCCGTATTCCTTGAGCTTGGCGATGGCCCATTCGGCGGCGTCGCGGTAGCCCTTCGAATTGGTGACACGAGGTCCTTTGGCGTCGGTAAGCCAGAACAGGGTTTCCATGATCTGGGAATTCTGGAAGCCTTCGGCCTTGATGCGATGAATGGCGTTGAGGTCGGCCATTTCCTGGGCGGAAAGCAGAGTGAGCGACAACAGGAGCGCGACAAACGCGCGGAGGCAAATCATAGCAAGCGAGGATAGCAAGTCAAGCGCAAGTTCACAACGGGCGTAGCCGGATTGCGTCGCATTGGCGGACGGTGCCGCGTGCTGACGCGCGCGGTTCTTAGCAAAGACTATGAAGATCTCGTAACCCATTTCGACTGGGATGCGTTTAATCCTTCAGACTCGGTCGCGAAGCCAGGAGTGTTTTTGCTCGCAACTCAGGCGGCCGCCAGCCGGGTATATACTCGGGTGTAGCGGAGGGAACCCTCCGGGAGAAACACATGCGCCGGACTCTCACAATCACGTTTGCCCTGGCCCTCCCGCTCGCGTTATTCGCGGCGGGCAAAGACAAGAAAAAAGATCCTGATGAGATCGGGAATCGCGATGTCGGCAAGGGGATGAATTTCTATTCCCTTGAAAAAGAGATCGCGCTGGGCAAACAGTTGGCGCAGGACGTGGAGCGTCAGGCCAAGATCATCGAGGACCCGATCATCGCGGAGTACGTGAACCGCATCGGGCAGAACCTAGTCCGCAATTCGGACGCCAAGGTCCCCTTCACGATCAAGGTGATCGATTCTGAAGACGTCAATGCGTTCGCGCTGCCGGGCGGTTTCTTCTTTGTGAATTCGGGCCTGATCATGAAGGCCGAAAACGAAGCGGAACTGGCCGGTGTGATGGCGCACGAGATCGCGCACGTCGCCGCTCGCCACGGTACGCGTCAAGCGACCCGCGGTCAGGTGGTCAACCTGGCGTCGATTCCGCTGATCTTCGTGGGCGGCTGGACCGGCTACGGAATCCGCCAGGCGGCACAGGTTCTGATTCCGGTGGGCTTCCTGACGTTCTCGCGCGGCTTTGAATCCGAAGCCGACATGCTGGGCTTACAGTATCTTTATAAGTCGGGCTACGATCCGGTCGCGTTCGTGGACTTCTTCGAGAAGCTGCAATCGCTCGAGAAGAAGAAGCCGGGCACGATGAACAAGGTTTTCTCGACGCATCCGTTGACCGAAGATCGCATTTCGGCGGCGCAGAAGAACATCCAGGAATTGCTGGTGGCGAAGCCGGAATACGTTGTGACGACCTCCGAATTCAACGACGTCAAGGGTCGGCTGCTGGCTCTGCACAATCGCCGCAAGCCGGACGCCAAGGATGACAACAAGCCGCGCCTGCGCAAGGCTCCAGGTGCCGGTCCGTCCGACGGCGACAGCAAGGATAAGACGACCACTGACGATGATCGTCCGACCCTGAAGCGCCGTCCTTCGAACTAATCTGCTTTTACAGTTCGCTCATCCGAAGCGCCTGTGGGAAACCGCGGGCGTTTTCGCGTTCAGGCATTTTGTTTCAAGAAATTTCCACATCGGCAAATTCACGTAACTCTAAAGCTGTGAATATTTTGCGGGCGCGTCAAGCCTAGTACTACTGAAACTGTACCTATCATTTTGCGCCCAATCCGGCTACATTAGACATATGGCACGCGGATGGGAAAGCAAAGATGTAGAATCGCAGCTTGAGCTGAAGCAGGCCGACCGGGCATCTGAAAAGATCCGGCTGGCGGCCGACGCTGAGTTGCGCGACAAGGATCAGAAACGTTCAAGTATCGAGCTACAGAAGCAGCGCGTACAGAATGACCTGCAGACAGCATGTAATCCAAGGTACCGGGCCCAGTTGGAGGAAGCTCTGCGATTCCTCGATGGGCAATTGACGGCAATCGTCTAGGTACCTTATCGAAGTGGGATTCGCGACGCCGGGAGATTTGTCACCCGGCGTCCGGATTCTTCTATTTATCGAACGAATCGCGAGGCTTCGAGCACCGACGCCAAATCACCCTGGATCGCGACCCTCCGCTCGAAGTGAAGCCCCGCCTGCTCGATTAACCCTACCCACTCGGATTCTGTTCTCTCTTTCCCGCCGGTGACCGCCAGCATATTCAGGTCGCTCATCAGGCATTTTTCGAGTGCCGGGTCGACTTGATTCACCTCCGCCGGTAATACGAATTCGACGATCAGGACGCGACCCTTTTCCGGCAGGTTTGCCGCGCAGTTCTTCAGGATCTGAACTGCTTTCTCGTCGCCGTAGCCATGCAGCACGTGTTTGAGGATATAAGCGTCCGCGCCTGCCGGAATGGATTCGAGGAGATCCGCCGCAATCAGGCGGCAGCGGCCGCTTAACCCTGCTTTCTCGATCAGCGGAGCCGCGGACTCGATCGAGGCTTGCCGATCCACGAGCATACCGGTCCGTTCGGGCTGCTGGTTCAAAATCGCGACGAGGAGTGAGCCTCCTCCACCTCCCAAATCGGCGACGACCCCGGAGCCCTTGAGGTCTAAGCCTGCGGCGACCGCATCATACCGGGCGGGAGGCGCAGTTCCCATCACGGCGCGAAACACGGCGCCGGCATCCGGATCCGTAGACCAACGCGAAGTCACGCCAGCGCGCGCCATCACGTCGGAGGCTCTGTCACCCGTTCGCACGCAGTCTGTAAGGTGCGACCAGTTGTCCGCGAGCAAGTCCGCCCAGAAAATCACAGCCGGCCAGGCGGAGTCGGCGACGTCTCGTCGAAGAGTTTGCCCCATCGATGTCAGCGCGAAAGTGCCGGGGTTACTCTCCGTCACGATGCCGATGCTGGCCATGGCACGGAGCAAGCGATGAAGCGATGCTGGATGGGCCGCGCAGGTTTCTGCCAGATTCGCCACCGTCTGTTCGCCAGCGGCAAGCGCATCCGCGATGCGTAGTCTGGCGGCCGCGCAAACAATCCGGCTCCGCGAGTAGGCCATCGCCATATCGACGAGTGGTTGAGATTCGGACACCTCGTTATTATCTCCGGCACTGGCGAAAAACGCGACGATCATAAATCGAAACACCCAAATGCGATGCGGCGAGGGCAACCGCAACTGCGTTCCTGCGGACTTCGCGTTTTGCACGAATGGGCTTAATAGTAGTCGGCGCAGCTCATATAGTAGCCGCACTGTTCACAGAATAGTTTGCACTTCCGTTCGCTCAGGCGTTTGCTGCACACCGGGCAGTAGAGCATCGGTTCGTCTTCCTTCGCACGCGTCGAAGGATCTTCCGCGGATGCCGAACTATTTTGCCGGTTGGCGATTTCCGGCGATACCTTGAGCGAGTCGTCCACGTCCACATTATAATGACGGTCATCATGCGTATTACCGGCGCTGGCCGCGCCTTTCTTTTTGCAACGGTCCTACTGCTCGGGCTGACTGGCCTTGTGGTCGCCCAGCGAAGAGGCGAACCCGATCGCGTGCTGAAGAATCCGTCGCGCGGAACTCGCGGAGCCGTTGCCGCTGGAAGCGAGTATGCGGTTGAAGCCGGCATGCGCACTTACCATAAGGGCGGCAACGCGGTGGACGCCGGGGTCGCGACCATGTTCGCGGCCGCCGTTACCGAGTATTCGCATTTCGGTTGGGGCGGCGAAGCGCCCATCCTGATCCGCACCAAGCAAGGCAAAGTTTTCGCGATCGCCGGCGTCGGAACCATGCCGAAGCTCGCGACCGCCGAGTTCTTCCGCACGCGCCGGCTGCAAGCGGGCGAAGTGATGCAGACCGATCCGGGCGGCCTGAAGGGCATGGTCCCGGTGGCCGGAATCATGCCGGCGCTGGTGCCCGGAATGGTGGACGCGGGGCTGCTGGCTCTGCGCGAATTCGGCACCAAATCGTTCGCGGAATCCGTGCAGGCGGCAATTGAACTGGCGGACGGGTATCCCATCGACGAGATCCGATCGGGTTCCATTGCGCGCTCGCGGCAATTTTTCAATCTCTGGCCCACGTCGCGCGATCACTTCCTGCCGAACGGCCAGGCTCCGTTGCCGGGTGAATGGTTCCGCCAGCCGGATCTGGCTCGCACGCTGCGCGCCATGGCCGAGGCGGAACAGAAGGCGCTGAAGTCCGGCGCAAAGCGCGAAGCCGCGATCGACGCGGTCCGCGATTATTTCTATCGCGGCGAAGTCGCCAAGAAGATCGACGCCTTCAGCAAAGCGAACAACGGCTTGCTGCGTTACGAAGACATGGCCGCGTTTAAGCTTTCGGTGGAAGAACCGGTTTCGACCACCTATCACGGCTACACCGTATACAAGCCGGGATTCTGGAGCCAGGGTCCGGCCCTGATCGAGACGCTGAACCTGCTCGAAGGCTTCGATCGGGCGCCGATCAATTCGGCGGAAGCGATCCATCGCCAGGTGGAGGCTCTGAAGCTCGCCTACGCCGATCGCGACACGTATTATGGCGATCCGAAGTTCTCGCAGATTCCTGCCGACGTCCTGCTGTCGAAGGAGTACGCGACGCAGCGGCGCAAGCTGATCGGCAAGAACGCTTCGCTCGAATTTCTCCCCGGCGCCATCCACGGCAAAACCGGAAAGCATCCGACCGACGTCGATGGGTCCGCTGTGCACATCAAGATCGACGATGAACTGATGGCGCACGACACAACCTGCGTGGACACCATCGACAAAGACGGACTGGTTTTCTCCGCGACGCCATCGGGAGCCTGGCTGCCTAGCGTGATCGCGGGCGACACCGGCATTCCGCTGACGGAACGCGCGCAAAGCTTCGTGCTGATCCCCGGCCATCCGAATGAACTCGCCGGCGGAAAGCGTCCGCGCGTGACCCTCTCGCCGACCATCGTGGTGTCGCCCGAAGGCAAGGCGTATCTGGCCCTCTCGACGCCGGGCGGCGACAACCAGGATCAGAGCCTGCTGCAATTGCTGCTCAACGTGGTCGATTACGGGCTGAATGCGGAAGCGGCGATTGAAGCTCCGCGCTATCAGACGCGCCACTTGGTTTCGAGCTTCGACAACCACGCCTGGAACCGCGGCGATCTGCTGCTCGACGAGCGGATTCCGGCAGCCACTATGGCCGACCTCGCGGAGCGCGGGCATCACACCGGTTCGCGGTCGCGTTGGAATTCGGGAGCCGCGCCGGTGATGATCCGGATGCTGCCGAATGGGATTCTCGAAGCCGGTGCGGATCCGTACGGCTACCGTTCGGCCGCCGCCTGGTAGATACACGTTCGCGTACCCTGAAGGTATGCAGATGCTCGCCGCCGGAGTGCAGGCTCCGGCACTGGATCCGATTTCGAAGCTGATCGCCGACGGTCCGGTTTTGCTGGCCTTCTTCAAGGTCAGCTGCCCCACTTGCCAGCTCGCGTTTCCATTTCTCGATCGCGTCAGCAAGGGCACGCTGAAAGTGGTTGGAGTCTCGCAGGACACTCCGGAACTCACGCGGACGTTCGCCGAGCGGTTCGGAGTGTCGTTCGAAACGATTCTCGATTCGGCTTCCACCGGCTATCCGCTGAGCAATGCATTCGGTATCGCCAACGTCCCGTCGCTGTTTCTAATCGAGCCGGACGGAACTATCTCCGAAGCCAGCCACGGCTTCGACAAAGCGGAAGTTGAAGCGCTCGGCAAGCGTTCCGGCGTCGAAGTGTTTCGCGGCGAGAATGTTCCGCCGTTCAAGCCAGGTTGAGGATCGAAGAATTAGCGGCTCCAGTTGGGAGCCTATTCCTAAGCTTGACCTGACGAGTGTGCGAGGAAATTGCGGTGGGGTTCCAGCCGATCGAACTAACGGAAACTCATGCCGGCGAAGGAAACCACGCTCGCTTCATCGATGTTCCATTGCTGGTACTGGCGGAGGGTGCCGCGGGCTTCGGGTACGGCCTTTAGAAACGTGTAAAACGGGGCGGAGCCGCACCACTTCAGGTCGTCGTGGTGGGGCTGAACGAGCTGCCAGAAGCCGTCGGCGTCGCCGGCATTGAGGCGTTCGATGCGGGCCTGATCGCGGGCGGCGACTTCCTGCATGGGTCCGTGATTGGCTTCGGCACGAAGGTCGTCGCCGTAGCGCGCGCCCATGTGCGCCATGTCCACGCCGAGGATCCAGCAAAGCTTGTTGCCTTCGGTGGCGTGGAGTTCGGAGAGCGATCCGAGAAGGCGCTTGACGCCGTCTTCGGAATCGGGCGGGTTGCCGGTCATCAGGCTGGTGGCGTAGGAACCGACGAGGATCGGGAGGATTTTGACGTCGGGTCCATAGAGGTGTTGGAGGAAGACGACCTGGAATTCGATGGAATGCTCGAAGCTGTGGCAGTAGTCCTCGATAGTCGCGGAGGAGCCGGCGTGGGCGGCGATGCGGTCGACAAGGGCGGCGTCGGTGCGGGCGGTTCCGTAGGGCGTGATGAAATCCTTGGTGGTGAGGCCGAGACGATCGGGGGCGCCGTAGTGGGAGGTTCCGAGGATCACGAAAGTACGATCGCGATGGGCGGGAGTGAGGGACCGGTAGGCGGCGCGGTAACTTTCGATTCCGCCAAACGGCGAGACGTGAGGAGCGGCGATGGCGATGGCGGACGCGGTTTCGGTGGCGGTTGCGCCTTCGAGATACAAGTCGAAAGTGTGGCGGAGTTTGATGGGATCTTCGGGATAGCCGCCTTCGCGGGCATGGGCGGCTTCGCGGACCGGGGCGTCGGCGAAATCCTTCCAGGCTTGGTCGCGGCGAGCGAAAAAGGCGTCGTCCTGGAGGAAGCCGGAGGTGCTCAAAATGTCGGCGAGGTGCGCGGCCATTTCCGAAACCTGGAGTTCGCCGGTAAGTTCGTTGAGATGCTGGCGGAGGTCGAGATCGGTGTGTTCGCCGTCGAAGATGGAAAGGGCCTGGACGAAGACGGGCGGGATGATCAGGGTCGCGTCCGAGTAGTGATAGGGGTCGCGGAGAACGAGTCCGGGGCGGTCTTCGACGGGGGACGGAAAGAAATCAAGCTCCAGGCGGAGGGCGGCGAGCCGGCGGGACATGGGTTCAGGATAGCGCGGGCTCTCGAGCGGTCATGCGAAGAGAAGGCGGCCTTTGGGAGTTGGGATCTCGCGGCCGAGCGCTTTGGCCGTTTCGATCCATTCGGCAATCACAATCTCGGCATTAGCCAGCGCTTCCTGGCGTGTGGCTCCGTCGGCGGCACAGCCAGCCAGTTCCGGAACTTCGGCGATGAAGGCTTGATCTTCCTCGCTCCAGTACAGGATGATTTCGAATTTACTCATGGTTTGATCGAAGTATTGTGGCGCGGGGTTAGTAAGGCGCGTTAGCCGCCAGGATGCAAGTCAAACGCGAAGAGGATCGCTGACCTGACGGACTCGAACATAGAACTCGACAGTTTCCCAAGCGTTTCTTGAGGCGGATGGTGGGAATGGAACCAATCCCCTGAACATTAGCGAAAGAACTCGATGCCAAAAACGGCGCGAGGATCGGAACCTCATAGGAACTCTGCCGCGTTTGGGTGGTCAGTGGGACGTAGAGAATCAATGCGCGCGGCGCATCGGGATCATAGCGAGAAACGATGACTACCGGCCGGGTCTTGGCCGCGAGGCCCAGATCAGCCAACCAAACCTCACCTGGATGTGGGTTCATCGATCAGATCCAGAACTTCCTGTTCTATGGTTCTCGCCCGGGACAAATCGAGAACATCGTGATCAGCGAGTTCAATAATCTCGTTGACGCGCTGTCGAACGTCGAGAGCCGTCTCTGGTTTCCACTCCCGAAGTTTGGCGTCCAGCTTTTCAAGAAGCGCGTCCATTGAAATACCACCTGCAATGATTCTATCTGGTCGAACCTTCGAAGGATCTCTGAGCGTTCATGCGATCTCAAGTCCGTACAATTGAACTGTGCATCCGCAAGAAGAGTATACGGCGCGGCTGGGGCGCGCGAACCAGGAACGCGAACGATGGGAGAAGCTTTTCATTCCGATCGGCAACGCGCGGCTGGCGCTGGTGCTGGTGGGACTGGTGATCGTGTGGCGCGGAAGTTGGTGGGTGGGTTTGCCGATCGTGGGCTTTATCGGCCTGGTGATCTGGCATGAGCGCGTGATGCGGAAGCGGGACGTGGCGCGGCGGCGGATTGCGTTCTACGAGCGCGGGCTAGCGAGGCTGTCGGGATCGTGGTCTGAAACGGGAAGCCATGGGGAGCGCTTCCGGGACTCGGAGCACGTGTTCGCCGAGGATCTGGATCTATTTGGCCGAGGCTCGTTGTTCCAGTTACTGTCGCTAGCGCGCACGGGCGCGGGCGAATCGACGTTAGCGAATTGGTTAAAAGCGCCGGCGTCGTGCGCGGAGGCGCAAGCGCGGCAGGAGGCGATCGGCGAATTGAAAGACAAGCTGGACTTGCGCGAAGACGTCGCGGTGCTGGGGTACGACATCGCGGCGGGCGTGCACGAGAAGGAACTGGCGCTGTGGGGGCATGGAATCGCCGCGCCGTTCGTGCGCTTCGCGAAACCGATCGCGGTAGTGTTGGCTCTCGCGGCGATCGGATCGTTTGGTTTCGCGATGGTTGGCGTAGGACGCTGGGCGATTTTCCTGGTCGTTTTGCTGTTCGAGTTCGGATTCATCTACGCGATGCGGCACGGCGTCGGGCACGTGATGGCGGGAGTAGAAACTCCGGCGCGCGACCTTCACATTCTGGCGTTGCTGACGGCTCGGCTCGAGAAGGAGCAGTTCACCTCGCCGCGTTTGGCGAAACTGCGCGGGCTGCTCGATCTCGAAGGCGAGCCGGCCTCGAAGCGGATCGCGCAATTGCAGCGGTTGATCGAAATGCTGCATTCGGCGAACAACCAATTGGTGGCGGTGGTGGCTCCGGTGGTGTTGTGGCGCGAGCATCTAACGATGTCGATCGAGAATTGGCGGGTGAAATGGGGTCCGGCGATCTCGACGTGGCTCGAAGCGGTCGGCGAGTTGGAGGCGTTGGGGTCGCTGGCGGCGTTCCACTATGAACGGCCGGAAGCGAATTTTCCGGAGCTGCTGGATTCCTCGGAGCCGCTGCTCGACGCGGTCGCGATCAAGCATGTGCTGCTGGATCCGGGCAAGGCAGTGGCGAACGATGTGGCGTTAGGCGCGGCGTCGCAATTGTGGATCGTCAGCGGGTCGAACATGTCGGGCAAGAGCACGCTGATGCGCGCGGTGGGCTTGGGCGCGGTGCTGGCGTGGACGGGGGCTCCGGTTCCGGCGGAGCGGTTCCGCATTTCGCGGCTATCGGTGGGGGCGTCGCTGCGCACGGTGGATTCGGTGCTCGACGGGCGGTCGCGATTCTATGCGGAGATCCGGCGGTTGCGGCAGGTGGTGGATGCGGCGAAGGCCGGTCCGACGCTGTTCCTGTTGGATGAGTTGTTGAGCGGAACGAATTCGCACGACCGGCGCATTGGCGCTGAGGCGTTGGTGCGAGGCCTGGTGGCGAAGGGCGCGATCGGCTTCGTGACCACGCATGACCTGGCACTGGCTTCGTTGGCGGATTCGATTCCAGGATCGCGCAATGTGCATTTTGAGGATCAGATCGAGGGCAGCGAGATCCACTTCGATTACAAGTTGCGCGATGGGGTGGTGACGCGGAGCAATGCATTGGAATTGATGCGGGCGGTGGGGTTGGAGGTCTGAGGCGTGACCACAGGCCGGAGGCCTATGCCACGGACAGCGTACACTCCAGGTTTAGGAGCTATATTTCATGTCTCATAAAATGTCGGATGCCGAAGTAAAGGTCGCTTTGGAGGACTTGCCGGGTTGGGGTGTGGTTGAAGGCAAACTGCATCGCGAGTATGAGTTCGCGGATTTTATGCATGCTTTCGGATTCATGGCGACGGCTTCGATGGCGATCGAGAAGATGAATCATCATCCGGAGTGGTCGAACGTGTATAACCGCGTGGATGTGGATCTGACTACGCATGACGCGGGCGGAATTTCGGCTAAGGATTTCGCGCTCGCTCGAACGTTGGATCAGATTGCGGGGAAGCTGGGATGAGGTGGGGCGGTCCGGCGGTGGGAACGGTGCGGAGTCCCGTCCCTTACGGTCCGGGTTCAAGCCTGAGAGGTACGCCGCGTGGTCCGCTCCCTTACGGTCGCGGTTCGGTGCTACGGGCTGGGGTGGTTGAGGCTAGTTCAGTGAGCGCGGCCTTAGTGAGCGCGGCCTTATGGTCGCGCCTCTTGTCGAGGCTGGCGATGGTGGCGCTGCTGCTTGGGCTTCCAGCGTTCGCGCAGGAGAAGTTTGCTGGATCCGCCGCGCTCGATGACGCGATCGAACGGGCAATTGCGGAGGAGTTGCTTCCTGGCGCCGTTTTGATTGTCGGGCACGACGGCAGGATCGTCCATCGCAAAGCCTACGGCAATCGGGCGCTGGTTCCCGCGCGGGAGGCGATGACGCTCGATACGATTTTCGATACGGCTTCGTTGACGAAGGTGATTGCGACGACTTCGGCGATGGCGAAGCTGGTGGAGCAAGGCAAGGTCCGCACGAACGATAAGGTCACGCATTACCTGCCGAAGTTCCAAGGTGGGAAGAGCGACATCACCTTGCGGCATCTGATGACGCATTTTTCAGGTCTGCGTCCGACGATGGACAAGATTCCGGAATGGACCGGCTACGAGGAAGGGCTCGCGCGGGCGTACCGCGAGAAGTCCACCGCCGAGCCGGGCACGAAATTCATTTACTCGGATACGAATTATGTCCTACTCGCTGAGATCGTGCATGTGGTCAGCGGCAAAATGCTGGACGCGTATGTGCGCGAGAACGTGTTCGCGCCGCTGGGCATGAAGGATTCGCAGTTCTTCCACGTGGGAGTCAAGGTTCCGGCAGAGGTGACGGCGCGGATCGCTCCGACGGAGATCAACGCGGCGACAGGGAGGCCTTTCCGCGGCGTGGTGCATGACGAGACGGCGCGCTTCATGGGCGGTGTGACGGGGAATGCCGGACTGTTTACGACCGCCGGAGACCTCGCGTTGTTTGCCCAGATGATGCTGAACATGGGGAAGCTGAACGGGGTCGAGGTGTTCGCTCCGATGACGGTGCGGAAGTTTACGCAGCCGCAGACTCCGGCGGATCAGCCAATTTTGCGCGGCTTCGGATGGGACATCGATTCGACGTATTCGGGCAATCGCGGGGAATTGTTTCCGCTGGGTTCGTTCGGGCACACAGGGTTTACCGGAACGTCCATTTGGATTGACCCGGCGTCGAATTCATACGTGGTGCTGATGGGCAATCATGTGCATCCGAAGCGCGGGAAGAATCTGACTCCGTTGCGGGCGAAGATCGCGACGATTGCGGCCGCTTCGCTCGGGATCGATGTGCCGGGCGCGGTTCTGGCCGGCTATACGGATATGACGCCGGGTTCGCGGCGGACGGTGGCTCGCAACGGTCAGGTGATGACAGGCCTGGATGTGCTGGCGGCGGAGAAGTTTGCTCCGCTGGCGGGAAAGCGCGTCGGGCTGATCACGAATCACACGGGGCTGTCACGCGACGGCAAGCGCAACATCGATCTGATGACAGCGGCCGGCGTTCAGCTGAAGGTCATCTTCTCGCCCGAGCACGGCATCGCTGGTAAAGAGGACCACGAAAATGTCGGCGACACGCGCGATGGCGCGAGCGGCGTGCAGGTGATCAGCCTGTATAAACCGGGTCAGCGCAAGCCGGATCCGGCGCTGCTGAAAAATCTGGATGCGCTGGTTTTCGATATTCAGGACGTCGGCGCGCGATTCTATACGTATTCCTGCACGATGCTGAATTCGCTCGAAGCGGCGAAGGATGCAAGGCTGCCTTTTTATTTGCTGGACCGGCCGAATCCGATTACCGGCGTCAAGGTCGAGGGTCCGGTGCTCGATGCGGAATTGCAGAGCTTCGTCGGTTGTTTCGCGATGCCGCTGCGGCATGGGCTGACGTTCGGCGAGTTGGCTTCGATGGCGAACGGCGAGCGGAGTTGGAATGCGGATCTGCATGTCGTCAAGATGAAGGGCTGGGCGCGCGGCGACTGGCTGGATTCGACCGGCCTGACGTGGGTGGATCCATCGCCGAATATGCGGTCGCTGAATGCCGCGACGCTGTATCCCGGGGTCGCGATGATCGAGGCGTCGAAGAATTATTCGGTGGGACGAGGAACGGATGCTCCGTTTGAGCAGATCGGCGCGGACTGGATCCGGGGAGCGGAGTTGGCTTCGTACCTGAATAAGAGGATGATTCCGGGAGTGCGGATGTACGCGACGCGGTTCACGCCGAATGCTTCGAATTTTTCCGGCAAGACGATTGAAGGCGTGCGGTTCGTGATCACGGATCGCGAGGCGCTGGATGCGGTCCGATTGGGCTGCGAGATTGTCGCGGCGCTGGGGAAGCTGTATCCGGGTAAGATTGACCTGAAGGTGAACCGGAATCTGATTGGCAGCAGGAAGCTGATGGATCGGCTGGCGGCGGGCGAGGATGCTCGCGCCGTGGCGGATTCTTTGCGGGATGACGTGGCCGCCTTCGCGGAACGGCGCGCGAAGTTCCTGTTGTATTAAGGGCTTGCTGCTCGGCACTTGGTGCCGCTTTCGTGCGCGTCTCGAGTGGATACGAGTCCCCTTCCTTACGGTCGGGGTTCGGTGCTGCGGGGGCGGGGTCCCCTTCCTTACGGTCGGGGTTCGGTGCTGCGGGGGCGGAGTCCCCTTCCTACGGTCGGGGTTCGGTGCCGCGGGGGCGGAGTCCCCTTCATTACGGTCGGGGTTCGGTGCCGCGGGGCGGAGTCCCGTTCCTTACGTTGGGTGTTCAAGCCGATGAGCCTTTTCGCATTCGCAGCTGACTTCCTCTCAGTACGCTCCGCCACAGTGTACTAAGCCATAGATCTCTATGGAGTTGCACTATACAGCAGGGTGCTATTAGAAAAACGGCCAGCGGGCCGGTGGGGCGAGTCCGGGTACTTTTACCGGCTCTCTGGCCGGTTTTATCGGCGCTGCCCGGGCGTTTGCGAGGAATTTCGCTGGACCGAACGTTCGCCGGTTTTTTACGTTCTTACAAGAAACAGCGTTAAGTTTGTAAACGACTGAAAGAAAACGACTAGCGCCTTGACACCGGGTCCAATCTAGTTCAAAATTTCGTAGTTTCCGCCGAAAGGTGGACTTTCTTGACTTTGGTTTGGGGGGTTCCATGAAGAACGTAATGCAACTGAGCTGGTTGCTAGTCCTAGTCCTCGTAGTTGGCAGTGTGGCCTTCGGGCAATCGCCCGTCGGTTCGATTGGCGGAACGGTGTATGACGAAACAGGGGCAGTCATCGCCAATGCGCTAGTCGTCGTCAAAAACAAGGCTACAGGTGCCGAACGGCGTTTGTCGTCTGGAGCGGATGGAGTATTCAGCGCGGCGGCATTGCCGGCGGGCGTATACGATGTCCGGGTCGAAATGAAGGGCTTCCGCACGCAGGTTCGCGAAGCCACCGTAGAAGTCGGAAGCTCGACGACGGCGGACGCAAGATTGTCCGTTGGCGCCGCGACCGAAGTAGTGACCGTCGAAGCGGCCACCGCGCAGATTTCCTATGACAGCAACTCGATCGACGGCGTCGTAACGCGTAAGCAGATTCAGGAATTGCCGCTCAACGGCCGCAGCTTCCTGAACCTGGCGTTCCTCGAACCCGGCGTTCGCGTAAACACGGGCAGCACGTCGCAGTACAACGCGCAGTTCTCGGTTTCGATTCTTGGAGCCGATTCCGGCCGTACTTCTTATAACGTCGACGGCGGCAACGTGCGCGACAACATCGAATCGACGGGCTCCGGCCAGAATTTCTCCCAGGAAGTGGTGCAGGAATTCCAGTTGTCGTCGGTGAACTTCGATCTTTCGACGGGCATTACGGCGGTGGGTTCGGTGAACATCGTCACGCGCTCCGGCTCGAATGAATTCCACGGCAGCGGATACTTCTTCTTCCGCGATCACAACATGGCGGCGTATCCTGGCTTAAAGCGGAATCCGCTCAGCCTCGATCCGTTTTTTGCCCGCCGCAATCCGGGCTTCTGGGTTGGCGGTCCGATCATGAAGAACAAGCTGTTCTTCTTCTTCAATTACGAATACCAGAATCAGTTGTCGGCGGTCGTATTCCAGCCGAACCTGCCTAGCTTTGCTCCCTTGACGAACACGTACTTCGCCCCTTATAAGGGCAAGACGCTGAGCGCGCGTTTCGACTACCGGTTGAGCGACAAGCACAACCTGTTCGCCCGCTACTCGCATGACGGCAACGCCAGCAACGGCCCCAGCGGCGGCGCGCAGTATCCGTCGAACTGGGTGGTGAACTCGAACTGGGCGGATCAATCGATTTTGGGCGTCACGAGTTCGTTGAAGCCGACCTTAGTCAACGATTTCCGCTTCAACTATCAGTACTGGCACAATCGCAATCTGTTCCCGACCGAAAGCGACTGCCCAGGTTGCATCGGCATCGGTAGCGGTCCGCTGGCCGGCCAACTCGGCGTCAGTGGTGGCAACATCACAGTGGGCCACTCGACCAACGCGACCCAGGGACGCGATCTTCGCAAGTATCAGTTCACCGACGGCCTCACTTGGGCCAAGGGCACGCACCGCATCCGTTTCGGCGGCGAATATGAACATGCACCGGGCACAGGCTTCTGGGGATATTGCGATCCGTTCTGCGGATCGGTTCTCTCTCCCGAAGGAACCCGCGGCGCCCTTCTCGGCGCTCTCGGCGCCCCGACGTTCAACTTCCTGTTCCCGAACCTGCCCACATCCGTCAAATCGTACGCGGATTTCTCGAACCTGCCGTTCCTCGGCGCGGTGCTCGGCGTTGGCGATCCCAGCCAGCCGCCGCCGTACAACATCGACAAAGCAAAACCGAACGATCGCGTTCGCTTTTACTACCAGGATTCCTGGCGCATCAAGCCGAAGTTCACGCTTCAGTACGGCTTGGCCTGGAACTTCGAGAGCAACCTGGTGAACCGCGACATCCCGAAGCCGGCCTTCCTAGCTCCGTTATATGGAACGGACCTCTCGGCGTCGCACAACAACAAGAAGAACTTCTCGCCGGCTCTGGGCTTCACCTGGAATCCGTTCAAGGACAACAAGACGGTGATCCGCGGCGGTGCGGGTATCTACTACGACTCGGAATATCTGTATCAGAGACTGCAGGAACGCGCCTTCATCGGCCCGGTGGGCAATGGACGCCAGCAGGTGCCGAGCACCGCGTTGACGAACATCTTCCCCGGCATCCTGAACTTCTCGACGGGCGGAACTCCGGTTCCGGTGGGCGCTCCGCTGCCGCAGGGTTTGTTGAACCTGACGACCGCGCAGTTCCTCCAGATCTACAGCCAGCAGATCCCGGCGATCAACGCGCGGTTTGCCTCTACCGGCAACACGAACCTGGCCGTCCGCAACATCGATCTGAGCAAGTCGGGCGCGCAGTTGTATCCGCGTGACTATCCGACTCTGTACGGCATCCACTTTAACGTTGGAATCCAACGCGAACTGCGCCGCGACCTGGTATTGACTGTCGATTATGCGCGCCGCGCGTTCAACCACGTGACGCAGGAAATCGATTACAACCGCTACAACCGCTTTATCAACGGCGTGCAGTCGCCGGTGATTCCGAAGTGCACCGCGGCGCAAGCTTCGGTTCCCGGAATCGAATGCTCGAACGGAGCCGTGACGTTCTGGACGCCTGGATTCCGCTCGGTGTATAACGCGATGCTGGTGAAGTTGGACAAGCGGTTCGCCCAACGGTATCAGTTCACCGCTTCATATGCGTTGCAGGGCCAGCAGGGCAACAACGGCATCTACAACGGCGACAACTGGAATTCCAGCTACGGTCCGCAGGGCTCGCGTCACGTGCTGAACGTGTCCGGCATTTTGGATCTCCACTACGGCTTCACGTTGGGCCTGATCTCGTCCACGGCGAGCGTAGGACCGACGATGGCGTATGTCAACCAGGTTGACCTGGGTGGCGCGCCGGGCGGCACGGGCGTGACTCCGCTGCCGGGCCTGAGCTTCAATTGCATCAACCGCGGTTGCGGTAAAGACGATGTGATCGCGGCCGTCAACAATTGGAATTCAACGCTGGCGGGCAAGAAAGACGCCCGTGGCGGAACGATTCCGACGTTGGCTCTTCCGAACGACTTCAATTTCGGCCGTACGTTCCAGTCGCAGGATCTTCGCCTGACCTGGGGCCACGCGGTGAAAGAGAAGTACAAGTTCACCGTCTTCGCGGAAATGTTCAACGTCCTGAACTACCAGAATCTTCAGGGCGCGAGCAACACGCTCGATACGAAGAACTCCGATCCAACAAAGCAAACTTACGCCTTCGGACAGTACACGCAACGAGCCGGACAGGTGTTCGGTTCGGGTGGTCCGCGCGCGGTTCAGGTTGGCGCACGGTTCCAGTTCTAGGGAACGCAAGCCGTCCGGCAGCGGGCGGTTCTTTTCGGGTAAGACGGCAAAGCCGGTCCTTCGGGGCCGGCTTTGTTGCGTTCGGAGGGTAGAGGATTCGCGGCGAGTCCTCATGGCGGACGGGTCCTACCTTGCGATTCTGGATAAGAAGGTCCGCTCCCTAACGGTCGCGGTTCTGTGGTGCGTGGTGCGTATTGCGTGTTGCGTGGTGCGTGGTGCGTGTTGCGTGTTGCGTGGTGCGTGTTGCGTGGTGCGTTTCTTGCTTTGCGTTTCTTCTATTCCTGGAGACCCTGACTTCTTTTCCTCTGCGGCTCTCTGCGACCCCTCTGCGTTCTCTGTGGGTTGAATGTTTTTGAAACGAGACACCATCTGTGAAGAGTTTTATCCAATGGCTCAGACGTCTACTCCGAGCCATCTTTGGCATCCAGCCCGCCCCGGAGCCGCCCAGAGATCCCGTCCAGGATCAGTCCAGGCCTCAGATTGAGAGCAGATCTGCCCCTATGTCTTTATCTGAAGATTCCATAAATCCCATAGAAGTCGTCGAGTTGACTCCGTCTGCCCTGCCGGAGCCGGAAGAGGGCGAGATTTCGTCTATGCCCCCAGATACACTGCTCGTAGATCCGTCTGATTTTTCCCCAGAAATTCAGGCTGATGCGCCCGTGGATTTGCAGGATGAAGCGGAGGCGGCCGCGGAGGTGGCCGCGGAGGCGGATGTGGAGGAGATCGGGGATCCGCCGGTCGCGCCATCTGAGCTGACCGGGATGTTGGAGGCCCTGCTTTTTGTGTGCGATGCCCCGGCCAGCCCGGCCCAATTTGCCCAGGCCCTCAGTCGCCCAGAAGCCGAAATCCTGGCCGGGTTGACAGATCTTCAGATCCTGTATAAAGAGACCGGGCGCGGGCTGCGCTTGCAGGAACGCAATGGACGCTATGCCCTGGTCACCGCGCCCCAGGCGGCGGGGGCCATCGAGGCCTTCCTCAACCTGGATCTGAGCAGCCATCTCAGCGCGCCGGCGCTGGAGGCCCTGGCCATCGTGGCCTATCGCCAGCCGGTGACCAAGGCCCAGGTGGAAGCCGTGCGCGGCGTGGACTGCGGCGGCGTCCTGCGCACTTTGCTGCAACGGGGACTGATCGAAGACGTGGGCCGGCTGGAAACTGTGGGCCGCCCCATCCTCTACGGCGTGACCGACCTGTTCATGCAGCACTTCGGCCTGGAAAATCTACAGGATCTGCCCCCTCTGCAAACCGTGGACGCCGACGCCCTCTGGGCCGCCACGGAGTTGGCGGAGGAGTAGGGATTGGGGATTGGGGATTTGGGATTTGGGATCAGGTGATACAAGACGGGGCCGGTGGATATTCCACCGGCCCCGTCTTGATTTTGTGCCCCAATCCCAAATCCCCAATCCCCGACCCCTATCGCCGCTGGATCTTGCTGACAGCCTTGCGGGCGATGGAGAGGGGCATGCCTTCCCGTTGGGCGAACTGCTGGAAGATGGCGTAGAACCGTTCCCGATCCTGGGCGGTGATGACGGCCACGGCGTCCGCAGTCTCGATGGCATAGGGATAGCCGTTGCCCACCACGCTCTCGGCCCGCACCCGGTCCAGGACCGATTCGGCCAGACCGGCGTCCAGGATCCAGCGGGGCATCTCCACCCGGGACGGGGGGCGGTCGCTGGTCAGACGCACATAGGTGAAGGCCACCTCCCGGTAAAACTCCACGTTGCCCGAACGCTCCGCTCCGCCCCGGGGCTGGCTGAGGGCGTCAGCCCGGGCGCACAGGAAGAGGGGTGTGCGGTCACCCCAGCCGGTCAGGACCGGGTCAAAAAGGCGGGCGTCGCTGATGGCGGCCACGGGCTGGCCGGCCAGCACCCCCAGCATGTTGACCACGTCCCGGCTGTAGGTGCTGTCCACAAAGCCGACCAGGGGCACTTGATAGGTTTGGGAGCAGCGCAGCAGATCCTCCACCGCCTTCACATAGGGCTTGGCCCGCTCCGGGCGCAGTTGGCCGGCAAAGCTGATGATGAAGGATCCGTCAAAAAAGCAGAGGGGTTTGCGATCTTGGGGAACCTGATCGTAGGCGGCCATAAGGCTGCACAGCTTTTCGCACTCCCGCACAAAGCGCAGTTGGTTGATGCGCCAGTTGGGAAAGCCCATCCCCGCCCCGGCATCTTTGTCGTCGTCGTCCTCCAACTCGTCCGGGGAAAGGACCTCGAAATCCAGATCCTTGACATAGCCGCCCTGGCCCTGGGTGTGCTCGTTGATGTACCAACCGATCTGCACCGCGCCCACGGGGATGGAAAAGTCCTTGGTCGGGGGCAGTTGGCTGCCGTCCACGGCGATGACCGGGCGATTGTAGAGGGTGGCCAAGGCCCAGGTGCGGGCGTCCCGGTGGTCGGTCCAGCGTTCGGGGAAGGCCAGACGAAAGCGGTCCGCTTCGTCCAGCTCCGGGGTGGGGAAGGCGCCCGGCCACGCCACCTGGCTGGCCGCCAGAGCCGCCAGGATCTGCTCCGCGCTGTGATCCCGCAGGGCCTCGAACTGGTCGGCCAACTGGCGGCGCTGCCGGATCTGCTCCTCGCCGTATTGGCGAAAGCGATCCTTTTTACTTTCCAGGGAGTTGATGACTCGGTCGCGGTTGAGCATGGAGAATGGAAAATGGAAAATGGAAAATGTGGACGATGGGAGTAGTATAACACAAATGTTCCATCATTCACGGCTGTTTCCATTCTCAATTCTCAATTCTCAATTCTCAATTCTCAATTCTCAATTCTCCATGCTATACTTGCCCCTATGCACGGTTTATTCCCCTTTCCCGATCCGAGATCTTTGTCAGTGCGCCGCAAGATGACCCCAGTGTGGCTGGGGCTGGTCTTGGCTGGGTTGCTCTTGGCCGGCTGCAATCTGCCCTTTATCCGCGAGCCGGTGGATCCTTATCTGGTCTATTATCCAGCCCTCAAAGAGAGCTATCGGGGGGATCTGGCTGTGTCCAACCCGGTGGCCCAACAGATGCCCCGCTACGACATCACCTTCAGCCTGGAGCCGACCGGGGGAGCGGAGGGCAAACCGATCCTGCGGGGCGGCCAATCCGTGCACATCCTCAACCCCGGCCCGGATCCGTGGCCCAATCTGGTCTTCCGACTCTACCCAAAGTTGGAACAATATGGGGGCGGCTTCAATATCGGCAGCGTGGCTGTGGACGGCCAGCCCGTGGCCTATACCTTTGTCCCCCTGGGCACGGGACTGAAGATCGACCTGCCCCAGCCTTTGCTGGCCGGCCAGTCCACCACCGTGCACATGACCTGGTCCCTGACCATCCCCACCTGGCCCGACTCGCCCGGGGTCTATGCCCTCTTTGGCCGCAGCCAGGAACTGTACAGCCTGCCCCTCTTCTATCCGGCTTTGGCGGTGTATGAGCCGGGACCGGCTCTGGGCAGCGGGAGATGGTGGCAGGAGAACGGTCTGGTGCGGGGGGATGCGGCCTTCAACGTCAGCTCCCTTTTCGTGGTCACGGGCACCTTGCCCTCGGACCAGATCCCGGTGACCAGCGGCGTGGCCGTGACCAGCACGGTGATGGAAAACGGATCCACCCAGCGGGTCTGGGTGACCGGGCCGGTGCGGGAATTTTTGCTCCACACCAGCAACCGCTTCGAACAGACCTCGGCGGAGGTGGCCGGCACCCAGGTGACCAGCTATTGGCTGCCGGGCCAGAACGCGGCGGGGCGGGCCGCCCTCAACTATACCGTGGCGGCCATGCGCGTCTACAACGACCACTTTGGCGGATATCCCTTCACCCAGATGGCCGTGGCCGTCGCCCCGTTGGAATATCGAGGCATGGAGTACCCCCAGGTCAGCTTGATCGGGGTGCAGAGCTACACGGACTATCGGGGCGAGCTGGAATTTCTGATCGCCCACGAGGTGGCCCATCAATGGTGGTACAATATGGTCCACAACGACCCGGTCACCCATCCGTGGCTGGACGAGGGACTGGCCGAGTATTCCGTGCATATCTACTACGAGTCCATGCAGGGGCGGACGGCGGCGGATACTTTGCAGAATCAGCGCTGGCAGCTCCCGGTCAACCTGTTGATCGGGCGGGACGGGGATACGGCTGTGGGCCAACCTGTGGCGGCGTACGAAAGCGGATCTCAATACGAAACCGTGGTCTATGGCAAGGGAGCGCTCTTCTTTGCCGCCGTGCGCCAGGCCTTGGGGGAACGCGCCTTCGAAAAGTTACTTCGGGACTATCTGGCCGAGGATCGCTGGACCATCGTCACCCCAGAGACCTTCCTGGCCCGGCTGGATCTGGCCGCCCACCCGGATCTGGCCAGCCTGATCGACGAATGGGGCGTGCGCCCTACCCCGTCAATTCGCTAACAAAGCACTAACTCTCCGCTTTTTAGCCTCTACCCTGGATAAGAGTATAATCAGGACAACACCTATCCGCCGCCCCTGTGACCGGACCTGTGTCTGACGCCAGATGTCATGGTGGGGCGGAATAGCAGACCGGGGAGACAGGCATGATTGCAGACATTGCCAACAAACGCTATTCGGATACCCGACCGTCAGATCGGGGATGCAGCATCTATGGCCCCCTGGCTATCTTCAGCGGCACGGCCAACCGCCCCCTGACCCAGCAAATCTGTGACTATCTGGATATGCCCCCAGGCAAGGTGGACATCTTCCAGTTTCCCAACAGCAACACCTTTGTGCGCCTGAACGAGAGCGTGCGGGGCAAGGATGTCTTTGTGGTGCAGCCCACGGGCGCGCCGGCCAACGATAACTTGATGGAGCTGCTGATCTTCATCGAAACCCTGCGCCGGGACAGCGCCGCCCGCATCACCGCGGTGATTCCCTACTATGGCTATGGGCGCACGGACAAGAAGGACCAGCCCCGGGTGCCGGTGACGGCCCGGCTGGTGGCCGATCTGATCACCACAGCCGGGGCGGATCGCATATTGACCGTGGATCTGCACGCCGGGCAGGTGCAGGGCTTTTTTACGATTCCCACGGACGAGTTGACGGCCTATCATACGATGGTAGAATACTTTCAAAAAAAAGAGTTGACCAATGCCGTGGTGGTGGCGCCGGACATCGGATCCGTGCGCCGGAGCCGCAACTTTGCCGCCGCCCTGGACCTGCCCCTGGCTATCATCGAAAAACGCCGCTCTCTCGCAGACGGTCGCGCCACCCAAATGTTCAACATCATCGGCCATGTGGAAGGCAAAGACGCCATCCTGGTTGACGACGAGATCGACACGGCCGGAACCATCGTCAAGGCAGCGGAGTTCTTGCATTCTGCCAGGGCCCACGACATCTATGGGGCGGCCACCCATGCGGTCTTCAGCGAACCCGCGGCCGAACGCATCCGTCAAAGTGAATTTACCGAGTTGGTTGTCACCAACACCCTGCATCTGCCCCCGGAAAAGCTTTGCGACAAGATCACCGTCCTGCCCATGGGTGATCTGCTGGGCGAAGTGATCCTGCGCATCCACAAAGGCCTGAGCGTTGGGGCCATTTTCAACGAATAGAGGAGCAGCATGTTTCGCAAGCTATATTACGCCGTGGTCGGCGATCCCAACGAGAAAGCCCTGAAGAAGTACTATCCCCTGGTGGAGGAAATCAACGGGCTGGAAAAGAGCTTTGAAGCCAAGAGCGACACGGAGCTGCGGGCCATGACCCGCCACCTCCAGGATCGCATTCAAGGCGCCACCGCGGAGCTACGCCAGACCCTGACCGAAGCCGAAGAGGAATATCAGGCGGTGGCCGGCACGGACGAGCAGAAGTTCGCCCGGGTGGAGGTGGAGCGCATCAAGAAGGAGTTGCTGGAGCTCGAGGACGATCTGCTCAGATACATCTGTCAAGAATCATACGAAGAG
>JBBQWZ010000016.1:0-107667 GCA_038210135.1 Bryobacterales bacterium
CCTGGGCGTGCCGGTGAAGCAATATCTCGCGGACGTTCTGCCAGGCTTGAATCGAAGGAAGCTGTCCCAGGTCCCCCATCTGACTCCGGCTCGATGGGCTGCGGCCCGCTGATTCTACCCTGGTTTGGCTAGACGCTTACGCTGGTCCTAGATTTCCTCGAACACGATGCGATAGTCTCCGACCCGAAGTCTCTTCAGGCCTCCAACTCGCCAGTCAACGCTTTGGTGGCACCTTCGCCGGATTCCGCGTAACGATGCAGCGCCTGCAGGATTCGAAGTGCTGTCTGCTGCGGGATTGCGCGAACCTGAGCCTGGACGCCTGGGTAAAACCGGATCGATTTCACGGCTTCGCTGGAAAGTTTCGAACTTCTACCATACGGAGGCCGCACTCAGCCGCCAGGTGGTTGATGGTGAGTCCGCTATTTGGATTTTGGCGGAAATACTCGCGCGATTCCGACACCTCGCGAATGTCATCCGAGTCCAGACGATCTTCGTCCTGCACGATGACCTCAAGGAGCCGGACGACAGCGTCTAATTGATTCGGCGCCAATTGGTCCACAAGTTCGTGAGCGTGTTGTTTGGTCTCCACTGTGTCGATGGCCATAAATTCTCTCGATCCTACTTGAAGGATACCGAACAAAGAAGAAACGGGATCGAATCCGTCGCCCTACGGCTCCACCCCGACCGAAATCGCCGACTTCGTCGCGCCGCCGAAGTACACATGCTGTGTCGCCTTCACGAAATCCGTCGCTTTCGCATTCCCGATGTCCACGAACTTTTGCGGATTGCGATCCGCCAGTGGAAACCACGAACTCTGGATCTGCACCATGATCCGATGTCCGCGCCGGAACGTGTGATAAATGTCCGGCATGTCATACGCCACTTTCTCGACCTTCCCCGGCGTAAACGCTTCGGGCTTCGAGTAGCTGTTGCGGAATCTCCCCCGGAACGGCTCGCCGCGAACCATCATCTGCATGCCCGCCAGCTTCGAGTTAATCACACCAGCCCGATTCGGAAAGTCGGCCGCCGGGTTGTTCGCCAGAACCGGAGCGGCAGCGGCAGGTCCGCGACTCGCGGCAGGCGCACCCGGCTGCGGCGTATCGTCCGGAAACACGTCGATAATCTTAACCACCCAATCGGAATCCGTGCCCGTCGTCGAAACAAATAGCTCCGGCCGGATCACACCCGCCAAGGTCACATCAGAATCGAGTACATCAGTCTGGAAGGTCAGAACATCCGGCCGGGTCGACGCGAACCGCTGGTCCCACACCATGTATTCGCGGCTCATACCAGTGCTTTGCCCATCAATGTACGGCACCGGCTTGTTGGGATCGGAAACGTACTCCTCGAAGCCCTCCGCCGTCGGCGCCGTGAACGCCAGCTTGCCGCCCGGATGCAGGTACAGCGACTTCGCCTGCGCCGAAGCTGGAGGCCACTTGTCGAGCTTGCGCCATTCGTTGCGTCCCGTCTGGAACACGTACGCTTCCGGCAGCTTCGGATCCGGCTTGCCTTTCAGGTAATGCGCGAAGAACGGATACTCGATGCTTTCGCGATAAAATTCGCTCGTCTTCGCGTCGAACTGCACGTTGCCCAGCACTTCGCCGACGTCGCGCGACCACTGGCCGTGATACCACGGACCCATTACCAAAATATTATTCGCGCCGGGTGACAGTTTCTCCGTGTACTTGTAGACGTTGATCGCGCCAAATAAATTCTCCGCGTCGAACCATCCGCCCACCGTCATCACCGCCGGCTTCACGTTCTTCAAATGCGGACGCAGATTCTTGCTTTGCCAGTATTCGTCGTAGTTCGGATGCCGCAGCATCTCGTTCCAGAACGCGATGTCGCCCTTGAAGTATTTCTCGTCAACATTCGAAAGTGGCCCGACCTTCTTTAGGAAAAACTCGTAGCCGTCCGGCTGCGTAGCCGGCAGGTTGTACGTCACACCCTGTTCCGCCGCATTCGTCGGATCCGGACGGGCGCGCCCGAATCCGGTAAAGAAACGATACGCGTGCGGCAGAAACGTGATTCCGTTGTGATGGAAATCGTCGCCCACGAACCAATCCGAAATCGGAGCCTGCGGGGAGCTCGCCACCAGCGCCGGATGCGCATCGATCATTCCAGCCGCCGTGTAAAACCCCGGATACGATATGCCCCACTGCCCCACCTTGCCGTTGTTGTTCGGAACGTTCTTCACCAGCCAGTCCACCGTGTCATACGTGTCCGACGATTCGTCCACGTCGTTCTTGCTCTTCTTGTTCTCGATGTGTGGAGTCATGTTCACGAACGTGCCCTCGCTCATATTGCGGCCGCGAACATCCTGATACACAAAGATGAACTTGTCCTTCGCGAACTTCTCGTTCGGCCCCAGGCTCGCCGGGAAACTGTTCGGCCCGTACGGTCCCACGCTGTACGGAGTCCGCGACATCATCATCGGCCACTTCTCCGACTGGTCCTTCGGAACGTAAACCGCCGTGAACAGCCGTTTGCCGTCCCGCATCGCGATCTGGAATTCGTACTTGGTGTAGTTGGCCTTGATGAATTCAAGACCCTGGGCGAACAGGCCGGTAGACAGCGTGAAGAGGATCAGCAGAGTGCGCATGGTGATTTTTTAGGGTACACGATCCCGGCTCGAAACGTGATCGAAACCGGGCCAAGTCGTTCACCCCGTAAAAATAGCTTTTCGCCCCTTCGAATAAAATACCTTAGTGGCGCGAATACAAAGACACATACCAGTTTTCTATTTGCCATAGTGTTGTAGGATCAGCAAGTTGGGTAGCATTCACACCTCGTGGACGCGGAAATTCCACCACTTTCCTTCGCGTCCCTGAGACCGCTCGATAATTACCTACGGTCAAACACTCATTGCATCACGTGGAGGCCGCTGATAGGCTTAGCTCAAAGAGTCTCGTAGTTTCTGTATCTGCTGTTGTTGTTAATAGAGTTGGGGTCGTCCATTTCTTATATAGCTCCTCGTCACGCCGGCGGCTGCCCGCGCGGTGACAGCGGACGTTAACAAACAAATAGGTTCTTGGGAGGCTGTCGTGATAGTTAGATGCGCACTCGCGTCGTTACTCGCTTTGTTGTCGCTGCAATCGGCGTTCGGCCAGACGGCCGGTGGTATTAAGGGATCGGTTATCGATCCGACCGGGGCGTCGATTCCGGCCGCCAAAGTGAATTTGCTCTTGCCCGGTGGAAAATCCGCTGTGCTCTCAACCGAAACCAACGCGAACGGCTTTTTTGAATTCACCGCCGTTCGCCCGGACAACTATACGCTCGAAGTGGAGCATGCCGGCTTCGCCAAATCCTCGCTGAGCGGTCTCAAGGTGGAAACAGTTCGTGTCGCCGAGCTTTCTCCGATCAAGCTCGAACTCGTGTCGACCTCGCAGACGGTGGAAGTATCGGCCTCTGTGCAGACGGTGCAGACCAATTCGTTCGAAATCGCGAGTACGGTGACGCAGGATCAGGTCGCCAATCTACCGGTGTTCGATCGTCAGGCCAACAACCTGTTTTTCACGCAGGCGGGTGTCAATACCAACAGCCGGACCAGCACTGTGATCAACGGTTTGCGCGCGCAGAATACGAACGTCACGTTTGAAGGCATCAACATTCAGGACAACTTCATTCGAACGAACAGTCTTGATTTCATTCCGAACAAGCTGACCATCGGCGAAGTGCAGGAACTGACGGTGTCGTCGTTGAATTCGAACGCCGCCCTGGGCGGAAACGCGAGCACGATCACGCTGGTCGCTCCCTCGGGTGGAAACACGTTCCACGGAAGCGCCTACTTCTACAACCGCAACAACGTGCTCAGCGCGAACGACTGGTTTAACAACAAGAACAATGTCGCCACTCCGGAGCTGAATCTGAACCAGTTCGGCGGCGGCATCGGTGGACCGATCAAGAAGGACAAGCTGTTCTTCTTTACGAACTACGAAACCTACAACCTGCATGCCACTTCGCCGCAGCTGAACACCATCCTCACGCCGACCGCCCGCCAGGGAATCCTGCAGTACAAAGTGGGCGGAGTGACGAAGCAATTCAACCTGCTGCAGACGCCGTGCGTCGGCGATCCGGCTTGCGATACTCCGCTGAAGATCGATCCGACGATGGCGGCTCTGATCGCGAAGTTACCCACGACGGGCAACAGCAACGATACCGGCGACGGCTTGAACACCACCGGCTACGCCTTCAACCAGCGCTCGAACGTCCGGCGCGACAGCATCCTCGGCAAAGTGGATTACAACTTGTCGACGAAGCACGTGATCAGCGGTACATTCCGCTGGAATCGCGATATCGACGATCGTCCCAGTTCCTCCCTGACCGGCACGAATAGCTTCGAAGTGGTGCCTCCGGTTTCGAACAACAATCACGCGTATCTGTTCTCGATGGCCTATCGCTGGAGCCCGACCGCGACGCTCACGAATGAAGTCCGCGTCGGCGGCAATCTTGCTCATGCGCCGTTCGACGTCTCGGGCGGCTTGCCGACTTCGATCGTGAACAATGCGTCGGCATTTCTGGCCTTCACCAGCCCGCAGAACAACTTTCTGCCGCAGGGCCGCGACACGCGGACCTACAACATCCAGGACAACGCCAACTGGCTGAAGGGCCGACACACGATTTCCTTCGGCTACCAGTCGCAGCTGACTTCGGTGAAGTCGTACGGCTACGGCGGGATCGTGCCGAGCTACACCATCGGCTACTCGCCGACGAATCCCTACGGCTACGGCGGCGGCGATATCCCGGGAGCGTCGAACAGCGATATCAACGTCGCCAACGCGGTCCTGGCTTCGGTTGCCGGCATCGTTTCGCAGGCCACGCAGAGCTACAACATCACCAGCCAGAATTCCGGTTTCGTGGCCGGCGCTCCGAATGTCCAGAACATCCGCCTGAACAATCACGCCGCCTACGTTTCCGACACCTGGAAACTCAATAAGCAGGTGACTCTGGTCGCCGGCGTCCGCTGGGAATACTTCCCGCCGGTAACCGAGGCAAACGGCCTATTCATCCAGCCCACGCTCATCAACAACAATCCGGTGACGACTCTACTCGGCAACGCCTCGTTGAACTTCGCGGGCAAGAACCTGTACAACTCGGATCTGAATAACTTCGCTCCGCAGCTCGGTTTGGCGTGGGATGTTTTCGGCAGCGGACGCACCGTCGTGCGAGGCGGCTATGGCATCCACTACACCAACGCCGACATCCTCGAAGCGGTGCTTGGCACGGTCGGCGTGAACTCCGGACTTATCGGAACCACCACGTTGAACAACATCAACGCCTTCGCCAGCAGCGTGCCCAAAATCACGCCGCCGGCCTTCAAAATCCCGATCACGACGGCGGAAAACTGGATCCTCACCGGCAAGAATAGCGTCCAGGGCTTGATCGATCCCAATCTGCAGACGCCCTATTCGCAGCAGTGGAACATCGGTATCCAGCATCAGCTCAAGAGCGTAATCGTCGAAGCACGTTACGTCGGTTCGCACTCGGTAAAAGATCTGCGCCAGGTGGACTTCAACCAGATCAATGTCAACCAGGCGGGCTTTGTGCAGGACTTCAAGAATGCCCGCAACAACGGCCTACTGGCAAGCGCCGCCGGAAGAGGATTCGATCCACGCTACAACGCGGCTGTCCCTGGCAGCGTGGTGCTGCCGTTCTTCGATAGCCTTCCCGGCGCCGGCGGCCTTACCGGTTCGACCACCCGCACGCTGATTCTCCAGAATCAGATCGGAAACCTCGCGCAGAACTACCAGACCACCGGTTCGTTCCCGGCGGGTCGTCCGGGATTCTCGTATTTCCCGAACCCCAACGCGCTGTATTCGAGCGAACTCACCAACCTGACGACGTCCAGCTTCAACGCCCTTCAAGTCGAAGCGCGCCGCTCCGTGCGAGGTCTTCAGTTCCAGGTAAGCTACGCCTTCAGCAAGGCGTTCAGCGACACCAGCGTTACCCGCGGACTCGACGCGCAATTGGACAACAACAACCACGCAATCGAGCGCGCCCGCGCACCTTGGGATCTGACCAACTCGATCAAAGCCACGCACGTGATTCCGCTGCCTTTCGGCGCCGGACATCGCTTCAGCGCGTCGAACGGAATCGTGAACCGTGTTATCGGGGGATGGGCCATCAACGGGTTCTTCAACCTGCAGAACGGTTCGCCGATCTCGTTCCTGTCGGCTCGCGGAACGCTTAATCGCTCCGCGCGCTCGGCCCAAAACACCGTCGATACAACCGCCAATCTGGACCAACTGAAAGCGGCCACCGGCATCTTCATGACCGGCAACGGACCCTACTTCGTCAACCCGGCGAACATCGGTCCGAACGGCGCGGGCGCGGCTCCGGACGGTGCCGCTCCGTTCAACGGCCAGCTCTTCTTCAACCCCGGCGCAGGGACCGTTGGCTCGCTCCAACGGCGCATCCTGAACAGCCCGTGGGTGAACGACTATAACGTCGCCCTCGTGAAGGACACGAAGATCACGGAACGGCAGAGCTTGCAGTTTCGTGCCGACTTCTACAACGTGTTCAACCACCCGACGTTCGCGGCGGGCGCACCGGCCGATTACAACATCAACAGTCTGAACTTCGGTAAGATCACTGCGCAGTACTACAGTGCCGATGGCATCGGACCCCGCATCATCCAGTTCGGCTTGCTGTACAAGTTCTAACTGCCGCCTCGCAACCAACTAAACAAACCGCCCCGAAGACGTTCGCGTCTCCGGGGCGGTTTCGCTTTTAGCCCGCTATCCTCAGGTTGTGGACACCAAACGCCGAGCCCTGCTCACCGCGCTCGCCTTATCATCTTCAATTCTGAAAGCACAGGAAAGCAAACAAATGTTTGGAATGATTGGAAAGCTGACTGCGTTAGCAGGCAAGCGAGACGACCTGATTCGTTACCTGACGGACGGCTCCGTCGGCATGCCCGGTTGCCTCAGTTACGTCATCGCGAAGGACGCCGCCGACGACAACGCGGTGTGGGTGACGGAGGCGTGGGATAGCGCCGCGAGCCATCAGGCATCGCTCGCCCTGCCATCCGTCAAAGAAGCCATCTCCAAAGCCCGGCCCATCCTCGCCGGCTTCGACACGGTTGCAAAAACCATTCCGGTCGCCGGCCTGAAACCCGCCTGACCCCGCCCCATGCGAATCCTTCAGGCTGCCCTCGCTTATTTCGGGCTGGTTTTCGGAACCGGCTTTCTGCTCGGCATCGTTCGCACGCTGTGGCTTCTTCCCCGGCTCGGAACCCGCACCGCCGAACTCCTCGAAATGCCCGTGATGCTGTTCGTCGTAATCATCGCCGCGCGCTGGGTTGTAAAACGCTTTCGGATTCCGCCCGTCATCGGACCCCGCCTCGCCGTCGGATTCGTGGCCCTGGGCATCGTGCTCAGCGCCGAGATCGCGCTCGCGTTCTGGCTGCGTGGCTTGACCCCGGACGAATACTTTGCGACGCGCGATCCAGTCTCCGGAACAGCCTACTACGTGGTGCTGGCGATCTTCGCCCTGCTGCCGTGCTTCGTCCGCCGCGGCTGACGTTATTTCGCCGGCAGGATCTTCATCTCGAGCTTGCGATACTCGACCACGCTGCCCTTGTTATGCTGCTGCAGCGCCAGGTAGCCCTTCATGAACGAGTTCTTCTCGTCGATGAAATCCACTACTTTCTTGCCGTTTACCTTAATAATGATGTGATTGCCCCGCACGATGATGTGCTGCATCCACCAGGTGTTGTCCTCGACCAGCTGCACTTTCACCGGCGCGAAATTGTAGAGCGACCCGGTCCGCACCGGATCCTTGTGCGTGTTGTTGACCTGCGCCTCGTAGCCCTTGGGCCAGCCTTCGCCGAACGCCGCGCGGAAATACATTCCCGAATTGCCGCCGTGATTTAACCGCACTTCCGCGCGGAACTCGCAATTCACGCACTCGTGTTTCATGTAGAAAAGATGGCTGCGCTCGCCATCGCCCACGATGGCGCCACCCTTGGCGGTCCAGACGTCGTCGCGTTCGTTCGCCTTCCAGCCGTCGAGCGTCTTGCCGTCGAACATCGAGAACCAGTGCCCCGGCTTGGGCTCCGGGCCCTCCGCGTGTAACATCCCGGCGGTGGCGAGAAGAGTGAGAATTGCGATCTGGTTCAACATCGAGACGAGTGTAGCGCGAGCGGGGTCCGCCCGGCCACTACTTCTTGCAGCCCGATGCAAAACGCGCGATCTCCTCTCCCGGCTGCTCGAATGTCATCACCATGGTTTTCGCGCCCTGCGTGATCTTTACGGAAATCGTTGAGGTTGTCGCCGCCTGCTTCAGGAAGGTCCAGGTATCGGTAGGCCGCAAGCTCAGCAGATAGTCGTTTTTTACGCCAAACCATCCCGCCGCCGACTTGAAGTTGAATGTAACCGGCTTGGGCTCGCGGACCAGTTTCACCTCCATCGGGGCGCTCTTTCCGTCCGGGCCTTCGTAAGTCGCGAGCGGAAAGAAGGCCTCGGCCTGTGCCACCGATGGAAAGACCAGCGCGAACAGGACTTCGCCCTTGCCCTTTTCGAAGCAAGTACCCCGGATCTCGGCCGGCAGCTGCTTGCCGCCCGAAACCGCTTTTCCTGTCACGGTCATGCTCACGATCGGCGCCGGTTGGGCCGAAGCCCGTTCGACCAATCCCGTCGCCATCATCGCCATCGTCGCCAACGCCAAAGCTGTCATGCGGGTCACCGAGCGAGAATAGCACGTCGATTTCATCATGATAGAGAGAGAAGCGTATTTCGGCATTTTCTTGGTCACCTCAAACGAATGTCATCTATTCAGGCGCAAGAACCCGTTCTGTTCGCTCACGAAATCCGCCTTGCCAGCCGCTAGTAACCTGAGGACCCACGAGGACGCTGATCGATTACGACTGGATGCCTCCGTCGCTGGGAACGGGTGGGGTCCGCTGCTGGCGGAGCTGTTGTTTTCGGAGTTTTTCGGCTGCTAAGCGGACTTGCTTTCGTTCCGCCTGGTCAAGGATCTGCTTTTCGACGGCGGCGCGTTTTTCTGGCGTCCTGGTTTCCTCCGGATTCGAGGAAACCAGCAGCTTGTTGCCGGGGAGGATCATGCGGAAGGTAAATTTAGGCGGTTTGAAGTCGCGATTGGCGATGGCTTCGAAATCCCACTGCTCGAGATTTTCCTGAATTGTGAAGAGCGAAAAATCGAAGCCATCGTCGGAGGGCTGCCAAGTGGCGAGGTCCTCATGTTCCTGATCAATCATATGTTTATAGATTCTTGTGGCGTTGTCGATTTGAGCTTGTTGGGCGGCGAGACGGGTGAATTGGAGCTCGCCAAACAAGGCGAGCGTCTGGTTGTAGGCGCGCTGCACGCGGGCCTGCTGCTTGGTGAAATTTTCGAGGACGCGGGAGACCAGGAGAGGGTCCTTGGTGTGGAGGTCGCGGCTGAACTCCTCGATATAGGCGTCGGCGCGCCGAAGTTGCCATTGCTGGCTGGCCAGAGTACGGAGCAGGTCGAACTCGGCTTGGTTGGCCGGTCCGTAATCGGCGACGTAGATGTCGAGGAGAATCTGGAACTCGTCGCTCGTGGGGTCGTGGACGGAGCCGGGAGCGCGGAGAGTCGGGGGGATGACGGCGGAGGTGAGTCCGTGGGTGCGGGCGTTGCCGCTGGCGCGCTGCTTGCCGGGGACGGTGATGGGTCCGGTGCTTTTCTTCGCGTTTTCGCGATTCGCTTTGGTCCGATTGGAAACGGGCATGGGTTCCTCGCTGGGAGAGTGCTCCCAGCGTGAGGATACGGCGGCGGGGGTTGGTGGCTGGTTGGAGGGGTTGGGGAAATGCTTTGAGGTGTCCGCGTTAGAGGGACTTGCCGGCGCGTGATCGATTGGGGCGGTCTACGCGATTTAGGAATCGGAGGCCGCGCCGGCAGCGCGGAGTTTTCCCCAGATTGTCTTCCCCGCCTCTTGGCCACGATTTACGCCTCCGCCTACGCGTTTCTGTGAAGGGGGGAAACCGCGTGGCGTGGAATATCGTGCAAAAGATGGCTTGGACGTCCTCTCGCACTGGGTCGGCTGATACAGACGCTAGCGCGAGAATCTTCCTTCGTACTCAATCGCTTGCACACCGCGTTTACCGTGAAATTACCGTTAAGACCTCCTATTACCTATCGCTAACACTAGTCCGTTGCTTACGATCGCTCTGGAGGATTTTGCGTGAATCGAAGCAACAGCCGGACGAAGGGGATGAATACGAAGAAGTTCGTGCGATTAGGTGTCGTGGCAACTGCTTTTCTAGGTGTCGCGTTGGCCCAGCCGGGTGTCGGAAAGGCATATGGAACCCGCGACCCAAAAACCTGCGCATCCCGCAAGGAGCCTGCCAACGGAGCGCCATCCGCCGCCCAAGCGGTCGCGTACTTCAACTGCACCATGGAATCTTTCTTCGGCGACAAACTCACACTTGTCGAAAACGTGAAGATCGAGGTGGGCAGCGGCCGCCGCTTTCTACGCAGCGACTCGGAGCTGAAAGAAGTCGACCCCAAATATCCCATCTATCCCATCCGCGGCAGCTTTGACAAATACTTCTGCAGCCGGTGGCCCGAGCCGCGCTCTGGTTTTCCCGATAAGACGAAGCCCAATTGTCTGCTGGGGCACCCCCGCAACACCACGGGCGTATGTTACAAGACTTCTTTCGGAGATTGGAAATGCGAAATGGGCGGCTACACGCCGCCCAGCGATGTCGAGACTGTCTTTGGGCCGCGTTAGGCGCCGGCAGACAAAATAGTGAAAGCAATGGACATGAAAAACTTAATACGATTCCTACTCGCTGCAACTGCCTGTGCAAGTGTCGCGTCGGCCCAGTCGAGCGGTAAGCCTTACGGCACGCGCGACTCGAAAACCTGCACCGCACGGAAGGAGCCGACAAAAGGTGCGCCGTCCGCCGCTCAGGCCGTCCTGTATTTCATCTGTACTACGGAGAGACTTTTTGGCGATAAACTCGTTCTGGTGGAAAACGTAAAAATCGAAGTGGGTAACGGCCGCCGCTTCCTTCGTAGCGACTCGGAACTACCTGAGGTGGATCCCCAATATCCGATCTTTCCGATACGGGGAAGTTTCGATAGTTACTTTTGCACCCGGTTGGTTGACCTTCTTCAGCAGGGATCTCCCAACTGTATCCTTTCTCGGCCGCGGAACGCTGAGGGCGTTTGTTACCGGACATCGTTCGGCGATTGGAAATGCGACATGACCAATAACACGTCCTACCGCGATTCTGTGAACGTTCACGGGCCGCGCTAGTGGAAAAATCTGCGTCAATCACCCGTTGACGCTGTTTCGCCCTTAGCGTCTCATCGAAACCGCCGCCGGTAACGCCATAAAGCCGGCAGCGGGACTTTCGAGGAGTCCCCTGCCGGCTGGTGGTAAGAGTCCGCGAGCGGTAGGCAGTCGTAGTCCTAGCGGCAACTTGGGTTGGGATGCGACTTGCACCACTGGCCGTTATTGCCGGTGACCTTGTCCCACCACGCCCTGGAGCCTTGGCCTTCGCCGCCTCCGCTTGGATTGTAGCGCCGGTTGTACTGCGCACCGAAGTCGGCTTGGAAGGCGTTGCCCAGCGCCTCGTCGTCCTTGAAGCGCTCAATTTTCGTGCGGCTGAGGAACGAGGCCATCAGTTGGGCGTCGCCGTCTTTACCGTGTCCGGCGGAGCGGTTGAGGTAGGCGATGGCGGTCTGACGGTTGCGGGGGACACCGCGGCCGAGCTCGGAGGCGATGCCCATCCATTTTTCCGCCTGCCAGTAGTTCACTTCGGCTCCGGCGGACATGTACTTGGCGGCTTTCGCGAAATCCTGAGCCACGACTTCGCCGTTGTCGTAGATGGTGCCGAGCTGGTAATAGGCGGCTCCATGATTTTTGGCGACGGCTTTGTTGAGCCACTCGATGCCAGCGGGCACGTCGCGGGGAATGTGTTTGCCGAGGATCAGGTTGAGGCCGTACGCAGTCTCGGCGCTGACCTGGCCCAGCGCGGCGGCGCGCTTGAGACTGCGGATGGCTCCGGCGGCATCGTGGGCGCGGGAGCGTTGTTGGAATTGCTTGTAGAGTTCGTCGCCGGTGGCGTTGGCGGGCAAGTCGGAATTGTTGGAAGTGGCGGCGGCGCAAGGCGGGGTTCCGACGTGGCCGCAGCGCAGCGCGCTTGGGCGGATGGGGTATACGTGTCGATAATACCGTTGATCGTAGCCGACGGTTTGGGCGGCGGCGAGTCCGGCAAGGGAAAGAAGCATTGCGAATCCGGTGCGGGTGAAGTTGGTCATGGCTGCAAGCCTCCTTTTTGTCGCTTGCAAATCTCCAGAGCGTATCGGGGCGGCGATGATTAGTAAGGCGGTGCGGTTCTTGTCGCGACCGGCTGCTGCATGAATTGCGGCGCCAGGGTAGATTTCCGTGGTGCCGCCGAGGTCATGTGGATCCTACATGCAGTCAATAATGAGGAAAACAACTGCGTCAATCACTCGACGCTTAGACGGACGCGTCTTCCTCTTCCAACGTTTGATTAATTCCACTTCAAGAATGCTCGAACCGTCAGGTTGAGGAAACTTACCCGGCCGGGATGGCATCCTTGGAATGCAGAGAGGCTGCATAACATCGTGAAAAAACGAAGGATACCGCAACTTTTATCGAGCTTTGCTGTTGCCGCCGCGACGCTGATCTGGCCGGCTGCGGCGCAGCCTCAGGGCGCGCTCGATCCGCCGTCGCGGATCGCGCGACTGAGTTACGTGACCGGCGCGGTTTCGTTTGAACCGGCGGGGACGGACGACTGGGCTCCGGCGTTCATCAATCGGCCCTTCACGACTGGTGACAATTTGTGGGTCGATCGGGACGCGCGCGCGGAGCTCCACATGGGGAGTGGCGCCGTCCGGATCGGAGGCTCGTCGAGTGTCGGAATTCTGAATCTCGACGATAGGAATACGCAGATCCGCCTGGCGCAGGGCGTCCTTGAAGTTCGCGTGCGACGGCTCGACGAGAACGAGTCGTTTGAGATCGACACGCCGAACAGCGCGATTGTCATTTTGCGTCCCGGCCGATATCGAGTGGAGGTTCCGGAAAACGGCGCGCTCGCGCGGGTGAGCGTGCGCGAGGGGCAGGTGGAGGTGACCACCAACGGGCAACAGGCGTTCGGGATTCGCGCGGGCGAAGGCGCCGATATTCTGGGGTTCGACGACACCCATTACGTGCGCACCGGGGGAAGTCCATTCGACCGATTCGACCAGTTTTGTGCCGATCGCGACCGGCGTGAAGATCAGTCGCGGTCGGCTCGCTATGTTTCCCGGGAGATGATCGGCTACGCGGATCTGGACGACAACGGCGACTGGCAGGCGGATTCGGCGTACGGGTCGGTGTGGTTTCCGCGCGCCGTCGCGGCGGACTGGGCTCCGTATCACAACGGGCACTGGGTGTGGATGGATCCCTGGGGATGGAACTGGGTGGATGAAGCTTCGTGGGGATTTGCGCCGTTCCATTACGGACGTTGGGTGACGGTGAGTGGACGGTGGGGATGGATTCCGGGTCCGGTGGCCGTGCGTCCGGTGTATGCGCCGGCGTTGGTCGCCTTCGTGGGAGGTGGCGGCGGATTCCGTTTCGCGGCCTCGGTCGGCGGAGGGGGCGGAGGTCCGGCGGTCGCGTGGTTCCCTCTGGGCCCAGGCGAGCTGTATACGCCGTCTTATCGCGTGGGAGCCCGATATTTCGAGCGGGTGAACGTGAGTAATACGGTGGTCAATAAAACCGTCAATATCACCAACGTCTACAACACGACTTACATCAATAACACGACGATCGTGAATAAGACCGTGAACCAGACGTACATCAACCGGCAGGCTCCGAATGCGGTGACGGCGATTCCGCAGGCGGCGTTCGGGAGCGGGCGGCCGGTGGCCAGAGCGGCGGTGCAGGTTTCGCGGGCGGACATCGCGTCGCAGCCGGTGTCGGCGGGCTTTGTCGGGATCGCGCCAACCAGGACGTCGGTGGCTGCGCGGTTGGGCGATGCGAGCGCGCGTCCGCCGGTGGCGATTATGAACCGGACGGTTGTGTCGCGGCAGGCTCCGCCGGCGCCGCCGGCCGCGTGGAATGCGCGTCAACAGGCGATCGGAAACAACCAGGGTCGGCCGCTCGATGAGAATCAGATCAGAGATCTGCGGCGGCAACAACAGACTCCAGAAATGCATCCGCGGGTGCGGCAGGTGGATACGGCGGGCAAGACAGTGGCTCCGGCGGGTGGTCCTGGTCCGGGCAGCGCTCCGCGGCCGATGGATCGGCGTCCGGAGGAGGGTCCGAGGCCAGGGCCGGCGATTGCGCCGGTCCAGATGAATCCGCAGCAGCGGCCGACGGAGTTCGCGCGACCGGTAGTTCCGGCGAATCCCGCCGTTCCGGCTGCGCCCGCGCCGGTGATGCAGACTCCGAAACCGGCTGAGTCTCCGCGGCCGGGGGATCCGCGGGTTCGCGAGCAGCGGCGCGAGGAGCGGCCGGTAGATCCGCGGGTTCGCGAGCAGCGGCGAGAGGAACGGCAGGTGGCGCGTCCGCCCGAGCGCCCGGTGATCCAGCAGGAGAAGCCAATTGAGCGTCCCATCGTGACTCCTGCGCCTCCACGTCCGGCGGAGCGGCCGATTGAGCGTCCGATAGTGACTCCTGCGCCTCCCCGTCCGGCGGAGCGGCCGATTGAGCGTCCGATAGTGACTCCTGCACCTCCCCGTCCGACGGAGCGGCCGATTGAGCGTCCGATAGTAACTCCTGCGCCTCCCCGTCCGGCGGAGCGTCCTATGGTGACACCTATACCTCCGCGTCCGGCGGAACGTTCCGTCGAGCAGCCCAAGCCGGAAGTGCGGAAGCCGGAGCGAAAGCAGGATCCCCGCGACGAAAAGAAGGCCGAGAAGGAAAAAGAGAAAGAGAAGAAGCCGTAGGGCCTGACGCGAGTGAAAATCGGATCCTGAAGCGACCAGTGTCTCCGTTGACGCCGCCCGGACTTAGCGGACCGGGCGGCGTCTCGGAATGGGGCGCTCCGGTCCAATCGGACCTACGCTTGGACCAGTCGCATGCTCTTCGCCAAGAACCTCGACGGTGTTCTTCTCTCCCGTTCTTGAAGCGCTGGAGTTAGGCTACGCCGGCGAACAATCAGGGACGCAGCCGCTCGAATCGGTGGGCCCACGGGGCAATCGCGGAGGGAATGCGATTGGCGGAGTCCAGCAAGAGCTGCGAACTGACGACGGGGTGGGCGCGGCCCATCACGAACAGCACCCCCATCGTGCGGTCGAGGTCGTATTGGTCGGGATCCGTGGGAACGGGAAGTTGGCGGTCGCGAATGGTGGCGAAGGTTTGCTCCACGTTCCGGCCTCCGGCGGTCTGAAACTTGAAACTGGTTTCGAGGCCGCCAAACGGTTCGCGGGCGAGATCCAGCGAATACGAGTAGGTCTCGATTCCGAGATGGAGGAGGATCGCCGCGGCGGCGATCCAGCCGACGGCGGGACGAATGGCCGCAACCTGCGCGAGTCGCTGGGTGGCGAGAATGCCCATGGCAATCAGCATCGGAACCACGCGACGAATCCCGGGCGGTCCACCGCTCAGGAGAGTGACTGCAATTCCCGATCCGACGACCGACAGCCAGAACCAGTCGCGGCGAAAGAAGTGGATCGAGACGCAGGTAGCAAGGACCGCAAAAATGGCGATCCAGAGCGGACCGAGCGCCGCTCGGCCGTTGGTCATGAAGTAATACGACACGTTCTCAAAGAGAAGATCTGCGATCACAAACCGCAGCTTGTAGGTAGCGGAAAACGAATCGCCCAATGCGCCGCCCACCGCCAGGGACTGAATATTGCGGCACCACGCAATCACCGCGATCAATGGCACCAGGACTCCGGCGAATGCGGAAAGAGCGCCCCAGCGGTTTCCATTGCGAAACTGCTGGAACCAGAGCACCGCGAGTCCGGGCGCGAACGAGAGGCTGGATCCGTAGGTGATCACTGCCAGACCGAACAACATGCCGGATAGCGCCGTCGCAGCAACCGACGTCCCGAGAGCGAAATAGCACGCGGCCAACGCGAAGGGAATATCGAGGGACATATCAACGGCGAGCCACCCAAAGTTGAGAACTCCCGGAAGCAGCGAGATAGCCAGTGAAGAAACCAAGGATACCGGGCGTGACAAATGCAGCCGGACGTGGAGCAGCAAGAAGATCCAAGCGGGAATGGATGCCATGAACACGGTCTTGACCGCTCGTCCATAAAACAGCGAGGGGTTGGGCCACAGCCAGGATCCGAGTAGGAAGATTACATACGCGCCGGGATTGGAATCCACCGTGTCGTGCTGCAAGCCGAGAGAAATGTAGGCAACATTGACAAATGAGGAACAGGCCTCTTCGACGAGAAGGACGCCGTGCGAATTCGCGGCGAGGCGCAACGCCGTCAGAACTCCGAAATAGAACAGGTACAACGCGGCGCAAAAAGGAAGAAGGCGGAGCATCGTTGTCTCACTATCTTACGGGGTGAGCGATCGACGTGATGGTTGGTAGTGCGCTATAGCGCACTACCCGATGGTTGGCGAACGCGGCTCTCGGTCCGCCGCATGCGCACCATTCCTTGGTCTTATGGGTGGGAAGAGAAACGACGCCCAAACATTCCTGCTTGGGCGTGTTTGCATCACTTGCCGGTCCGTTTCAGTCTGGAATGCTCTCGATACTTTCGGGCTCGATGCGCGGCTGGACGTTCATCTGATGTCGAAACGCTGTCGAATGCTCGTACGCTTGGATCCGAACGCGCATGATGGAGCCGAGCGGGCGATGCTCCGTAATGCCTTGCCAAGGATTGAATGAGAGGATGTCGTCGCCATACACGCGCCGCGCGGGCGAGAATGCATCCTGCGAGGGGATGTCGATGGTGGCGACGGGGCGATGCGGCGACAGTTCGGATTTCCAAAGCACCGACGCGTCTTCGACGGGCATTGCGGAGAGATCGGCGCAGAGCTGCGCGCGCATCTCGTATTGCGCACCTTGGGTCCGAAAGTGCTCCACGACGATGTCGCGCATTTGCGATTCGTCCAGATTCTCTACGGCGATTCCGGTGAGTGCCTTTACGTTCTCCGACAGCGGCGCGACGCTGACTTTAGCGATGTACTCGCCGAAGCGAATGGCGGCCATCGAATGAAAGGTTTCGCCAAGGATGTTGCTGTTGTCGCGGCCCAGTCCGCGCAGCAGCGAGCCCGGTTCCAAGTGAAGCGACTCGGCTGCTTCGACAATGCCGTGCGCGGCGCCCGCCATGGCCCGTTGCAGAAATTCCGGGCGGTGCGCATTCGCTTCCAAAAGCCCGAGCAGTTTCCTGTACGCGGGAATGGTCCCGAATGCAATGGTCGGGATGTTGACCAATAGAAAATCCTGATTCTTGCCCGTATCCGCCGGTAGGAGACGTTCGCCGACAACACCGATCACTTTCATGGCGAATCCGCGTGGCGCGGGAATCTTGTCGGACTGCAAGTCGCCCTGGGCGGAGGAAAGGCGAATGATCACGGGGTATTTGGCAGGCTTAGCGAACAGGCCCTGCGCGAGTTCGGGCGGCAGGCCATCCGGTACGGTCAAAGTCGCTTTGAGGAATCCATGGCTCTTGGCGTGTGCATCGCGGACGGCATGTCGATGCGCGTCGAAGGCGCGCCGCTGAGCCGCGCCCATAACGGTAACGATTTCATTTATCAGAGCCTCTTCGTTCTCAACCGGCGTCTCTACATTTTCGGAGTACTTAATGAGGTTCATACGCGTCCTTTTTAAACCGAGGGGAAATAGCAAGCGTCGCAGAACGGCGAGCACCTTTCACTCGGAGGGTTCCTATTGATCGTCAATTACTGCGGCCCTGACGCTCAAGAACTCGAGGACCGCGGAGTTGCTTGTTGCTAGCTGATCGGTTGGGTAGATATGGCTGGCGTTGGGAAGCGTGACTAACTTCGCTCCGGGAATACGGGCGGCGATTCTCTTTCCGTTTCCCGCGGGGACCAGGCGGTCGTTGTCTCCGTGAATTACTAACGTTTCGGCTTGTAATTGCGGTAGGCGGGTGTCGGATTCCCAGGCTAGAATTCCTTGGAGCTGGGCGATGTAGGCTTCGGGTTTGGGGAACCAGGGGCGGCGGACGTTCAGGTCTTCGTCGATTCGTTCTCGCGCCGTGCCGCGATCGTAGATATAGGGGATGACGGCGTGCGCGGCTTGCTCCGCAGTCATGCTGCCGCGGCTCATGATGGCGCGCCCGACCTCGGGTTCCGGAGGAACGGCGTTGGGGCCACCGGCGGCAGTGCAACCGAGGATCAGCTTGCGCACCCGGGCGGGATTCCGCAGCGCGAGTTCCTGAGCGATCATGCCTCCCATAGAGATTCCGTAGACGTGGGCGGATTCGACGTTCGCGGCGTCGAGGACGGCGATGGCGTCGGCGGCCATTTGGGCGATGGAGTAGGGGCCGGGAGGTACGTCACTGCGCCCGACTCCGCGGTTGTCGAGGACGATGGTGCGGAAGTGGCCGTCGAGCATGGGGCGGACGCGCCACCACATGTCGGACGGATAGCCGAGTCCCATGATGAGGAGAATGGGGTCGCCGACGCCGCGCTCGTCCCAGTAGAGGCGGGCTCCATTGCTTTCGAGGAAAGGCATGGGGTTGATTGTAGCGTCCGGCCGCATACTGTAAGTCAGCGTGAATCCTGAAGCCGATCCGAACCTCGCAGCTCAGCTGGCGCAAGCCGGCGCCGAAATCAAGAACGTGATCCTGGGGTCGATCACCGACGAACGCGGAGTCCACATCGAGACGGCGATCGCGGCGGCGGGTTACCTTGCCGGAACCGCCATTCTAAAGGGCACGGGCATCAACCTCTCGGCGTTTCCACAGGGCGGAGCGGTGTTCGTCGATGAGGTGAACGAGGTAGGACCCGCGCTCGTCAACCACCTTTTCGCCTTGCTTGGGAAGACGGCGCCGCCCGCGGATCGGGTGCCGGAGAACCATCAGCCGCTTCGCGCGTACAAAGATTTGCTGCCGCTGCTTTGGCCGCAGGCGGAAGCGATTCTCGCGCGTCATCAGATTCCGCCGCGGGCCGCTCCGTTTGCATGTGCCCAGGCGATCGGCGAGATCATCCTGGCGGGCCAGGCTCAGCTGGATCCGGCAATTGCGAAGGCGCTTGCGGTGGAGGCGATCGTCAAGGGTTCGAAGACGGTTCCGTATTTGCCGTCCGGTGCGAAGGCGGCTACGCTGGTGCTCGAATCGCGCGCGGATTTTTGTCGGATGCTGGCGCAGACCTCCGCGGAGATCGACGGTTTCGTCGCGCGCGAGCCAGCGTACGGCGTGTGGCGGCAGTTGCAGCAACAACTCCATGCGATGACGGAGTGGACGGCGAAGGGAAAGAATCCGCCGAGGGAGCAGGTCGCGCACGTTTCGATAGGCCTCATCGCGGCGCGCGAACTCGAGCCGACGCCGAACCAGGAGATGGAGTATCTGGCAACGCGGCTCCATCTTCTGAACCACTACTGGAGGCACTGGTATGGCGTGGAACCGGCGCGGACCAGTGGCCGGCCGGCGATCCGCAAGTTGGCGATCGGAATCCTGATCGCGATTCCGCTTCTCGGCGCCGGCGCTTACTTCACGTTTTCGAGCATGAAGATCAATGTGACCAATGGGACGCCGATCGCCGCGTCGGTGCGGACGAAGGACTCGATTGCGACGCTGATCAGCACTCTCGAAGCGTATGTGCCGTCGCTCAATCGCAATCATGGCAAAGACCGCTACAGCGTCAGTCTGTTTCTGTATCCGGTGGATGGAAGTTCCAAGGGGCGGATCATTCCGCTGGCCTCGGGTTTTCAAGGTTCGCAGGTACAGCCAGGGGCTCGTATTCTTGGCGACGACGGCGTTCATCTATGGCTCGACGTGGATGGAATTCGGGGCTGGGACTACGCACACCAAAGATTGATTTCCGCGAAAGAGCTTCGCGGCGCGAATCCCGAGCTGAAGAATCTGCCTGGCGTGGACAACAGCAACGATCCGCTGATTTCGCCGGCGGCGCGGCATCCGTTGGATGGTCCGGAGGTAGATCTTTGGGGAGAGTCGAGACGGCTTGCGTTCGACGGGCGCTTGCGGGTTACGGCTCCGGATTACAAGCGCGTATTCGAAGTGGATCCGGCGACGTTGAAGGCGGAGGCGGTGAGCGGTTCCGGCGGGCGCGGCGGGTCGCGCGATGCTCGGCCGGATCAATTTCTGGTTTCGGGTGCTGTGCTTTCGCCGACAGAATGGTTGGGCGTTCATTCAGCCGGCGAAGCCGCTACCGACTTCCGACCGGGGTCGAGCGTATCGGCGTTTCGTCCGGCGCGAACCGGGAATCGAGGGGAACGGCGGCGTCTGTATCGAGTGGCCGTCGAGCCGAATGGAGCGGGCAGCTACCCGTTTCGCGTGGTTTCGATCGATCCGATTTCCGGGCCTGAATACCTTGAAGCGGCGCTGGTGGGCGAAGGGGCCGGGTCGCAGGCGTTGCGGTTGACGAGCCCGGACAGTGTCGTCCTGGTCCATACGTCTGAGCCCGGCTTGAGAGGAATGCTCGTCGCCGCGCGTGTCGATCGGGAGGGCAAACCCGTATGGACCGCCGACACAGGCATCGACCGTCTGCACCTCCAGCAAATCCTGCCGGGAAGCGAATCCATCGCGTTCGTCGGGACGAGACCAAGGCAGGAAGGAAAGGTCCCGGAGCCGATTCTGGTGGTGGTGCATACGAAGTCCGGCGCGATGGCGGTCACTACGCTTTGGCAGTGATCTGAGAAAGTTCCCCATCCACTGAACGGGCGTTGGAGTGGCGGTGTCTTATCGGCAAGGAGAACGTTGCAGGATGAAACGATTACTTTTTTCTTTCGCATTTTATGGATTGCTGGTTGGCAGCGGGGCGCTAAATGGCCGGCTGGCCGCGCAGACGCCGCCTCCGGCTCCGGGGGTGGTGGTGCAGTTCCTGAGCTTCTCGGATGCCCAGGTCTCGCGCTTCCAGCAACTGTTGCAGGGCTTGCAGGGCGCGGTGAGCGGCGTGGAGCAGCAAGTGGCGGTTAAGCAGCAACAATTGCAAAGCTTGTTGGCGGCGGATCGGCCGGACGCGGCGGCGGTCGGTGCGCTGCTGGTCGGGATCGTCGCCTTACAAAGGCAGATGGCGCCGGCGGTGAAAGCCTATCAGGATCAATTCGTGGCCATGCTGACGCAAGAGCAGAAGGAGAAAGTCGGGTTTCTGGCGCAGGCTGTACAAGTGTTGCCGGCGGTGCACGCGTTCGCCGAGCTTCGATTGATTGCGCCGCCGCAGTAGGGGAGCATACGGCGATGCATGAGCCGGCGGGGGAGGCGGCGGACTTCGAACGGCTCATGCGGGCGTCGTACCGGCTGATCTACCGGATTGCTTACTCGGTGCTTGGTAACGGGGCGGACGCCGAGGAGGTTTCGCAGGACGCGTTCCTTCGCGCGTACGAGAAGTTTTCGAGTTTGCGGGATGCGGAGAAGTTCCGTCCATGGGTGGCAAGAACGGCTTGGAGGTTGGCGTTAAACCGGCGAAGGGGAAGCGCGCGGGCGATGGGACGTGACACCAGTTGGGTCGCTCTGCGAGCGCCGATGGAAGATCCCGAGGCGGAGGCGTCAGCGCGGGAATTCGAGGATCGGGTTCGCGCGGAGGTGGAGCGATTGCCGGAAAAGCTGAGGGCGGTAATGCGGTTGAGCGGCGTGGAAGAAATGGACCTCCGGACGATTGCAGCGGTGCTCGAGATTCCGGAGGGTACGGTGAGGTCGCGGCTGCATTTGGCGCGGCGAACCTTATTGAGGACGTTATGGCCTTGAAAGCTTGTTCCGACTGGCGGGAAGGCATATCCGATTTCGCGGCCGGAGGCACGGCCACGCCTGCGCTCAGGGAACACGGGGCCCACTGCCGGGGATGCGCGGCGGCTTTGGCGGAGTGGCAAGCGAAGGCGGCGGCGATCAATTCCGTAGTGGAGCGCTTGGCCGCGGTGGAGGCGCCGGTTTACGGGCCGGATCGGGTGATGGCGCGGATCGGGGGGCGGCAGCGAGCATACGTTGGGACCTGGTGGAGATGGGCGGCGGCGGCTGCGGTGGCGATCGTAACGTTGGTATGGATGTGGCCGGTTCCGCGAGTCGAGGCAGGGGCGATTTCGGCCTGGCATTCGCCGACCCAGGGGTTATTGCAATCGCCGGCGGGGACGTCGTGGAGCGAAGTTCCGCGGTTCGGGGAAGGCATTTTCAAGAAGAAGCCAGGGGGAGGTACGGGTGCGCAATAGGATTTTGTGGATGATAGCGTTTGCGGTTTGCGCCGGCGGCGCGTTAAGGGCGCAGCAGGCGGCGGCTCCGGACGCGTTGGGGGAGCTGCTCTTTCCGCCTGAACTGGTGATGGCGCGGCAGACGGCGATCGGCTTGACCGACACGCAGAAGACGTATCTACGCGGCGAATTGTCGAAGGCGCAGGCGCGATTCACGGAGCTGCAGTGGCAGTTGCAGGATGCGATGGAGGGTCTCATCGGATTGCTCAAGCAGTCGAAGGTGGAGGAGGCGCAGGTGACGGCGCAGCTCGACAAGGTGCTGGCGTCCGAGCGCGAAATCAAACGAGCGCAGATCGGACTGCTGGTGCGGATCAAGAATGCGCTGACCGCCGAGCAACAGGCGCGTCTGCAAAAGCTGCGAGGCGGCGCGCAATAGGCTCAGGCTGGCTCCTGCTTGCGCAAGCCAGCTGAGCACGGCGATTCCAAGGAAAGGCGATCAAGGTTCCTTGACGGTCGAGGAAGAAAATCCGCGACTCTTTACCGTAAATTGCTCGATCGCTAACGCACTGATTCGAATAGCCCCGACAGGCCGATTTTGCGTTAACAGTAAAGCGGGCTAGATTCTCTTGGATCAGGATTCCGGATGCGGCAAGATGATCTCTCTGTCGCACCCGCGCGCTAGGTTTACGGAGGCGGTTGGCGTAAAGTTCGGCGCGCGAAAATCGAAAAGCACGCCTATCGGAACGCGATCTGTGCCGCAAGATCCAAGGGAAGAGGTCGTTCATCATGGGTTCGCGTTACAAATACTCGATGGGGAGTTTGCCCTCCGCGTCTCCGCTCAGCGCGGCCAAAGGAGCGTTGGGCGCCTCGGCTACCATGGGTCAGATCTACATCCGCCCCGAGGCGGAATGTGCCAAGGTTGCCATTTACGATCTCTGGGGAGCTGGCGCTGGCCTCGCCGCTGGAGTCAACATCGCCAGTTTTTGGCAGAGCGAAAATGATTTTGACTCTTTAGTAGAATGCTCCGGCGATTTTTCCGGCACCGTGACGATTCGAGAGGCGGGCTCCGTCCAGTTCATCGTTGGCTACACCATGTCGCAAAGTTGCATCTGGCTCAGCGGGAAAAACCCCCTGGTTCGAGGAACAGAGTGCAGTGGCGGGGGATTCAGTATTGCTCTCGCCGTCGGAGCCAATTTGATCAGCAATCAATTCTGCCGCCTGAATTTCGTCCGTTATGAGGTCCTGCCGTGGCTGATTAATTCCTGAAATGGACTTTCGATCGATCCCTTACGAAGGCAGCCGGAGCATGCTACAAAACCACCTTTGGAGACTGGGTTTGCAAGATGACCAGCGACAATCCGACGGTCGATCTGACAACGCCAACGCGCAAAGGCGTCCGCGGACCATACTGATGCGCCCGGGTCCGCCTTGCCGGGCATTCGTTTCCTGATTTCTCCCATACCGAAAGCACAAATATTATCAGTGACTAACCTTCTGCTCGCCTTCTTGACCTTGGCTGCCGCCCTGCCCGCTCTCGCTCAACCCGGCATCGGCGCCAAATTCGGATCCCGCGATCCGCAAACCTGCGCCTCCCAAAAAGAACCCGCTCGCGGGGCCCCCACTGGCGCACAACTCCGCGAGTACTTCATCTGCGATAGCGAGCGTGTCACTGGATCCGCCAGTTCCAGCCGCCTTTTGTACCTTGTCACCGGCGTCAACGTCGAGGTCGCCAAAGGCCGACCATTCAATATGGCTACGGATTCCTGGTCCGATATCGACACGTCGCAGATGGTTTATCCGGTCCGTGGGGCCTACACGCAGTGGCAGTGCGTGGAACTCGGTAAGATCAACGGCGATCGCGGGAAGAACTGCACCAAGTGGGAATACCCCCACGCGAGCGGAGTCTGTTACAAAAGCACCTTCGGAGATTGGCACTGCAAGCTCTACGACAAAGACTCCCCCGGACCCGGCATGGAACGCTATCCGCCGCCCGCCGGCAAGTAAGCGCTTCAGCCGCGACCTGAAGCGTGTGGGTGCGGGCGAAATTGTGCGCAGGTTCTGGAATAAGCCCCCCGGCGCGCTCACTTCCTCCATCGTCCGAAGCGCGGGCGTGAACTCGCGCGCTTTCGTGCAAAATCGCGTGCAGAATCGTGCCAAGGATTTACCGGGCATTCGTTTTCTCGCGATGGGCGATGGGCGACCGGTGATGGGACCGCGTTAGATATCCTTAACCAAGAAACAATACCGGGCTTCAGAACATCAGTAGTGTAGTAAACGGGTATCTGTTCGCCTAACGCGAACAGGCGGCGTCTGTCTTGTCGACTCCCGATTCGTACAAAGGAAGAGAATGCGATGAAGAAATATTGCGTAGCGGTGATTGGTCTACTTTGCTCGACGGTGGGGATGGCTCAGACGGTTATCAAACTAGAAGGACTGGACGTCCCAGCCAGGCTGAATCAAGAATTGTTAGGGCACCGAAAAGATGGGGTGACCAAGAAGATTCCGGCCACGGCCATCACCTTGTCCAAAGAAATCGTCGTGTTTCCGGGCGACCGCGTAATCCCGCAATTTGTCGACGGCGGATCCTGGAAGACCAGCATGTACTTCGTCAATCTTGAAAATCACTCTGTCAGCTTCCAGGTATTGTTTTTTGACGATTTCGGCAATGATATGGTCGTGCCTATCTTCGGGCAAGGTCGGGTGCGGGGGTTGAATGTCACGCTCGATACGGCCGGCAGCATTGAGTTCGAGACCAACGGAACGGCGCCGGACCTGACACAAGGCTGGGCTCTGCTGTCGCAAACGACCAACGATACCGTCGGCGGTTTAGCTGTTTTCCGCCAATCCATTCCTGGCCGCCCGGATCAGGAAGCGGTGGTGCCGATCGTGAGCCAGTTCGATAACCACTTTGTCCTTCTGTTCGATAACACCGCGTTTGCGACGGGTATCGCGGTCGCCAACCCGACGACGAATTCGGTCATTATTCCGGTCACGATCCGTAATCAGGCGGGTCAGGTGATCGATCAGCGCACCATCACCTTGGGATCTTATAGCCATTCGGCATTCGTCCTCGCCGACATTTGGCCGGCTACCTCCGGCCGGCGGGGTACGATCGAGTTTCAGACGTCCGGCTTTGGAGTGGGCGCTTTGGGACTGCGTTTTAATGGTTCCGCCTTCACTTCGTTCCACGTTCTTGAGAACGCAAACTGGGCAGTGAAATAGGAGTTCTGCAAAATGAATCCGAGGCTAAAGTCCCTAGGGATTGCGTTGTTGATGCTGCTGGCTGTTGTGTCCGGGGGACAAGCCCAGCAATCCAGTAGAAGGCCCGCGAATGCGATCGAGCACGGATACGAAATCGGATACCGCGACGGCTTTGACTTTGGAGCCAACTCGCAGGCAAGCAATCGCGAACAGGACATTGTCAACCAAAAGCTGCGGGCGGCGGACCGGGATTACGTTGCGGCGTACGGTCCACAAGAAGAATACCGCCAGGGATACACCGACGGTTTCCGAAGCGGTCTGGACGACGCACGCAATCAAAGGCCATCCCGGCTCAGCCGGTTATTTCCTTCGGCGTCTTTAAACGAGGCAGACGACCGGAACGGCCGGCGCGACGATCGGATCACGGCCATTCCGCCGGCGGTTCGTTCCAATCCGCCGCGGGACCGGGAAGCGGGAGCGAGAGCTTTAAGCGCCCGTACCCATGGTTACGAACACGGCTACCAGGAGGGGTATTTATTCGGAAGGACCTCCGAGGCCAGCAACCGCGAACAGGATATCGTGAACCAAAAGCTGAGAGCCGCGGATCGTGACTTCCAGGAAGTTTACGGGCCTCGCGAAGAATATCGCCAGGGATATGTGGATGGCTTCCGAACGGGTCTGGACGACGGCCGCAACAAGACGCGGTTCCGGCTTACGGAGTTGTTGAACGCAAATCCGCCGGATGGTGCAAGACCAGGCCGCGGTGATGTCGGAAACGACTGGCCCTTCGACCACATTGCGAAGGATTTGGGCTATTGGGACGGCGTGAGTGATGCGATGCAGGATGAGGACAACGGTCGCATGCTGCCCGCACGCCGCCATGCGGCGTGGCGCAGCGGGCTGCGAGGCTATCGACCGACGATGGGAACGCAAGCCGCCTATCGGCGCGCCTACCGGATGGCGTATGAGAATGGCTACGCGGACGGGTCGTCCCGGTAGAACTGAGCAAATCCCCGGCGGAGTCCGCACGTGACGCTGTCAGGCTTGGAGAAGGCGCAAAATTTCGCGCTACTCCGACTTTGCCTCGGGTGAGGCGGACCCGCTGTGCCCCGTGCTTTGCAAGGCGAGTTGGATTGGCGTGGAGCCTGTTTCTGGCGCTCGCGTTCGGCGAATTCTTCCGTCATCGTCATCTAGGCTCTGGCGGCTGAATCTCGAAATTTCAATTGCCTCCGTAACACTCCTGAACTTGACTTGCGTCGGGGGTAGTAGTCACTATGGCAACCCCCCGCGTCATCGCAACCTTCCAATCGTCTAATGCTTTCGATCGAATCGCTCCGCGAACCGAATGTCCGGTTTCGGTGGTATTTCGTCGACTGGCTCTCGTTCTCGCCTTCACGGCGGGCGCCTTTGGACAGCGCGGCCCGCAGCTGGTGCCGCTCAAACAAATTCCGATACCGCAGCCCACTGGCCTCGCAACGTACGTGAAAGATCAGGCGTCTTTGGTCATTCTGGGGAAAGCTTTCTTCTGGGATTTGCAGGTTGCGAGCGATGGAAAAACGGCCTGTGCGAGCTGCCACTTCCACGCCGGAGCGGATCACCGGGCGAAAAACATTCTGGCTCCGGCACAGGCAGCGACCGCCACCGTCGCACGGAATCAAACCGTAACCGCTTCCACGTTTCCGTTCCATCAGCTCGCGAACGTCGGGAATAATAATTCCACAGTGCTAAAGGACACCCGCCAGGTGGCCGGATCCGCAGGCGTTCTCCCGCGAAAATTCCTCGGCGTGGATGCGGGCAGCCCAGCCGAAAACGGCGCCGACATAACGGGCGCGGTTTCTTCCGTGGGCGGCTTGAATCTCCGTCAGGTCGGCAACCGGAATTCGCCGTCGGTGATTAACGCCGTCTTCAACGTCCGCAATTTCTGGGATGGACGCGCGAGTCGGCTATTCAGCGGTGCGACGCCATTTGGCGCGTCGGATTCCGGGCTGAACGCGGTGGCGTTTCGTAATGGGCAGTTCATCAGGGAAGCGGTGGCGATCAACAATGCGAGCCTGGCGTCGCAGGCGGTGGGTCCGCCGATGAACACGGCGGAAATGTCGTACGACGGGCGTTCGTGGCCGTTGCTCGGCAGGAAACTGCTGGCGCTGGTCCCGCTGGCGAATCAGCTGGTCGCACCGGACGACGGCGTGCTCGGCGCGCTGGCAAACGCCTCCGGCAATGGATTGAAGTCCAGCGTCACTTACTCTTCCCTCATCAAGGCGGCGTTCCAACCGGACTACTGGAGCGGGACCGCGCTAGTCGATGGCCAACTGACGCAGATCGAAGCGAATTTTTCGCTCTTCTGGGGCCTGGCGATTCTGGCGTACGAGTCCACTTTGGTCTCCGACAATACCAGGCTCGACCAGTTCTTGAGTGGCAATCCGCAGGCGCTGTCCGCGCTTGAGCAGCAAGGTCTTCAGGTTTTCCAGCGCAACAATTCTCAGTGCACCCAGTGTCACCAGGGCACGGAGTTTACCGGAGCGTCATTCAGCAATTCCGCAAACACAGCCGTGACAAACAACGATCCCGACAACATTGGGTTTTTCAGAACTGGCGTGTCGCCGATTACGGATGATGTCGGGCTGGGCGGAAGCGACGATTTCGGACGGGCCCTGTTTACGGCATCGCCGGCCAGGGCCAACGGAACGTTCAAGTCGCCCGGTCTGCGGAATGTAGAGTTCACCGGTCCGTATTTCCACGACGGCGGCCAGGCGACGCTCGACCAGGTGGTCCAGTTTTATGCTCGCAACGGCGATTTTCCCGGCGGTGGAAACGTTGGACCGGGCATTGGCCAGATCAATTTATCGGGTGCCGACCGTACGGCGTTAGTGGCCTTTCTGAAGGCGCTCAGCGACGATCGAGTCCGCTTTGAACAGGCGCCCTTCGATCATCCGGCGTTGTGTGTTTCGAATGGAGCGAACGAAGTGGCGCCCGGGATTCTCGCGGCCGATACCACGGACGCGCGTTTTCGAGCGAGCGCGGTGGAGACGTTTGCGTTGATCCCGGCGGTGGGCAAAGCAGGGAACAGCGTTCCGCTACAGACCTTCGAAGAATTGCTCGCGGGAATCGGTAGCGACGGATCGCGCGCGCACTCCTTAGGTGAGGTTTGCAGCGCGTCGGCATTGGTGTCGGGTCCGCGGATCGACGCGGTAACGAATGCGGCGACGTTTCTGGTGGGCGCGGTTTCGCCGGGCGAGATCGTGACACTGTTCGGCGCGAATCTAACTGCCAGTGTGACGTTCGACGGCACGCCCGCCACCATCGTCTCGGCTTCGTCCGCGCAGGTGAGCGTTACGGTTCCCTACGGCGTATCGGGGTCCACGACGACGCTGCAAATGGGGACCACTTCAATACAGCTTGCACTGGTTTCGTCGGCGCCTGGAATTTTCGCGGTCGTACCGGCGGGGTCCGGCTTGCTGACGCTGTACTCGACCGGCGGCGGTGTGCTCTCGAAGGATCCCCTTCCGCGAATCACGCTGAACACGATCGTGACGGTGAACGGTCAAACGGCGGAGGTCCTGTACGCGGGCATTGCGCCCGGCCTGGTCGAAGGCGCGAACCAAATCAACGTGCGGATACCGGCGGCGATCTCGACGGGTTCGCTGAGCGTCGTGCTATCGATCGGCTCGTCGAGCAGCAAGCCATTCGTTTTCGTTCCCTAGCGCACTGGCGCCCAGTGGCATAGGCCTCCGGCTTGTGCATCGATCCGGCTGAAACCACGGGGCACTTTCCTCAAGGTTGTGCGACCGGCCGTTGTGCAAGCGCCCGGCGACGGCATTGCCCACACCCCGGCTGAATACGCGGCGCTGCCGCAAAATATCCGCCGCGATCGAGGCTGACAATTACTCGTTGGCCGGCGTCGTCGCCAAACTCGAACAGTCCGCGGCGCGAGCTCTCGGGAAGGAGACGGCCGTTTGCCTTTCGACGGGCACTCTTGCGAATCACCTCGCCGGTCTGCGCCTGGGTGCGCCCAGGAACGACCGCTTTACAGTGTCTGTGAACGAGACCTAGGCTCGGGTTGCGCCGGAAGAGATCGTCGCGCGCCTTCGCTGAACAGCGGCATTTGGCGGCTTAAATGCGCTATGCTACGCCAAGAATAGACTGCTTATGAAACTTTCGACTCTTCTTGTTTCGATCTTGATCACGGTTAGCGCGGCATTCCCGCAGGCGGTGGCGGATCCGGCGTTCTCTCCCCAGCGGCTGGCTCGCATCGACAAACTGCTGCAAGAGTACGTCGATCAAAATAAGATCGCGGGAGCGGTGGCGCTGGTGCTCCATGACGGCAAACCGGTGTACGAGAAGGCGGTCGGCTGGAGCGACAAAGAAGCCGGACGCAAGATGACCGTCAACACCGTCTTCCGCATCGCCTCGCAGACCAAGGCGATTACCAGCACTGCCGTGATGGCCTTAGTCGAAGAAGGGAAGATCGGCTTGAACGAGCCCGTTGGCCATTTCATTCCAACCTTCACGAAGACGATGGTCGCCGTCCAGAACGGCACCGACGTATCGATCGTTCCGGCGAATCGGCCGATTACGATTCAGGATCTGCTGACCCACACCGCCGGAATTTCCTACGGAACGAATCGCCACGTTGCGGCGATGTACGAGCCGAAGGGGCTGGGTCCAGCGGCGGGAAGCGGATGGTATACGGCGGACAAGGACGAACCGATTTGCGACACGATGGAGCGGCTTGGCACGCTGCCGTTTGTCGCCCAGCCGGGCGAGGCGTTCGTGTATGGCTACAACACCGACATCCTCGGATGCGTGGTTGAGAAGGCGTCCGGAATGCCGCTTGATGAATTCATTCGGACGCGCATCACGGGTCCGCTGGGTTTGAAGGATACGCGCTTCTTCATTCCGACGGCCGAACGAGAACGGCTGGCCGCGGTGTATGCCAGCGGTTCGGACGGCGCGATCGTGCGGGCGGCTGAGGGATCGAAGGGGCAAGGGTCGTATGTGGATGGTCCGAGGAAAAGCTTCGCGGGCGGCGCCGGGCTCACTTCGACCGCGCGCGACTATGCTCGCTTCCTCGAAATGATCCGCAACGGCGGAGCGCTGGGCGGAGTGCGGATCCTGGCTCCGCGGACGGTGGAATTGATGACGACGAATCAGTCGGGCACGCTGCACTCGATGACCGGTTTAGGTTTCGGACTGGGGTTTCAAACGGTGGATCGCTACGGCGCAAGCGGCATGGCCGGCGTCGGCGCGTTTGGCTGGGGCGGGGCCTACGGCACGACATACCAGGTGGATCGCCAAAGTCACACAGTGATCACGCTGATGATCCAGTTGATGCCGAACGCGACGGACATTCAGGCCAAGTATTCGACGCTGGTGTATCAGGCGCTGGTGAAGTAGCGGCACAAACGCGCATCGCGCATGACTTCCGGAAACTGGCTTACACTGAAGCCGCAATGGTTTTCAGCAAGCGTCTGCGCGAGGGCGTGCGGAACGGAAGCATCACGACGAGCGTGCGGATCTGGCAGTCCCCGCGTGTCACCGCGGGCCGCCGCTACCGCATGGAGGATGGCGAAATCGAAGTGGATTCCATCGAGGAGATCTCGCTCCAGCAGATCACGCATCCGCTGGCGCTCGAATCCGGCTTTCTGGGCGTGATCGATCTATTGAAGGTCGCCAAGCATGGCAAAGGCGACAACGTATATCTGGTGCGCTTTCACTTTATCGGTCCAGCCTGAACAGAATGGAACGCCGGATTTCTCGCACCGAGCTCATGGACCGCTCCGCCTCGATGGTCGTACCCGGCGGTAGTTGAACTGCGCCGTAAGAGGCAGGCCGCATTGATCGCTTACCAGGGAAGTTCAGCGCCCATGTGAAGGAAGCGGCCATTCGGACCGTCCGGCCCGATCAGCGCCAGAGCGACGCTGGTCTTGGCACCATCGGGGATCTCCATTGGAGCATTTTCGCCGCCCATCTCCGTCTTGACCCAGCCGGGGTGCGCGGAATTTACTTTGATATTCGTGCCCTTCAATTCGGCGGCGAGGTGGATCGTGAAGGCGTTCAGCGCGCTTTTTGATGCGTCGTAGGCAAACGCCTTGAAGGACGCGATCGGACTGTTGGGGTCCGCGTGCAGGGTGAGCGAGCCAAGGATGCTCGACAGGTTCACGATCCGCCCGGCGTCGCTTTTCTTCAGCAGCGGGAGGAACTCGCGCGTCACCGCGATGACCGAGAACAGATTCGTGCCGAAGAAATGTTGCAGTTCCGCTTCGGTGGTTTCGATGGTCTTGACATCGATCGCGCCGACGCCGGCGTTGTTGATGAGGATGTCGAGCTTGCCAAACTTTTCGGCTACAAAGCGCCCGGCTGCCTTGCGGTCGGCGTCGCTAGTGACGTCCAGTTGGACCGGATAGACTTCGATGCCTTCGGCTTTAAGCGCCTCGGCCGTTTCCTGAGCGGCGCTACTCGACCGGGCGGCCGCGACGATAATAATTCCTTGTTTTCCCAGTTGTTTCGCGGTTTCGAGGCCGATGCCTCGATTGGAGCCTGTGATGAGCGCGATCTTTTTGCCGGATGCCATTGTGTAGTAGAACCTCACCTAGGCTGATGCGGCGGAAGCCGTTAACGATTCAGTTCTGCCGGATCCAATGAAGCAAAGATTCCTGCGCCGCGGTCGCGGCCTCTTGCACTCGCCATGACTCGCGGTCGCGTTTTCCAGCGCGATTGCTGATGCCCCGGATTTCCCCGCACGGGATGCCGGACAAGCGGGCGACGTGCGCAATGGCGGCGCCTTCCATATTCTCGACGGACCCGCCCGTCCGCGACGCGAGGCGATTCGCCCCCTCCTCCGTGCCCGAGCAGGTATTGACGGTAACGAAGCGTGCGCGCCTCTCGCCCGGGAAGATCTGCATCGGCAGGATATTGTAAACAGGTTCGGCCTCTGCGATGAGAGGAAAGCCGATGTCTTGCATGTCGAGGAAGCCTTCGGGCGAGTCTGCGCCGAGATCGCCGTAGCATTCCGATTCGGCGCAAACGGTGTCGCCGATGCATAGGCCGCCGTCGTCAAAGGCGTTTGGATAGGCTCCGGCGATTCCGCAGACGATGATGGCGCGGACGGGCTCGCGTGCAAGTGCTCGAGTCAGCGCGTAGGCGGCGTTCACCGCTCCAACGCCCGTGACGAGCACGTTGCTGTGTGGACGCAGAAGCGCGCCCTCGAACTCCGTCGCGACGCAGACCAGCAAATCGACCGGCACGTGAGTCAGGGTAGCAGAGGGCGCGATGGCGACCGTCGACGGGGCTTGGCCGCGAGAGGAACGCGTTTCTGAAGCAGGGCGGAATCGCGCGGCTTCCTAATGCTTCAGTACGTTCTCCGGCACGGGCGGAACCTTTTGGATCACGCCTCCGGTTCCTACCAGTTTTTCGAGGTCGTTGAGTTCGGAGGCCAGGAAGTCGGTGAAGTTCTCGACTCCGGTTTCGGTGACGACCACGACATCCTCGTACCGAATGTAGAGATTCTCTTCGCGGACCCACAACTGCGGGTCGATGGAGAAGACGTGGCCGGGCTGGAGCGGGCCACGATTGTAAGCTCCGTCGTCGTGCACGGTGAGGCCGACGGGATGCGACAGGACTCCGCCGCCAGTGTCCACCAGGGTGTGGGCGGCCTTCTCATAGGCGGGCTTCGAGAATTTGGTGCGGGCGAAAACGGGGTCCATTGCGGTCTTCGCTTTGGCAAGAATTTCGGCGGTGGTGACGCCGGGGCGAATCGAGCGAAGGACGGCGTTCCGGTATTCGAGCACGAAGCCAAGAAGCTCGCGCTGCCAGGGTGCGAACTTGCCGTTGACGGGCCACATCCGCGTCACGTCGCTGGTGTAGTAGTGATACTCGGGGGCGTAGTCGAGCAGGATCATGTCGCCAGATTGGAGCGGAGACATGTTGCGGTAGTAGTGGCCGTTGTTGATGTTGGCGACTCCGGCGGCGGCGATGGAGCGGTAGCCTTCGAGGCGCGCTCCGTTGGTGAGGTAGACGTAGCGCGCGGCGGCGTCGAGATGATATTCGTACAGGCCGGGCTGGGTGCTGCGAATAGCCTCGAGAATGGCGAGTCCGGCGATTTGCGAGGCGCGGCGGATCAGGGCGATTTCGCGCGTGCTCTTGACGCTGCGAAGGTCGTCGAGGATCGTCGTGAAATCGACGACGGTGGAGCGGGGGCTGCGCGCGCGGAGCAGTTCGACGAAGCGGGACTCGCGGGAGAGGCGTCCATCCCAGGCGTCGGCGAGGATCGCATTGTTGGAGTTGACGAGTTCGAAGCGGCTCTGCGCGTTGCCTTCCGCGGGCGAGAAAAGAGCGTAGATGGTGGCGGGTGCGGCTCGATTGAAACCGAGGAAATCCGGGCGCATGGCCTCGGTGCTGAGGACCTCGTCGGCTCCGGTGAGGCGCTTCACCAGGGCGGCGTCGTCGGCCGAGAGGACCTTGCCTTCGGAGGCTTCGAGGCGGGCGTTTTTGGGCGGAAGGAACAGGGTGGCTTTCCGCGTCCGGCCGTCGAGCAGCAGATAGGAGTGCGGCGTTTCGATGCCGCAAAGGTAGTAGAACTCATTCGACTGCCGCGGCAGGATGAAGCCGTTTGTTTGCGGCCCGCCTTGCAGCACGGCGACCGACGTGTTGCCGATCTTGTCGAACACGCGATTCCAACGGGCCTTGAATTCCTCCGGCGGGAAGTCGGTTTGATACCACTGCGCGGAGAGCGCGGGCGCTAATAGGAGGATCGGAATCGCGTGGCGGAAGGCAGCTCGCATCCAGGCATGATAACGGATTGGCGCTACGGGTAAAGAGTAGGTTGGTTGTCGTTGTGTTCGCCTTCGTCGTCCGCCCCGGTTACCCAGCGAGGCTGTTCTGCGCCGGCTTGAGGAGCCCAGCGGCGAAGGGGACGGCCAAGTAGTGAATCTTTCCCAGCGCGACCTCGATGGTGTGCGAGTAGACCATCCAGAGAACCTGATCGGGAAACGGCGCCGCGCCGAACAATCCGCTTGGCCCGCGGACTCCGATAAAGCGGGCGCCAAGAATGTGCAGGGGCTCGAAGGTGATGAGGGTGTAGATGAGGAGTCCGATGTAGAAGAGGCCGAGGTTGCGGAGGCCGTTTTTTCGAAACACGCAGAGGGCAATCGCGGCTCCGGCGGTGATGGCGAGACGGGTCAATCCGGTCGAGGTCGCCATCAGGCGCGGCGACGTAATGGGCTGGCCGTTCGCGAGGACGCCGACGAGTATGGCGAGGATGACGATGAGCCCGCAGAAGGCGAGATATGCCTTGCGCGTCCGCATCCCACCCGGTTCGCGGAGAACGACGAACCAATAGGCCATCAGCGCGAAGACTCCGCCTTCGGCGAAGCCCTGAAAGAGGTTGCCCGAAATGCCGGACATCGCGACTCCGAAGACGGTGAAGCCATAGCCGGAGCCGCGGGATCCACCGGATTGTAGATACCACTCCATGTAGCCCTGGAAGGCGACGCCGCTCAAGAACATCACGAGGAAGCGGTGGTCGCGGCGGGATTTCCAAAACCAGGCTGCGATTCCGAGAGCGAGAAGCGGGAGGACGGAGCGGGTTTCGTAGTACCCGGCGTGGTCGAAGCACCGAAGCATGAAATGGGGCGTCATGCGGTCACGGTTCTTGGTGCGAGGAAGGCCTCGATGAGCTCGTTTACCTCCGCGGCGGCTTCGCGCATGGTCAGGTGGCCGCAGCCTGCCATGAGGTGGAACGAATCGGGCTGAAGGATTTCGCGCAGGCGTTCGGACCCGGCTGCGGGAAGGATCTGGTTTTCGGCGCCCCAGATAAGCATAGTCGGCGGGAAACCTTCGGGGCGGCGGAATGAATCGATGGCGGCGAAGGAATCGAATTGCGCGATGTTGTTGTAGAGCGCGCGCATCTGTCCTTTGCGATTCCAGAGCTCGAAGATGTATTCGGCGAAGGCGGGATCGTCAGAGACTTGGCGGCGGCCGTATTGACGCTGCAGCTGATCGGCGGCCTCTTCGCGGGAGGTTCCTTTTGCTTCGAGTGCTGCGACGGTGGCGTCGAGCACAGCCCGATCGGCGCGGAAGGCTTGATAGCCTCCGGCAAGAGGTCCACCGCAAAGGGTGTTTTCGGTCGCAACGTTAAAGAGGATGAGCCGGTCAACCTTCGTTGGATTCTGGAGCGTATAGTTCAGCGCCATTCCTCCGCCAATACAGTGGCCGACGAGCGTAACCGGCGCGAGAGAGAAGCGGTCCACCAGCGCGGCCACTTCCGCAGTGAACAGAGGCAGAGTGTAATCGATTTCAGGCTTGTCTGAATTGCCGTAGCCGAGGTGATCGACGACGAAGACACGATGGGTGCGCGCGAAGTGGGCCGTTTGATGCTCCCAAATCTGATGATCGTTGCCTCCGTTGTGGAGGAAGACGATGGGGTCGCCAACCCCGGTTTCCTGGTACCAAACGCGGTGGCCGTTGAAGTCGAAGAAGGACATGGAGTTTCTTTCCCTCACGATTGTAGACTTTTGAGTGGCTACGTTCTATGTTGGCAAAGAATGCGGCATAAGATAGCTTTCACGCACCGCTGGACGCCATTCGTCCGCTCCATCTTGTTTCCATCCGTTGCCATCCCTCGCTGCCATCGACACCGTTGCCATCCCGTTTAAGATCTTCGCGGCATTCCTCCGTCCGGGTGAGAATTCCGCGTCTGCATTTCGCTTTCTGAACAGCCGGGAGAGTCGGGGGCTGGCGGGGGCCTGGACTAACTTTCTCAAAGGCTCTGCGGAGGAGACTGAACAAATGGCCTACAAAACATTGCCGCCACCGGTGTACCCGGGCAGTGAACTGCACGCTTTTTACAACGTGAGCATGGCCGTCGGCCAGGGCAAACCGAACAATCCGGACGACGTGATGCTGGTTCAGCTTTGCCTGCAGCAGGTCTACAGCTGGCCGTCGATATTCCCTCTCGTTCCAGATGTCGGGGCGATCAAAGCCGACGGAAAGTGCGGGCCCATCACTGTGAATGCGATCTGGTTCTTCCAGACGCAGCTACAGGAAAGCGGCGTACTGGTTTATCCGGACGGTGTGATCGATCGGGCAAGCGACTGGCGTGCGGGGACTACCAGCGGCTACGGATATAGCATTCTTTGGATGAACTGGAGCCTGAAGCAGGTGATCGGCGAGGAGCGCTTTCTGCACCTGGACGTCGATCGGATCACGCCGGGTCTGCTTTCCTTAAAACTGGGGATTAGCGATTTCTAATCGGCCGGCGCCGCGCCAGCTTCAAGACCGCGGCACCGGGCCTCGTTCGCTCGCGCGAAGAACTCCGAAATCCGCAAGTGCTCCCAATAGTCCGCAGACTCCGGCGGCGGACCGTTCTATGCGGGTTCATCGTCGGATGTCGGCGCCGGAGCATCGGTCCTCGTTGCGCGAAAAGGACGGTAGCCGGACGCTGCGGGCCGCGAAGGTTCGTCGGCCACGTCCGCCAATCCGGTGGTATCCCTTCGAGGTGCGTGTAGACCGTCGGAAATCCGTCGACCTGTAACGTCATGACCTGTACACGGTTTCCGCCCTCAGGTTACCTGTGTACGTTTCCGCCCCCCGCAGTTCCGCCCCCGGGGCGTCGTTCGAAAATCTTAAGACGCCTGCCGTAGCAACTTGGCTGGACGGCCTGGCGGCTTGCGTTCGAGGCGACAGCCGTGGGCGGACTCCAGGTTGTGGATGAAGTCCGGGGCGGCGAAGGGCACGTTATCGCGCGTCGCTTTGCGAATCGAGGCGAGTTCCTCGCGGTCCTCTTCCTTGTTGGCAAGAATGGCGGTCCAGTCTTTTTTTGCGAACCGATTGGTGAAGGAGGGCATGTGAAGAAGCGCGTGGGCGGGTGCCTGGCCGGTGTGCGCTTTCGCGCTTGACCATTCGTAGCTGGCGGCGGCGGTCGTGATTTTAGCTCGCACGGGATTCATCTCGACGTAGGCGAGGGCTATTCCAAGGTGAAATTCGTCCATGACGCAAGCGTCGAATCGCGTTTTCCAGAGATGGCCGGTTCGCTCGCAACGGGAGTTGATGGTCCGCGCGAACTCGCATTGGAGGCCTTGCATCATAATAGAGAGGCCGTCGTCGGTGCTAGGTTCGACGATCAAATGGATATGATTCGTCATCAGGCAATAGGCGATAATTTTGACGCGGCGTTCGGCGGAGTGACGGTCGAGCAGGGCAAGGTAGAAGCGTCGATCGTACTCGGTCAGGAAAACGTCCTGGCGGAAGTTACCGCGCTGCGTTACGTGCAGTGGGAGTCCGGCGGGTGCGAAGCGTGGGAGTCGTGCCATTCGCAAAGGTAGTGCAAAGACTGGGCGATTCGTCTCCAAGAACTCTTGTCTACGTATCGTTGACACGGTTCCGCCCCGCGGTTCCGCCCCGGTTCCGCCCGGTTCCGGTTTCCGCCCCCCCCCCCCCGGTTTCCGCCCTGCGGTTTCCGCCCGCTCAGCCAGTCCCGTTCGCGTTGGCTCATCGCGATTCGTTCCATCTCTCAGACTCTCGGCTGTCAATAGGAACTTTCTACTTGGCCCAATTAGGAACTTCTCACTTGACCGCGACACTCGTGTCCGAGAACATTGACTCGTTCTCGCGCGTTCGTTACCATTTCAGGCAGTCAAAGGGGGTATCGGACTTGCGAAACACAGCTTGGCGGAGCCCGGCGATGTACGCCGCTCTCCTTCTCCCCCTCGTCCTGCTAGAGGCTTCCGCGCAATCTTCGGGCAACTGGACCCGGCAGATTCCTCAAAAATTTCCCCAAGTGCCTGGCTCTCTGACCTACGATCCGGCACACAGCCAAGTGGTCATGTATTCGGGCGCAAACGATATCTGGCTGTGGGACGGCTCCAACTGGACCCAGAAGTTCCCCCAAAACAATCCGCCGCTGGGGGGCTCGACCCCGATGGTGTATGACGCCGCGCGCGGGCAGGTGGTTCTGTTTGCCGGCGGAAACAACATGTGGGTGTGGGACGGCACCAACTGGGCTCAAAAGTTCCCGCAGACCGTTCCGTCGCCACGTTACACGCCCGCCCTCGCCTACGATTCCGGACGTCGGCAAATCGTCATGTTTGGCGGCTACTTACATAGCGGCTTCGGCAACGAGACGTGGATCTGGGACGGTACGGACTGGACCCAGAAATCGACGCCCGCCGGCTTGACCGCCAAGCGTTCCGCCATGGCGTACGACTCTGCTCATGGCCAAGTCATCTTGTTCGGCGGAGTGAGTATTACATCGGGCACAGCGATAGCCGATACCTGGGTCTGGGACGGCGCGACATGGACGCAGAAATCTACCTCCGTCAGCCCTTCTCCTCGGTTCGATGCTGCGATGGCTTACGATACCGGCCGCGGACAGATCATCCTGTTTGGCGGACAGTCCACGTTCGGAACGAATCTGAACGACACGTGGGCGTGGGATGGCAGTCGATGGACTCAGCAATTCCCGCAATCCAGTCCGCCGGCGCGTAACACTGCCAGCGTCGCGTTCGACTCGGCGCGCGGCCAAATCGTGATGTTCGGAGGAAGCACAGGCCCTACGAATCTCACGGACACCTGGACCTGGACCGGAGCCAACACTGGATCCCCTCAACCGGCAATCGATCACGTGATTACCGCCGGGGCGTACGGGGCATTTACCGACGCTGCTCCGGGATCGTGGATCGAGATCTACGGGTTTAACCTGGCCGGCACGACGCGCACTTGGACTGGCGCGGATTTCACAGGAAACGCGGCACCGACTTCGCTCGACGGAGTGCAAGTTACGATCGGCGGCCAGAAAGCCGCGGTCTACTACATCCAGTCGAACCCGGCCCAAGTCAGCGCCCAGGTTCCATCGAACATCGCCAGCGGGGGCTCTGCGCAGCTAACGGTCACGAACGGCGGCGTGACGAGTGCGCCCATCAATCTGCCGGTGAAAGCCACCGAGCCGGGCCTGCTTGCGCCGCCTTCCTTCATGATCGGTGGAAAACAGTACGTCGTCGCTTTGTTGCCGGATAACGCGACGTACGTTCTCCCGCCTGGAGCAATTCCTGGTTTGCCGGCGAGGCAGGCGCGTCCTGGCGACACGATCACGATGTACGGAGTTGGATTCGGAAGTGTTAGCCCTTCGTTCCTGGCAGGCCAGATCGTGACCGCCTCCAATCAACTCGCGCAGTCATTCCAGGTTTTGTTTGGGCAGACTTCCGCCCAGGTATCGTATGCCGGGTTGACGCCTGGCTCGATCGGGCTATATCAGTTCAACGTTGTCGTGCCAGGGGTGGCAGACAGCGACCTGGTCCCGTTGACTTTCAATCTCGGTGGTGTCGCCGGAACACAGGTCTTGTACATCGCGGTACACCGGTAGCTGTGATTCGCCCCGCCGTTCCAGTTCCCTGAACTCATTACGAACGCTTCCAGTCGGACAGGCTGTCAGAAAGAGGGCCGCGCGGGTGTATTCAGCTGAATTTCCGCTTCAAGAGTTTTCCCGCTCGGGCTCGATGGGAGAATCGGTGAGGTTCGGGAAATTCGTGCCTACGACAGCCTGGGCTTCGTAGGCATAGTTCCGCGCCCCGACGCGGTTTCCGCCTGCGGTTTCTGCCCCGGAAGTGCTCCGGCGGGCGTCGGGTTACTGAAAGCGTCCATCGCTAAATGGTTGAAGGAATGGGCCATATATCGCCGGGAAAATTGTGTCTGAGGTTGGGTAGGCTTAGTAGGCACGGTTTCCGCCGCGGTCTCCGCCTGCGGTCTCCGCCCGCGGTTTCCGCCCGCGCGGTTTCCCGCGTCTTCGGTTTCCCGCGTCTTCATATGCTCTCCGCTCCGCGGTGGTTGCAAGCCTTGCGCTGATGATTCGGGTGGCTTTCCCGCCATACCTAGGCTATCACGCGTTTGCGAAGCAGGCTGTGCGGGGATGATGTCCGCTCGCCAACGAAGTCGTGTGAGAAGCGTAGGGCAATCCGGATCTCGGCGTGTTAAAGGTCCGCTCCCTCACGGTCGCGGTTCGGTGCAGTAAGCGCGACAGGACGGTCGCGCCTCGGCTTGACGGCGCGGAACAGCTAGCGATCTCGGTCTTCCGTCCCAGACACCGGAGACGATTCTTTCTTGTCCTTTTTCGCCGGATTCTTCAGGTGTGTGTCATACCAATCCAGAATCCTCTTGTGATAATCCCTTACTTCATCTGCATTACCTGTCGGCATTCCGTGGCCGCCATTGGTGTATTGGACCCAGGCTACTTCTTTTCCCAGGCGGCGCATGGCGTAGTACATTTCCATGGCTTGTCTTGCTGGGACGTTGTGGTCTTGTTCTCCGGTCATTAATAACAGCGGGGTTTTAATTCGGTCGGTGTATAAGATCGCGGAGTGAGCGAGGTATTTCTGGGGCTGCTGCCAGAGGGTGGCTCCGATGCGGTCCTGGCTCTTTTCTGGGGCGTGGGTGTTGCGCACTCCAAGTCTGGGGGAGTCGGTGTAGAAGCTGATCATGTTCACTTTGCCGCTGATGTTGATGGCGGCTTTGAAGCGGTTGGTTTGGGTGATCAGGAGGTTGGTGGCGTAGCCGCCGTAGCTGGTTCCCTGGACTCCTAATTTGTCGGGGTCGGCGATTCCCATTTCGATGAGCTTGTTGGCGGCGGCGGTGACTCCCTTCGCCCACGACTCGCCGGGGAAGCCTTGCTCGAGTTCGACGGACGGGTTCATGACGGCGTAGCCGTTGGCGTTCAGGATCGCGGTGGTGGCGTTGAAGGTATCGTCGAAGAACTGCTCGTAGAGGATGAAGATCGTCGGGTACTTCTTGCCGGCTTCGTAGTTGGTGGGGAGATAGAGGACTCCGCGAAGCTTCTTGCCGTCGGCGTCGAGGTAGGGAACGAGCTGGGTTTTCGCGAAGGCCTTTTCCTTGAGCTGCGGGTTGGATTCGAGGACGAGTTTGGGGGCGGAGAAGTCGGCGTCGGCGGCGTAGAGGTCGGCGGGGCGATTTCCGACTCCGGTGGCGTAGATCCAGGTGGACTCGTTTTTCGCCAGGCGGAAGACGCCGTGGAGCTTCGAGTCGCGGAGCAGGTCGGTGATCTTTTTGGTGGATGGATCCCAATAGGAGACTCCGCGGGACCACTCGGTGCGGCTGGCGTAGTGGAGGTAGACGCGGTGGGCGGTGGTCTCGAGGACGGTCCAGCGGGGCGCTTCCTTATCTTCGGCGTCGAGCTTCACGATGCGGGTCCGCTGGGTGGGATCCTGGGTCGAAATCCACCAGATGCCTTCTTTGTTGGTGGCGATGAGGGCAAGGCCGTCGGGGGTGATGGCGGTGGGGGTTAGCTTTTTGGAGTCTTCGGCTTTCGCCTCATCCTTATCGTCACCGGGCGTGAGCTTCTTGGAGTCTTTGCCTTTCGGCTCATCCTTGCTGGCGCCGTCGTTCTTGTCGGACTTTGGCTTCGCGATCAGCTCGCGGGGCTTTTCGTCTTCGACTCCACCGAACCAGACGGAGCCGTCCTTCTTGGCGTAGGCGTAAAAGCGACTGTTGCGTGACCAGGTGATGGGCGCGTCTTTCGAGGACGCGAGGATGACGTGGGGCCTTGCGTCGGCCGCGGTCGAGCGGGCTTCGACGCGGCTGTCGGACATACCCAGATTTTCGTAGTCGGTTTTCTTTTCGATGTCGTCGAAGGTGACGAGGTAGGCTCCGTCGGCGGTGACACGGGTTTGATTGCGGAGCGCGGGGGCGGCGAGTTCACGGGCCTGGCCGGTATTCACATCGAGGGCGACGACGGTGCGATCGCTGGCGAGGCGGCGGAGCCCGATCCATTGGAGGAAGGGTTCCTTGCTCGAGTGGACGACGATGGGTGCATTGGTTTCGGCTTCAAAAGCCTGATGCGATTTTGCGCGCCAGCCGGCGTCGCGGAGGCCGACGATGAGTTCGCCGGTGGGGGCGAACGCGAGGTCGGCGGTTTCGTCGGGGACTTTGCCGGATGGAACCTTGGCGGCGCGAAGACGTCCATTTTCCCAGAGCTTGATGGCGAATTCGCCGTTCTCTAAAACAAGAAGGGCGAGCTTGGATCCGTCGGGCGAGAAGTGCAGGCTACGCGTTTGCGCTTTCTGAATGACGCTTTGGCGCTGGCCGGTTTTCGTGTTGATCACCCAGACGTCGGCGGATGCGGGCGCGATGTAGCTGGGGTCGCCGAAGCGGCTGTTGTCGATTCCGAGGCGGCCGCGCAGGGTGGAGATCGTTACGGCGGCGGAGTGGCCGTCAGCGGAGACGTCGGCCACTTGCACGTTCTGGACATCGAGCATGTCGTCCACGGTGAAGGGGCTGGTGGCGGCAAACAGAACGCAGCCGAGCAGGGACAGGGGAAAGAAACGCCTCATGGCGGGTTACTTTAGCACAACGAAACCGAAATTCCGGGGTTAGCAAGACTGACGAGAGAAGGAATTTGAAGGGCGAGATAAAAATATGAAATGGCTATTGATGGTTTTCCTTTTGGCGCTGCCTTTAGCGGCACAGGATCAGCCGGCGGCGAAGAACCGGCGTGAGCTGATGACGAAGTTATCGAACGATCTGGTGTCGGCGCGGACGAATGCGACGCTCGACGACACGCAGAAGAAGCAGCTGGATACGGCAATGGACAGCTTGCAAAAAGCGGTCGCGGCGCACGGCAAAAAGAAGAACGGCGGCGAGCGTCCGGATCGCGAGCAGACGCGCGCGTCCATCAAGTCGATTTATCAGCTGGCGCAGACGAACGCGTTCAAGGATGAGGATCGCAAGAAGGTGCAGGACGATCTGGCGGCGATCCGAGAGTTCCGGCGCGCGCAGCAAAAGCAGTAGTTGGGCCGAAGTCACCGAGGCGCAACCGTCAGGTTGCGCTTACGAATCACTTCGCCTTCAGTAACTCGATCACAGCGGTCTTGTGTTCCTCTTCCGCTCGCGCGAGCGCCGTCCGGCCGCGCGAATCCGTCAGATCCTTTCGCGCCTTGTGCGACAGCAGCAGCGCGACGAACTTCTCCGGCTGCGGGATGTAGGCACTGCCTTCGGCGGCGATCATCAATGGCGTGGTTCCGTTGCCGTCGGCCAGATCGACCCCGGCGCCACGAGTCAGCAGCAGGCTGGCGGTCTCGAACTTTCCGTACGTGACGGCTTCAAGCAGCGGCGTCGCGCCGTCGCTCGACTTCAAGTTGATATTTGCTTTTTTGTCGAGTAAAACGACGACTGCAGGGGTCTTGCCGGCCGCTGCCGCCCGATACAGGGCGGTGGCGCCGCGCTGATCCTGCGTGTCAATCTTCGCGCCCGCGCCGAGCAGCATCGTAAGAAGCGTTTCGCCATCGGCGATATACGCGCTACCTTCCGCGGCCAGCATCAGCGCAGTCGTTCCATTGCTCTCTGTAGCGTCCACGTTTGCGCCGGCCTGGATCAGCAACCGGGTCGCGCCGGTTTTCCCGTACGTTACCGCGGTGAGCAGCGGCGTGGTTCCGTCATTCGCTTGCAGGTCCACATTCGGTTTCTTTTCGAGCAGCAGCGCCAGCGCTTTTTCCTTACCCTCCGCGGACGCCCGGTAGAGAGCCGTGCGCCCACGATCGTCCTGCGCGTCGATGGCGGCTCCGCTGTTGAGCAGCGTCGTAACCAGCGGAGCATTGTTCGCCAGATAAGCCGATCCCTCCGCCGCGAGCATCAACGGACGGGTGCGGCTTGAGTCTTCGAGCTCGATCTGTGCGCCGCCGCTCAGCAAAATCACCACCGCGTCCGCGTGGCCATAGATGATCGCCTGCAGCAGCGGAGTCGAACCGGCCGAGTCCTTGTGATTCGGATCCGCCTTCCTGGCCAGCAGAAGGCGAAGCGACTCGAGCTTCCCGGCGACGGCGGCGCGCATCAACGCGGTCTGGCCGTGCTTGTCCTCCAGATCCAATCGGGCGCCTTTGTCGAGCAGGGAACTGACGATCGGCGCGTAGTTGGCAAGATTCGCTGTTCCTTCGGCCGCGAGCATCAATGCCGTCGTGCCCGTCGAGTCCGCTGCGTTCACGTCCACGTTTTGCGCGAGCAATTTTCGAATATCTTCGACTTGACCGTACCGCGTGGCTCTCACAAGGGCGGGTTCGGCCGCGGCGGCTGAATCCGCCGGCGAGCGCTGCTTCCACCAGAAGTAGCCGCCGCCCGTCGCCGCGAGCAGAGCCACTACGGCGGCCAGCGCGATCCAAATCATTGGCGACTGTTTCGCCTCTGCCGGCGGGTTCGACGGCACGGGAGCCGGCTGCGTGTAAGCAACGGTCTGGTTGGCGTACTGCGGCGTCGGCATCGGAGCCGTCTGCGCCGCCGGATTCGACGGCTCGATCGCCGCGGTCAACGCCTGAATCATGGCCGCGCAGCTCGGATACCGTTGCCGCGGATCCTTGGCGAGCGCCGGTTGCAGCGCGTCGATCACTGCCGGCGGCAGGCCCGATGGATCGGACGCGAACGGATCGACGGCGACAATTTGAAACATCAGCGCGTGCGCCGTCTCGGCCGAAAACGGAAGCCGTCCGGTGAGCATCTGGAAGGCGATCACACCGAGCGAAAACTGGTCGGAGCGGCCGTCCACCTGCAGCGCCTTGACCTGCTCCGGCGACATGTAGCCGGGCGAACCTAGGCTCGATCCGGCGGTGGTGAGATTGCCGGCCATGGTCATCTGCTGCGTCATTTTGGCGATGCCGAAATCGGCGATCTTCACCACGCCGTCCTCGCGCAGCAGAATGTTGGCCGGTTTGACATCGCGATGCACGACACCGAATCGATGGGCGAAATCCAGGGCGTCGGCGGCCTGGCGCAGAACGTCCAACTTGGCGCGCAGGTCCATCGTGTTCGCTGCAAGGACGCGCTCGAGCGACGATCCGGCAACGTATTCCATGACGATGAATACGTCCGAGTCCTCTTCGCCCAAGTGATACACAGTCACGATGCCGGGATGCGACAACTGCCCGGCCGCGCTGGCTTCGCGGACCAGGCGTTGGCGCAGCACCGCGCTCTGGTCCGGAGTCGCACCGGGTTCGAGGCGAATGCGTTTGATCGCGACCGCGCGGCCGATGCGCGGATCCATCGCTTGATAGACCACGCCCATCGCGCCATGGCCCAGTTCGCCCAGAATCCGATAGCCGCCCAGGAACGATTCGCTCATCCACACCCGCCTCTCGCTCTTTCAATATACGTCGAGGACAAGCTGCGTCCGCGGCCAGCGCAGCTTCCGCTAGCCGTGCTTCCGCCGAGCTATGCCTGCGAGACATGGCGCTCGATGTCTTTGATCTGCTGGGTCCAGCCGCGGTCGTTGATGCGGGAGGACCCTCGTCGATTGCTCGCCTGAGTGAAGGCGCCGCGGTCACCCGGAAGGCAATTGCGAAGCACCTGCGCGCGCTCGCTGATGCGGGTCTCGTTCGCGCACGGCGGCGTGGGCGCGAGCGAATCTGGGAACTCGAACCCGCCCGTCTGGATGTGGTGCAACAGTGCCTGGACCAAATTTCGGCCGAGTGGGACGCGGTAATCGGACGCCTGCCGGCTTTCGTCTAGGAGTAGCCGCTGGGCCGATTACGGGCGGCCGAAAACCACCACATCGCATGAAAGTAGCCGGATCACCACCGCTTCCGCGACTACGATGTATCCTGTATACAGCGGTTTACGGTTCGGCACGCAACTTGCTATTTGACTTGCCGTAGGAGCAACAGCATGCGCTCATTTCAAGCCAAAACCATCGCCACCTTAACATTGTTTTCGCTGACGGCCGTAGCGCCGTTATTTTCTCAGGACCCACCTCCCCCGCCGCCCGATCCGCAACAGCAACAGCAGCCGAATGGCGGCTGGCGCCGTTTTGAACCACGTCAGGGCGATCCTCGCTATCAGCAGCCGCAGCAACAGGGCGACCCGCGCTACGCGCAACAGGGCGACCCCCGTTACACGCAGCAGCAGCAAGGCGATCCCCGTTACGGCCAGCAAGGTCCGCCACAAGGCAACATGCAGGAGCCGCGGCCATACGTGCAGCCTCCGGCATCGATGACGATCCCAGCCGGCGCCTGGATCACCATCCGCACCAACCAGGTCCTTTCGAGCGATCACAACCACGCGGGCGACTACTTTGACGCGACGCTGGTTCGTCCCGTCATCGTGAATGGCTTCGTTGTCGCGCGCCAAGGCCAGAACCTGGCTGGACGCGTCGTTGACGCGGAGAAGGCCGGGCGCGTCAAAGGGCAGTCCCGCTTGGAAATCGAAATCACGGAACTGAGCCTGGCCGACGGCCAGCAGCTTCCCATCAAGACCTCGCTTTCGCAATATACTGGCGGCACTTCCTACGGTCGAGACGCCACCGCGATCGCCACCACCACCGGAGCCGGAGCCCTCATCGGCGCTGGTGTCAATGGCGGAGTCGGCGCGGGCGTCGGAGCAGCCGGCGGTCTGGTCGCCTCGGTGGTTGGCGTACTCGTCACTCGCGGACGCTCGACCGAAGTGCATCCGGAGAGCATTCTGACCTTCCGGCTGCAGGCTCCAGTCACATTCTCTACCGAGCGGTCGGCGCAGGCCTTCCATCCGGTCGAACAGTTCGACTATAACGTTCGCGCTTCCACGCCCCGGACGGTTGTTCGGCCGGGCTATGGCTCGGCTCCGATCGGCTACTACGGCTGGGGCACTCCGTGGCCCTATGGTGGATATGGCTATAGATACGGCTATCCGTATTACGGCAGTTCCATCTACTTCGGCTACGGTTTCGGACGCGGCTACGGCGGTTACGGCTACCGAGGCGGCGGCTTCCGCCACCGTTAAATCGCCAACTTGTCGCCTTTCATTACGCGACGCAACGCAACGTCTTCCGAAGGGCTCCTTCGCAGGCCAAAACCTGAGAAGGAGCTCTTTGATTTTGAGTAAGATTTTTAAAATGTGCTGTTTGTAGCACTTAAGTTAGACAAGTTGATTCGGTTGACCGGCCGGTCATAACACCCTAGTCGAGACGGATCTCCGACATGAAGTCCAACACGTGCTCGACGAACAGCCTGATTGATCCCCCTTAAGCGCTTCGGTATTTTTAGATTAGCCCTTCCGTCCCTTTGGCTCGAGACTGATTTTTGTAACCCGTCGACCGCTAACCTCATCCAACAGCAAAGCCTTAGAGGGCCGGTTACCGCGCGGCGTACGCTCTTGCATCAGGGATTTCGCGGACCACGTAACCGTTGTCAGGAATTCATGAATCTCTTAAGCCGGGCCCGGTTCGCCGCCCTTGTCTTGCCTTGCCTGCTGATTTTCGTTCCCACGACGATCCTTGCACAGGAATCCTCTTCGGTTCCGAAGGCCACAACCGAGCCGGCGGCTGCGTCCAACGAGGAGCCGATTGACAAGCAGCGTGTCCTAGGCGTTCTCCCCAACTACCGGACTGCGGATGGCACCGTTCCTTTCGAGCCGCTTACTGCCAAGCGTAAGCTTTATATCGGTTTTAAGGACTCAACTGACTACCCGGTTTATCCCTACACCGCTGTCTTCGCGGCTTTATATCAACTGGAGAATAGTAATCCGAGCTTTGGGCAGGGCATGAAGGGCTATGCCCGCCGCTACGGGACTACCTATGGCGATCAGGTGATCGGAAACATGCTGACTGAGAGCCTGTTCCCGATCCTGCTGAAGGAGGATCCGCGCTACTTCCGCCTGGTGACTGGCACGGCGAAGGCGCGGTTAGCCTATGCCGCCACGCGGATTTTCGTGACCAAGACGGATGCGGGTAACACCCGCTTCAATTTTTCCGAAGTCCTCGGCAACGCCGCAGCCGTTGCGATCTCGAACGCCTACCTGCCGGATTCGCGGAACGCGCGCGACAACATCCTGAAGTACGGCCAGCAATTAGGCGTAGACGCGTTCTCCAATGTTCTCAAAGAGTTCTGGCCGGATATCAAGCGCCGCTACTTCTCGAAGAAAGCCCACAACTAGCTCCGTTCCAGTTTCTGCCAAACGAAGCCAGCGGATCGGCGTGCAGTCGTTGCAAAACGAAGCCAATTCCTCACATGTCCTTCGTAATGTATTGTTTCGACGGGAAATTTCAGGTCATTCTCACTGGCTAGCTGCGGCCCTCAGGATGAAGGCCTTTGCCGGATCAAACCTCCGCTCATACAACACTAAACTCCGCCGATAAGCTTCACAGGGCGACGCCCCACGCATGATTTCTTTCCAGAAGTCACTCACCGAACTCGACCGTGCCTATAGCGTCGAACGCGCAGCGCTCGAATGCTACTGGTCCGCGATCCGTTCCGCAGAACAATACCTCGTTGAGGTGGACCCCGCCGAAACGAAAGCCACCCGTGCCGAACTCTGTGAAGTCCTGGCCATCGCCGAAAACTCCGCCAGTCCGGACCAACTTCTCGACACTCGCGGCCGCCTCCGTGCCTCGCTGCGTGACTACCAGGATCGCACTCACAGTAAGATCGCCCGTCTCCGCGCCGACCTCCAATCCGCGGTTGCCGCCATGCAAAGCGCCGCCGATTCGATCGTCGCGCAAGAAGGCGATCATCGCGCCCGGCTGGGGCGGGAAATCGCCCACCTCAAAGTCAGCGCGACGTTCGCCGACCTAAACCAAATCCGCACCGCGGTGCTGGCTTCCGCACATGGAATCGAAGTCTGCGTCGAGCGCCTCCAGTGCGAAAATCAACTCGCGATCGCCCAATTGAGCGACGAGATTCGTTCGCTGCACGAACAAATCGAAGAGGCCGGGAAAATGGTCACCCTGGATCCTTCGACCGGACTGTTCAATCACGAACAAATCGAACTCCGCGTCGAGGTTGCCGCCTCGTCCGGAATCACCAAGTCTCTCTGCCTGATCTACATCCGCGTTCGCAATTACAAATTGCTGTGTCATCAGCTCGGACGCGCCGCCGCCGAAACGGCTCTTGCCGCGCTGTCCGGACGAGTGCGGGGAATCTTCGGACCGAAAGAACAAATCGGCCGCTGGAGCGACGATGAGCTCCTGATCCTCGCCCAAAGCGACCCCGTCGAAGCCCTCGCCCGATCCAAGCGCGCGGCCGCCAGCACCCCCGGCGAGTATGCGATCCACGTTGACGGCGCGCTCCGCAAGATCACCGTCCAGACCCAAATCCTTTTTGTGGAACGCCGCAACGGCGAAACCGCGCGCGATCTACTTCGCCGTGTCGACGAGTTTGCGCTCGTTCCGCAAACGCCCGATCGTTAGCTCTGCAAGTACACCGCGTATCGCGTAACTGGCTTGTACCCCATCTGCGAATACAGCGCTTCGCCCGCATCGCTCGCCTGTAGCAGAGTCCGCGTCAACCCGGTCTCCAGCCGGATGCGTTCGAGCACCCCGCGCATCAGCGCCTCCGCGTACCCTTTCCTTCGATACCCCGGTAGCGTTCCCACCGAATAAATCCCGATCGCGCCCGCTTCAATGACCGTTGCCGCACAGCACACCGCCTGCTCGTCCACGAACCCGACCCAACCCTTGTACGCGCCCGTCCAGGCGGAATCCGCCGCGTACACTCGCTTCGCCGACGAGAATGGAAGGTCGAACGAGATCGAAGAAATGTGCGTGAACGCCAGCCGCGTGGCGGCGTCCGACACCGCATCGAATCGGATCGGCGGCAGTGCGCGGACCGGCGCGGACAGCGCGTCCGCGATCATTCCCGGCGGCGCCGCAATCTGGCGAAACCCTCTTCCGAGAATCGACCTTCGGATTTCGCCTTTCGCCGCCCGGTCCACATGGTCCTCGCACATCCACAGCGACCAGTTGACGTTCCGCTTCGCATAGTACGCGCTGACCAATTGCATCCGCCGCTCGAACTCCTCCACCGTTTCAATCCGCGGACCGTCCAGCACACCCAGGTTGAAAACCGCGTAGTCGAAGCCGGCGTCGATCACTGCAATTCCAGGCAGCCGCTCAATCACTCCGGTTTCCGGTCCGGTTCCAAACACGCGCAGTGCCGCATGCAAATTCCGGTCCACGATTTCGAAAGAAGGTGTCAATGAGATTTGAGCCAGTCTACCCTACATCAACGACATCGGATCCACATCGATCCCCAACGCCGTCGCATTCCACTTCTTGTCTTCCGCGTACCGCTTCAGCGTTTGCAGCATCTCGTTCAACCGCTTCCGGCTCGCCGCCTTGATCACCATCTGATACCGGAATTCCTTCTTCAATTTCGGGACCGCCGCCTCCGCCGGACCCAGAATCTTGATTCCTTCCTCGCCATGGCCCGCCAGGTTTCCAATCTCTCCGCTCATCCGCAGCGCCTCTTCCTGCGATTCGCTGCGTACCAATACACTCGCCAGCGCGGCGAACGGCGGATAGCGCATCGCCGAACGGAACTGCAATTCCTTCTCATAAAACGCGTCGTAATCCTGCGCCGCCGCGTAGCGGATCGCGTAATGATCCGGATTGATCGTCTGAATCAAAACGATCCCCGGTAGATGTCCTCGTCCTGCGCGCCCGGCGGCTTGCGTCAGCAATTGGAACGCGCGCTCCGCCGAGCGGAAATCCGGAAGCGCCAGTCCGATGTCCGCATTCACAACGCCCACCAACGTCACATTCGGAATGTCGTGCCCCTTCGCGATCATCTGCGTGCCCACCAAAATGTCGAAGCTGCCCTCGCGGAACCCCGAAAGAATCGTAATGAAATCGCGCTTGTGGCTCACCGTGTCGCGATCCATGCGCGTGATCCGCGCCTCGGGAAACGTGTTGTGCAGTTCGTCTTCGATTTTTTCCGAACCCGTCCCCAGAAACTGAATGTGATCGCTGTCGCATTTCGGGCAGCGCGACGGAATCTTCTCCGCATACCCGCAGTAGTGGCATAGCATGCGCTTGTCGCGCCGATGATACGTCAGCGTGACCGCACAGTTGATGCACTCCATTTTCCAGCCGCACGAACGGCACGCCACGAAACTCGAGAACCCGCGCCGGTTCAGTAGCAGCATCGTCTGCTCTTTGCTCTCGAGCCGGAGTTGGATCGCGTCGAGTAGCGTCCGCGAGAACGGCCCGTTCTTCCGCGTCTCCAAAAACTCCTCGCGCATGTCGATGATCGCGACCTTCGGCATCGGCCGCGCTTCAATGCGCTCCGGCAGCAACAGCAATTCGTACTTGCCCTTCTCCGCGTTGTATCTCGACTCAAGCGCCGGAGTCGCCGATCCCAGCACCACCACCGCGCCCGATGCCTGCGCTCTCACAATCGCGACGTCGCGCCCGTTATATCGCGGAGTCTCCTGCTGCTTATAGCTCTGATCGTGCTCTTCATCCACTACAATCAGTCCCAGATTGCGCACCGGCGCGAACACGCCTGATCTGGTCGCCACCACCACTTGCGCCACGCCTGATTGAATCCGTCGCCACTCCGCCGACCGCTCCGCGTCATGAAACGCCGAATGCAGGATCGCCACTTTATCGCCAAATCGCGACGAAAACTGGCCCGCCACCGCCGGCGTCAACGCAATTTCGGGAACCAGCAGCAGCGCGCCGCGGCCAGCCGCCAACGCCGCCTCGATCGACGACAAATATACTTCTGTCTTGCCCGACCCCGTCACGCCCTGCAACAAAAACGTTTTATACGCGCGGGTCGCAATCGCGGCGGCAATCTTGTCGTACGCCGCCTGCTGATGCGCGTTCAACACCGGAACCGGCCGCTCGTATCCGCCCGCAATCGCCGCCGGCTCCAATTTCAGATGGATCAAGCCGGCCCGCCCCAGCGCGCGCGCGGCAACGCTTGCGCCCGGCATGGTCTCCTCGAGCCCGCCTAAATTGTGCCCGCCCGGATGCAATTCGAGGAACGCCAGCAGCTCACGCTGCGCCTTGGGCAACTTCTTATCCGCCGGACGCGCCAGGAACTCGACGCGCAACCGCTCCGCCGACGCTCGCAGTGGATCGCGTTCCGCCGACACTTCTTCCGCCTCGACGTAGCCCTTCTTCTCAAGTGACTGCAGATGCCGCCCCGCGTCCTTGATCTTGCGCGACAGATACAACGCCGATTGCTGACGCCCTTCCAGCAGCCGCAGCAGCGCCGTCACATCGTCGTCGTTCGCTCCGGTACCGATCAGCAATTGCCGCGCCGCGTCGCGACCCGACGGAGTCAACGAATACACCTTCCCCCGCCGCGTCTCCCCGGCCAGCGGAGTCATCGATCGCAACACCTCGCCCAACGGAGCGCAATAATATGCCGCTACCCATTTCGCCAGAGAGAGCAGTTGCGAATCGATCACTGGAACTTCATCGAGAAGATGCAGCGTCTCGCGAATCTTCGAAGTCGGCGGATCGTTGTGGACACGCAAAATGACGCCGGTCATCTTCCGTGACCCAAACGGAACCGCGATCCGGCACCCCGCCTGTGCCCGATGCCGCAGCGTTTCGGGAAGCCGGTACATGAACAGCCGATCCAAAGGAACCGGAAGAGAGACATCGCAAAATTCCGGCGTCATGGAAAGGGCAGGGGACAAGTATTCATCGTAGCGAGGTTGCTCGCCCATTCGACGGCGATACATCGGCACCGTGTGCTATCAGAGATCCAGGAATTTCTCGGTAGAGGGCGGAGGAGGTCATTGTGGCTTCCGTCTGGAATCGAGCTATAGCAAGAGATTCCGCGCTGCCCGCGCCGTCAGAAGCCATATATCGAGCAGTTCCGGCAGAGGGAGCAGCACCAGCGGAACGAACCCGATCCATTGGCGCGATCGGATCGACAAGAGCAGCAGGCAAATCTGCAGCAGTCCCGTCGAACGCCCGTAACTATTGGGCTCGTCAAACTCAATCCTCGGGGAGCCCGACTGGAAGCTGGCAAAAACCACAGTGGACAAGACGGCGGCAGCGGCCAATATCGTCAAAGTGTCGATTTCCCGCCGGCGGCATTCACGGACCACCAACCAACTCGCGACACCCAGAGCGGCCAGGAGTCCAACCAGCGCACATCGTTCACCTGCCATCATCAACGGCCCAATCGGCTCCGGCCATTTCGATGCCGCCGGATGAAACAGGGCGTTAACGATTCGGTGCAAGGGGTAACCGAACGCATAGGGCTCCGCTTGGCCCGCCGGAATTTGCCTGATGAAAGTCACCCAGGCGATCCAGGCGGCCGCCGGTATCGACGCCCCCAGGAAGATCATGCCTCGCCGCCATTCGCGGTTAAAGAAGAGTGAACCGGACAAAACAAGAATTGCGAGGAAGCCCAGGTCGCGCGACAGCGCGCTCGCCGCCAGCAGAATCCATGCCCAACGCCAACGCTGCTTCGTGAACGCGAACACCGCCGCGAAGATCAGGGCAAGCGTCGTCACATCGATCAGCGCGAGCCGCATGGTCACGATGGTCAGCGGCAGGAAGAGGATCGTAGCGCCCCACAGCGCCGATTGTCCCCAGAAAACGGCGAAGCTGGCGATCACAAACACCGCAAGCCACAGGGAACCCAGCATCAGCGATTGATAGGCGGCATCGATCCAATCCAATTGCCCGAAGCCCAACAAGAAGGCTAACCCCGGCAACAGAATTCGCGAATACCTCACTCGCGGAGTTGTTAGATAGCCGTGGGTTTCCCGCCGGTCCAGTGGATCGTGAGCGATCGCGTGATAAAACTGGCCGTCATAGCCATCGCCTGTGACGACCGGCGATTGCTCCGCTTTTACCTCCGGTGCCTGCTCGAAGGTCTCGCCCGCCAGGAACAGCCCATTCCACTGGCCGCCAAAAATCCCTTCCACATAGACCCACATCCAAACCAAAACAATCGCAGTCACTACGGTCGCAACATGCCAGGGTCGAACGCGCATCAGGCCGTCAACCTGGACGAATCCCAATGTCGCTTCCACAAGGCCTTCGCGAGGTGCCGTAGGTTGATGTTCATGCGTGTCGGTGGTCTAAGGACGCTATCACATTTCGAGAAAATAAATTTCGGGCGGCGCGAGCTTGCCTCCGTAGCTTGCCTTCGGGCGGCTCGTGGACCTCGCCTCGCCGCCGCCGCCCGGCGAGTATTCGCCGTCCTCGAACCGCACGACTAATTCGAGCCGCTATTAATAAGTTGTGCTGCCGCACCCAACGATGAAAATCCGGCCGCTCCGGCTTGAACCCGGAGCGTCAGCGATGGGACTTAGCACCGATACTTTGCGGCCTTTTTCCTGTCTCTCTCACGAGCACGAGCCGATTGCAAAACGAAGCCACTTGGCCGCAGTGGAGCCTTTTGCGAAACGAAGCCATTCGGCCGGCAATCTCCCGCTTTACGAAACGAAGCCAGCTCTCGGACTACGAGTGTTTGTGGAAAGTGTGGGTCCCTTTCCTTACGGTCGGGGTCCAATCCAGAGTTTTGCGATTAGGGACTTCAAAGCCGACCGGGAACCAGCCGAGGCGCACGCTGGCCTCGGCTTTCCCTGTAATCGTCCCGCGCGCTTCCCCGGTCCGGAAGTTTTTGACAGGAGCCGACCGAGACACACACTGGTCCCGGCCCTCCCAAATACGCCGCCTGGCGGAACGATCCGGCGTCGTGTCGATTACAGAATAGGCGGAAGCCGTTGCGTCTTCAATGCGGTGGATGACTTAGGACAGAAGTGAAACCTTAAGGTCACAACAAGAAGCTCGCCTACTCTGTTGCAAATCCCGGTGAAAGTGCAAACCACCGGCAAGAAACTCCGTCTGAAGGGGTGTGAAGCAATCTTTACGAAAGCGAATTCTGGTGGCGGCCGCCCTGGTCGTCATCGTGCTCGCCGGAGTGAAGGCCGCCAGCGCACACCACGCCATCGCCCGTCCTGTGAGCCGGTTTATTCACTTCTATGAGGTCACGGAAAATCCGGGTACTCCGATGGCTACCTGGAAGCGCGTGATGCTCAGCCTGATGCTGACCGGCCGCGACAGTGAGAAATCGAAGACTTAGTTTCGGGATCGAACGCAAAACGGGGACGCCCTTTTTGGGAGCGTCCCCATTTCGAACCTCGCGAGTTGAACGCGAAAGCTACTTCTTCTTCGGAGTCACGGCCTTCTTGGCGGCAGGCGTGGCCGCACCCTTCCAGCCGGTGATCTTCGCCTTCTCGACTTCGAACACGATCATGAAGGGCTCTTTTGTATAGCTCTTCACGACGCCTTCGAACCCGATTTCAGCGCCGGGTTCCATTTTGCCAGCGAGCGATCCGCCCTCGGCGATCTTGATCGTGACGTCGCCGGTGCTCTCGAGGATGGAGAGAATCAGTTCCTTCGGCCTGGTTTCCGGAATGGCGGTAACCAGCTTGCCCTTAAACTGCGCGATGCCGTTGACACCACCGGGCATGGCCGAACCCTTCATCTTATCTTCGAAGTACTTCTCGCCATCGGCGGCGGTGAGCGTCGTCTTCAAAGTCATCCACAGAGCGAGCTGCGGATTCTTCTTGGCGAAATCCTCGTCTTCCTTCATCTTCTTCTCGGCGATCTCACGAGCGCTTTCGATCTTGAGGTCGGCCGGAGGAACCGCCGAGGCCTTCGCCTTGTTCAGGAAGTCTTCGAGTCCTTCTTCGGAGCCGTGATAGTTCTTGTAAGCCTTGGCGAGGTAATCGCGGATCACCTTGCGATCGGCCGGCGTCAGTGCGCCGGTGCCGTCGTAGGCGGCTGCGCGAGCGTAGTGGTAAAGCGCGATGACCTGCTTCTCCGACTTGCGCTGCGCAAGGATGGTGCGAGCCAGCCAGAACGAAACCTGTCCAGCGGTCGGATCCAGCTCAAGCGACTTGATGTAGGCCGCTTCCGCTTTCTCGTTTTCCTTCTTCTGCTCGGCGATCCAGCCGAGCGTCCGATAGGCAAACACGTTCATGTCGTTCTTCAGCTTCGGCCAGTCCGCGTCCTTGATCTCCGGTGGACGCTTGTCCGCCGCGAAGATGGCGTCGATGTTGTTCACCATCTGATTGGCAGCCTGTTCCGCGTTGGTGAAGTCGTCCGCGGAGGGCGGTTGGAACTGGTAGATGTACTGTAGGATGGCGGTGAGCGCGATTCGATTGTTGGCGTCGGTCTTCAGGATATCGAGCGCCGTGGTGGTCGCTTCGCGCGGCTTGTTGAGCTGCTGATAGGTGACCAGGTAAATCTGCTGGCGGATGGCGCCGAACTCGGTGTTCGGGTAAGTGGCCTTCCACTTGTCCAAATTGGCGAGACGGGTATCCGGCTTCGGGTCTTTCGAAATCGAATCGAAAAGGTCAAACTCGGCGCGGTCTTTCCAGTTCGGCTGGGCTGGTTGGCCAAAGACCAACGACACCATACCGGCCGCGGCCGTCAATAATAAAATCCTCACGATTGCTAGCACTCGCACCCTCCCAAAACATTATCGAAGAATATGTAACTGGTCACAAACGGCCAATGTGGCAGGGGCACATGCCCTGTTCGTCTCCCTTGCGGTCCGGACGAGGGCCACAAAGTTGCTTTTGCGGAGTATAGCGAAACGGTCCGGAGGCTGCAAGCACGAGTCCGAATTTCACCGCACTCCACCATCCCCATACTACTCCTCGCGAACTCTTGGACGTCTGAGGAAGCGTGGAAGTTCCCGGCCCCGCTGATGACGAAGTCTTCATGAAAAGCGACGAAGTCTTCATGGAAGCGGAGCGAGATCCGGCGGCACATAAACGGCGCGTGCTTCTTCCGAAGCGAGCAGCGATTTCGAATAGTGCGGCGACAGCGCGTCTTTTTGAAACAGCCGCGGATGGGCCGCGGCGAAAGTCTCGAACGAGTCGCCGGGTTCCTCCTCTGAAACGGCAGCGACGACCAGCGCCATCCATGCCTGGGTAATCGTCTCGTGATACTTCGTGGTCGCGCCTTGGCGATTGGCATAGCGGCGAATCGCGACCGCCGCGGCTGGTCCCGCGCCGTCGCCCAGACGGAGTACGTAGAGACGGGCCAGCCGGATGTGATCGGCGTGATGAAACAACGTTCCCGGCAGCGTGCAATCTTCAAACGCTTCGAGAAATTCCTGGTCCGACAAATGCAAAGTCCCGACGGGAAGGGATTCGGGCGTGCGGTCCATCGTTGTATGATACGGAATCGCCCTATGCGTCGAGGCCGCCTTTAATCCTTCATGCGCGTACTCGACCTCGCCGTCATCGTCGCGTATCTGGGCGGCATCACCTGGTTCGGCGCTCGATTCGGCAAAGGCCAATCCAGCCTCAAGGATTATTTTCTTGGCGGACGCTCTACGCCGTGGTGGGCCATCGCGTTCTCCATCGTTTCCGCGGAAACCTCCACGCTGACCGTCATCGGAACGCCGGCGCTCGCCTTCAACGGCAATTTCGGATTCCTGCAAGTCGTTTTCGGCTACCTGCTGGCGCGCGTCATAATCTCGGCGCTCTTCCTTCCGGCTTACTTTCGCGGCGAAATGTACACCGCCTACGAACTGATGCGGATCCGCTTCGGCGACCGCATCCGGAAGCTGACGGCGGGCACGTTCCTGCTACTGCGCGCGCTGGCGGAAGGCGTTCGCGCCTGGGCGATCTCGACCGTGATCTCGATCATCCTCGGAACCGGCACCATAGGATCCGTCGCCTGCATCATGGCGCTCACGCTGTTCTACACCTTCGAAGGCGGCATGACGGCCGTCATTTGGACAGACGTCGTGCAGATGTTTCTGTATGTCGCGGGAGCCATCCTCAGCTTCGTCGTGATCCTGAATGAAATTCCCGGCGGCTGGAGCCACGTTGTGGACATCGCCGCTCCGCTCGGCAAGTTTCAGATTTTCGATTTCAGCTTTTCGCTCACGCCCGAGTTCTTTCAGAAGACCTACACATTTTGGGCCGGTCTGATCGGCGGTACATTCCTGACGACCGCGAGCCACGGCACCGAACAGTTGATGGTCCAGCGCCTGTTGTCGGCGAAGAATGAAAAAGAAGGACGCGCGGCGCTGTTCGCGAGCTGGGTCGTGATCCTGTTTCAGTTCACGCTATTCCTGGTAATCGGCGTGTGCCTTTTCGTGAGCTATCAAGACAAAGGGCTGGCCGCGCCCGCCGCTACTGACCGCATTTATCCCGACTTCATTTGGAACCATTTGCCGCACGGAATTTCCGGGTTGGTGATTGCGGCGATTCTCGCGGCGGCGATGTCGAACTTGAGTGCCGCGCTGAACTCGCTGGCCTCGACCACCATCATGGATTTCTACAAGCCGCTCACGGGCGGCCGCAAACCCGAACAGCACTATTTGCGTCTAGCCAAATACGCGACCTTGGTGTGGGGCGTCGTCCTGTTCGGCGTCGCGCTGGTTGCGCGGAATTGGGGCAGCGTGCTGCAAGCCGGACTTTCGATCGCGTCGATCCTTTACGGATCACTGCTCGGCGTTTTCCTGCTGGGCCTACTGACCAAACGGGTCGGCGAGAACGCCGCCATGGCGGGAATGATCGCCAGCCTGGCACTGACGCTGTACGTCAAATTCTTCACGCAAATTGCTTGGACATGGTATGTGTTGATCGGCACCACCGCGGCTGTGGTTGTTGGCCTTGCCGCCTCCTTGTTTGAAACTCCCTCGAAAATTCCCATCACCCAGGAGACCCCGCATGCCTGACGCGCCCGTCGTGAAACAGCCGGAACTCAGCCGCGATTTAGGGCCGTGGGCGGCCGCGGCGGTAGTGGTTGGAACCACGATCGGCAGCGGAATCTTCCTGGTTCCAACGGACATGATCAATGCCGTCGGCTCCGTGCACATGGTGTTTCTGGTGTGGGTGGTCGGCGGATTGATGACGCTGTTCGGCGCGCTCACCTACGCCGAGCTCGCCGCCGCCATGCCCGGAGCGGGCGGAGAATACGTCTATTTAAATGCGGCGTACGGGCCGTTTTTCGGCTTTATCTATGGCTGGACGCAAATGTGGGTCGCCAAGGCCGCATCGATCGCCACGCTGGCGACCGCGTTCTTCGGATACCTCGCGAATTTTGCGCCCGGCCTGACCGGCGTGTGGACTACGCTGCCGATTCCGATTGGACCGGGAGGCGGTCCGCTCGAAGTCCGTTACGGGCAATTGCTGGCGATGGCCGTGGTGATGCTGCTCGGCGCGATCAACTATGTCGGCGTGAAGGTGGGCGGTAATATCCAGGTTTTTGTGACGGCGATCAAGATCGCGCTGATCGCGGGGCTGGTCGCCTTCGGATTGTTTGGCGGGGTGGGCAATGCCGCAAATCTCTCCACCAGCATCCCGACTCCAGGCGGATTCACCGGATTTTTTGCCGCGCTCGTGGCGGCACTGTGGGCGTATGACGGCTGGAACAACGGCGTGATGGTCGGATCGGAAATCAAGAATCCCCAGCGAAACTTGCCGCTGACTTTGATCTTCGGAACATTGACCGTGATGGCGATTTATCTCCTGGCCAACATCGCCTATTTCTACGTATTGTCGGCCGCCGAAGTGGCCGGTGCCGAAGAGCGGCGAGTGGCCGCGGTCATGATGCGCCACGTGGTGGGTCCGGTGGGTGCGTCGGTGGTCAGCGTGGCGGCCATGTTATCGATTTTTGCGGCACTCAATGGCTCGATCTTATCCGGATCCCGGGTTCCCTATGCGATGGCGCGTGACGGATATTTCTTCCGCGGCGCCGCGCGCGTGCATCCGCAATTCCGAACGCCGTTCGTCTCAATCGTCTTGCTGAGCGTATGGTCATCGCTGATGGTGTTGAGCGGGCGCTACGACGAGTTGTATACGATTGTCATATTTCCCAGCTGGATTCTTTACGGAATGACCGCCGCCGCCGCGATTGTTCTGCGCAAGAAGAGACCGGATATGATTCGTCCTTATAGAGTAATTGGGTACCCAGTGGTCCCAGTACTCTTCGTAATTGTTGCGGCGATCCTGGTATATGCCACTCTGCAGCGTTCACCGCGAGAGTCGGCCATCGGATTAGTCCTGATTGCGGCCGGACTTCCTTTCTATTTTTACTGGAAACGAAAGAACCACCCGGGAAATCCACTGGGGGAAGACCCATCGCAGTACGACCGATAGCTGTGGAGGGTATTTTGTATTTTTGTTCTGAAATCAGAACAAGCCCCTTGAAAAATTTCGGACAATGGTGAATACTCATTGAAAGACTCTGCTCGGCTGTCTATGGTTCTGTTCCAATACTGGAACAGGGGCGAGGGGAGAGCATAAATTGAATTTTTTGGGAGTCATCAATGGACGTCGCCCGTATGCTGGTGGAGTTACGCCAGGAACGAGTACAACTCGAAGAAGCAATTGTAGTGTTAGAACGGTTGGTGCGAAGCAGCGGTAAGCGTCGCGGCCGTCCTCCGGCCTGGATGCAGACCGTAAAACGCCGCGGCCGTCCTCCAGGAAGTAAGAATAAACCCAAGCCTCCGGCCGGAGCAGCGGACTAATTTTCTCGCTTTATCGGGCTGCGCGGGTGGGTATCCTCCGCGCAGCTTTCGTTCATTTACCTACCCTCGCCGTAAATCCCTCCGGCCGTTCGAATCCCGCTCTCGCCTACAAAGTTCCGATTCCTCGCGCTAGACTGAGACGTACTAAAGATGACGAAAAATCTTACTGCGCAGGTGAAGGCAGGCGGTTGCGCGTCCAAGCTCAGCCCGAGAATCCTCGAGCAGGTTCTTGGCAAAATCCCCAAGCCGAACGATCCGAATGTGTTGGTCGGATTTGATACTTCCGACGACGCCGGCGTCTACCGTTTGTCCCCCGAAATCGCCTTGGTGCAAACCACCGATTTTTTCACTCCCGTCGTGGACGACCCTTTTACATTTGGCGCAATTTCAGCGGCAAATGCCCTCAGCGATGTGTATGCCATGGGAGGCCGCCCGCTGACTTCGCTCACGATTCTTTGCTATCCGGCGAAAGGCGATCTCGAAGATCTGGCCGAAATTCTCGCCGGCGGCGCAGCGAAAATGAAAGAAGCCGGTTGCGTCATTTTGGGCGGCCATAGCGTCGCCGATGACGAGATCAAGTTCGGATACGCGGTGACGGGCGTAGTCCATCCCGACCGCGTGAAGCCGAATGCCGGAGCGCGTCCGGGTGACGCGCTGCTCTTCACGAAACGGATCGGCACCGGAGTGATTTCGACCGCTCTGAAACGCGCCATTGCGGATCCGGCGCACGTCGAGGCGGCCACGCAATCGATGCTCACGCTGAATCGCGAAGCTTGCGAGCGGATGCTTGAGTTCGAGGTTCACGGCTGTACCGACGTTTCCGGCTTCGGCCTTCTGGGCCATGCGCGCGAGATGGCGCTCGCCAGTAATGCAACGCTCGAAATCGATTCCTCGCTTGTGCCGCTGCTGCCGGGCGCAATCGGTTACGCTCGCGCCGGAGCGATTCCGGGCGGCGGGAAAAACAACCGCGACTTCGTGAGCGACTGCGTCGAAGGGGCTGCGGGGGACGCGGCGCTCGACGACCTGCTGTACGATCCGCAGACCTCGGGCGGCCTGCTGATCAGCATGCCGGAGTCCGACGCGCGCGGCTTTATGGCGGTGTTTCCCGCCGCGGTGCGGATTGGCCGGGTGATCGAGCGCGCGCGGAAACCTCTGCGCGTGATTTAGTAACTTCGGGTCTGATGACGGCGAAGCCGCCGTGTCATGATGGATCTCGATGATCACCCAGGACGCTCCGACGGCCAGTGAAGCCGTCACCAGAAAAGACTCTCCGATTATTATTGCGCTCGATGTCGAATCCGCCATCGAAGCGCGTACTCTTGTCAACGCGCTGGGCGACCGCGCGAAATTTTACAAAGTCGGCCTCGAGCTGTACGCGGCAACCGGCATGCAGTTTGTCCGCGAACTGATCGAAAACGGAAACCAGGTTTTCCTCGACCTTAAGCTCTACGACATCGGCGAAACGGTGAAGCGGGCAGTTGCACAAGTGGCGAAGGTGCCGGGCATCCGCTTCCTGACGATTCACGGCAGCAGCGGATTGATGAAGGCAGCGGTTGCGGGCAAGGGCGGCTCTCCGCTCGAACTGCTGGCTGTCACTGTGCTCACGAGCTTTGATGAAACCGATCTCGCGGAGCTGGGCTATAAGACTTCCGTTGCCGACCTGGTTCAACTGCGCGTCCGCAGCGCGATGGATGCGGGCGTGAACGGTATCGTATGTTCGCCGCTTGAAGTGGCTGGCGTGCGCGCGATGACCGGCGCGTCGATGAAGTTGGTGACGCCCGGCGTGCGCTCGGCGGGCACGTCCGCGGGGGATCAGAAGCGCGTGGCGACACCGAAGCAGTCGATCGAAAACGGCGCGGACTACCTGGTGATCGGCCGGCAGGTGACGCGGGCGGCGAGCCCGGCGGAAGAGCTGGCGAAGATTCTCGAAGAGATCCGGTAAAGCGTTTTCGGTGCTAGGTTGGAAGTATGGATAAGAGACTTGCGAAGAGACACAAGCGGGCGGTGACCCGCGCGAAAGAGCGCGTACGAATCTCTGAGCCCGACGTCCGGACGCATGAGGAGATCGAAGCGGCGCGCGCAGCAAGCCAATCCGGGAATGTGAAGGACTCGGGTCCGGCGATGAAGGGCACGTCGGCACCGAGACAGGGCGGTCCGGCGACGGGCACGGGTAGCGCTCCGAAGACCAGCGTTTAAGGCTTTTTGCGGCTCGGTGTTTTCGCCTTCGGCGGACTGTATAGGCGGATCCACTGATCGAGAGTCGGCTTGCGCGTTTTCTTCTTGAGAACCGGCGGCGGAAGCGGCTTGAGCGTTCCGGCGCGATATGCGGCTATCGCATCGAGTAATTCGCCCAGCACGTTTCCACTAAATTCAGACGTAATCGGGCCATCGGCTTTGCCGTTCAGAACATCGTCGTGCGACCAGACCAGACGTTCGGATTGCTGACCTTCGAAAATCTTTTCGACGAATTCGGTATCGAGCGTCAGTTCCATGCGCTCCGAGGGTGAATACTTCGAACTCCAAAATTTGAGGAGCGCCACGGGACCTTGGCGCTAGTGCCCGACACCGGCGAGTTCGCGCATGCCGGCAAGCAGGTTGCCGTCCGCATCGAACGACATCTCTTCCGGACCGCCGATAATTTCGAGAATCGGATTCGCCTCGATTTCGGCTCGAAGATTTTCACTTAACTTTAGCAACGTGATGTCGAGCGAATTGCGAATCCAGGCCCAGGTTACCTCGCCGAGGTCGGTGCGCCCGACCGTGGGCAGGATCTTCGACAGGCAGACCTTATCGGTCGGGAAGTGAATCGGCGTCCGAATGCAGGCGGGTGTCGAGGCGGTCAGCGAATTGATCTGCGTCGGCGTCCAATCGATCTTTTCGAGAATGCGATCGTGGATGACATCGGCCATCCCGATGCCGACGCCGTTGCCGTAGGTGTTGTCGCTGAGGTCGCGGAGGTAGATGCGGTTGATCCGCGCGGCTTGCGGCCAGGGATTGTAGGCTCCGTTGACGCTACGGTTGACGACCTTGGTATCCATACCAGCGCCGGAAATGTTCTTGCCAATTTCGTCGAGGATCAGGATATCGGCTTCCGCCACTGGAATCCGGCCCATCCAACTCTTGGCGAGTTCTAAAAGCGCGAGCTCGCGCTCTTCCATCTGCTCCACTGGCACGGCGGTGAGTTGCGCGGTGTTGTGGTTCGCGTCTTCGAGAATCGCCAGGCCGCCGAGAATCTTGCCGGAACTCAAAACCTGGCGTCCGATGGTGCGGATTACATGCTCGAGGCCGAGCCGGTAGGCGTAGGTGTGATAGCGCTGCGCGCCGGCGAATTTGCCCAGCCCAATCGCCATCATCTTCATCAGGCCGCTCTCAATTTTGCCCTCGAAATCGGTGTGCCACTTGACGCGTCCGGCGAGGAAGACGCCATCGCTTTCGGCGGCGTTGCGATCGAGAAACGCCTCGATGCCTTCGGGCGTCGAGCCGACGCTGACCACGTCGAGCGAGCTCAGGATGGGGCAATCCATCGTCGCTTCATGAATTCCATAGTGCGCAAGCACGTCGGCTTGGCCCTCGGCTGAGGCGGCTCCGTGGCTGCCCATGGCGGGGAAGATGAAGGGTTTCGCGCCGGCCTCTTTCCAGAAATCGACGATTGCGCGGGTGATGGTCGAGATATTCGAAATGCCGCGGGATCCGACGCCGATGGCGACGCGGCCGCCGGGCTTCACGCGCGAGGCGAAGCCGGAGGCTCGCAGTTCTTTTCGAACGGCGTCGGCGACATCCGCGATGCGGCGATCGGGGAAATTCTGGCGAACCGTGAGCAGGCGGGGAAACTGCATGGGTTTAGTCTAACGCTCCGAGGCGGGGCGAAGCGGACCGGCGCAGGTTCTATCGAGAGAACGATCTGTTGAGAAAAACTAAAGGGAAAGCTGGACTAGCTTTCCTGCCACTGCCGCTCGAGCATGCGGGTATATTCGCCCGACGCATAGATTTCGAATGCCCAGCCGCTGGCCGTAATATCGGCGAATGGCGTTTGGCTTTGGGTGCAGGAAAACAGCTGGTCGGCGTAGCGGTAGTAATTCTTGACGAACTCATTGGCCAGGTCCTTGCGATTCGGTACGGCGGCGAAAACCGAGTTGAGTCCCAATGCGCGCGTGAAGATCGACTTGTAATCGGCCACGCCCCACTTGCGAAGCTTCGCTTGCACGCTCGCCGGAGAGTCGTGGATCAGCAGCGCCGCAAAGCTCTGCGATTTGATTCCCGCCTCGACCAGAGCCGGCGTACGGCTCACGTATTCCATGCACTGATCGATCCAGCGGACCAGATCCTTACCGACGTAATACAGCATCCGGATTTCGCAGAAGCGGCCGTCGAGCAGCGTCTTTTCGAGGTCGTCGCGAGACTGCTCTCCGGACGGTAGCAATCCCTGCAGCATCAGACTTGCCCGCGAACTTTCGACCAGCTTATCCGGCCCACCCGAATCGGCAAACGGATGTAGGATTAGCGGCGGCAGATCGTGAGCCACAATCGTTTCGGCGGAGCAGTATGAATGATTCTCGACCATTTTATTTCCTAAGCGACTTGGAGACTGGCAATGGGTCCCAACCGCTGTGCACCAAGTATCCCAGATCAACGCCTTACGGTCAGCAGTACTTTGGCTTCAATCGGCTGGTCCCCCCGCAGGACTTTAACAAGTACTGTGTCGCCCGGCTTCTTAGTTCGAAGGAGGTAGGTGAAGTCGGTTAGGTTCTTCACTTCCTTGCCGTCGAACTCGATCAAAATGTCCCCCGCTTTGAGCCCCGCCTTCTGCGCCGGAGTGCCGTCGCGGACGTCGGCGAAGCGCACACCCTTCGGCGGTTCGTTGAAATCCGGAATGCTGCCGAAGGCCGGCCCGTATCCGCCGCCTCCGCCCGATGCCGAAGCCTCGGCCTGCGGTTTTGTATCGACGACGCGAACGAAGTCCGGCCGGCCCTGTTCCGCCACCAGGGTGCTGGTCAGGTCCGCGATCAGGTCGAGAACATGGGTCGCGCCAACTGCATCTATTTTATCGGCCGTATCCGACGGCTTGTGATAGTCGCCGTGCAGGCCGGAGAAGAAAAACAATGTCGGAATCCGCTTTGTAGTGAACGAAGTGTGGTCGCTCGATCCGTACCCGCCCTGCTCCGTCAAGTCGAGCTTTAGGCCGTAATTGTCCTTGGTCCCGTCCAGCATCGCCTTGAACGTGGAGCCGGTGCCGGATCCGCCCAGGAACACCCGGTTGTCGCGGATGCGGCCGATCATGTCCATGTTGACCATCGTGACCGCCTTGTCGAGCGGCTTCAACGGATTTGCGACGTAGTACGAACTGCCGAGCAGTCCGAGTTCCTCGCCTGCAAACGTCAGAAACAGGATGCCGCGTTTATGTTTGGGCTGATGGCCGAACCATTTCGCCAATTCGATCACGCCTGAAGTGCCGGAAGCGTTGTCGTCCGCGCCATGGTGGATCTGGCCGAGTTGCGACGGCGCAAGAGAATGGCTGTCGCCCAGACCCAGGTGATCATAATGCGCTCCAATGACGACGTACTCGTCCGTCTCGCCGGGCAAATAACCGGCGACATTGTGCGCGGTTTTGGTGATTCTGGCGAGGTCGGTCGAAATCTGCGCCTCGATGCCGAGCGCGGTCGAACGGGGCTGGAGATCCTTGTCGATGGCCGATGCGATCTCGCGCAGATCTTTTCCGGCCGCTTTCAGCCAACCTTCGGCAACCGCGCTTTTCACTTGCAGGAACGGCATGCCGGCATTCGCCGGTCCGGCGGTCTTGCTGAAATCGTCGAGGCCGTCCTGTTTGTCAGTGTGCTGATGACTGTCGTTCACCACGATCACGCCGCGCGCGCCATGCAGGCGCGCATTCGACGCTTTTGAAATGAACTGCGAATGCAAAGTCATCGTAGTGCCGTCGAACTTCGATTTCTCGTCGAATTCCTGCGGCTCGTGCCTTAACAGCAGCACGATCTTGTCCTTGACGTCGATATCGCGGTAATCATCGTAGCCGAGTTCCGGCGCTGTGATTCCGTAGCCGACGAAGACTACCTGGCCGGAAGCTTTACCGGCCTCAGAAAAGCCGAACGGCAGAAAATCGGCGCCGGACTTCCAGTGTTTTGTCTTGCCCTGCTCGACGGTAATTAAGCGATTGCCGCTTCCCAATTTCGCGCTCACCGTCACCGGAAATGGCTGCAGCCAGGACCCGCCCACAGGTTCGAGGCCCGCCTTTTTGAATTCTCCGGCGATGTATTTTGCAGCCTTTTCCAGTTGCGGGGTGCCCGTTGCGCGCCCCTTCAGCGGATCCGACGCCAGGTATTTCACGTGGTCGAGGTAGGCGTCCGGCTTGATGTCCGCGGCGGACAGGCCCGTCAGCGCCAGCGTCAAAGCGACGGGCAGAGCGAAGAGGCGAATTCTCATTAGAACGTTATTGCTTTCCTGGGATCAGCGACGGAATCTTCACTTCGCAGCATTTTTCCCCGGCGTCGGGATGCGCTTTCTGATAATCGATTTCGAGCTCGATCAGCTGCTTCAGGTTCTGCCACGGGAGGCTGCCCGTTAAGCGGCGGCCGTTCAGGAAGATGGTCGGAGTCGCGTCCACCTGCAAAGATTTTCCCTGCGCCAGCGACTGATTCACTTCGTTCTCGGTCGCCTTAGTGTCGACGCAGCGGCTGAGTTGCAGTACGTCCAGCTTCTTCTCGGTGGCGAAGTCGGTGATCTTCTGTTTCACGTTCTCGGGCGTGATTTCCTGCTGTCTCGCGAACATGTAATCGTGATAATCCCAAAAGCTCGCCGGGTTGGAGCGGAACACGCAGCGTCCGCCAATGGCCGCCGTGCGCGCCCAATTGTGGATCGAGTCGAGCGGATTATCGCGGAAATATACGCGCACTTTATCCGCATATTCTTTGACAACGTTTTCGCGAAGAATGCGGCCTTCCTCCTTGCACAGAGGGCATTGGAAGTCGCTGAACACCACCATCACGACCGACGCCCCTGGAGCGCCGAAGCTCGGCTGCAAGTCCACCTTCAGCTTGTCGAGCTCATCCTGAAACGGACTCTTGCCGAGATCGTGAACCGTACCGCGAATCAGCTTTTGGCCGTTCTTCGAAACCAGATACGTGCGGTCCTGCGCCGCTTGCCCGTACACCAGGTGCACGTCCACCTGATAGAGGTCCGGCGTCGGACCGGGTTTCGGATCGTCGATTGTGAGAGCGACCTGCGGAATGATGAGATCGAGATGGCGCAAATAGGATTCCAGTTTGGTTTTGTCGAGAGCCGGAGTTTTCGCGGCGGGCGCGGGCTTCGCGGCGGTCGGTTTCGCGACAGTAGGCTTCGCGGGAGCCGTTTGCCCGAACGCGACCGTGGCGGCAATGCCTGCCAACAACCCAGTAGTAAAAATTCGATTCAGCATGTATTCCTTCCGGATAGTGATTTGACGCGCCCCGCGATTAACGGGTTGGATAGGCGCGCATTAGAGCACGGGTCCGATCCGCCAGGGTACGAATTCCTGATGGCCCAGACGTTCGCTGCAGGTCCGCTCGCCGGACGCGGCGCGCAACACCATTTCGTAGATTTCACGGCCGACTTCGGTGACCGTCGCGTCGCCGTCCGCGATGCTACCTGCGTTGATATCCATATTATCCCGCATGCGCCGGTAGGTTGAAGTATTGGTGGCGATCTTGATGACGGGTACGGTGGGGAAGCCGATCGCGCTGCCGCGTCCGGTTGTGAATGCGATCAGGTTGACGCCTCCGGCTGCGAGTCCGGTGAGCGAAACCGGATCGTAGCCTGGCGTGTTCATAAAGACGAAGCCCGGTGCCGTCACGCGGCCGGCGTAATCCACCACTTCATTCAGCGGCGACGTTCCGGCTTTCGCAATCGCACCCAGAGATTTCTCGAGAATGGTGGTGAGGCCGCCTTCTTTGTTTCCAGGCGACGGATTGTCGTTGAAGCTGCCGCCCCACTTGACCAAATAGTTTTTGTAATTGCGGACGTGCATGAGCAGATTTTCCGCGACCTCGCGACTGCGCGCGCGGCGGACCAGCAGATGTTCGGCGCCAAAAATTTCCGTGGTTTCGGCCAGGACGGCGGACGCACCGATCTCGGCGAGCAAGTCGGAACAATAGCCGAGCGCCGGGTTCGCGGTGATGCCGGAGAACGAATCCGAGCCGCCGCAATTGAGGCCCAGCACAATCTTGCTGGCCGGAACCTCGATGCGCTGTTCGCTCGACGCTCGCTCGATCATTTTCGCGATCTCAAGGCGCGCGGCTTCGACCGTAGCCGTTGTGCCGCCGGAGGTCTGGAGCGTCATGCCGACAATGCGGTCCGCGCGCGGGGCGCTGTTGGCCGCTATGCCGAGGTAGTGGTCGATCTGATTCACTTCGCAGCCCAGGCCGAGAATGATTGCCGCCGAAACATTGGGATGATCGAGCACGCCCCACAAGGTCCGCTGCAACTGATCGGTGTCGGGACCGAAAGCGTGTCCGCATCCTTCGCCATGCGGGAAGGCGACGATGCCATCGACGTTGGGCGGCAGCGTTTCGTTCTTGTAGGTGGCCGCGATCAGCTCCGCCGTGTGCGCCGCGCAGTTTGAAGCTGCCACCACCGCGATGTAGTTTCGCGTTCCGACGCGTCCGTCGGCGCGCTGGTAACCCATAAAGGTTGCGGAACTGGCGGAAGCCTTTGCGATCGCATGATCGCTCGCCGGATATTCGTAGTCGAATTCCTGCTCTTCGAATGCGATGTTGTGGGTGTGCAGATGATCGCCGGGGGCAAGCGTTGTTCGGGCGCGGCCAATGACTTCGCCATAGCGAACGACCACCTCGCCTTCGGCGATCGGCTTCAAGGCGATCTTATGTCCCATCGGAATCGGGGCGCGCGTGCGAATCACGATGCCGCCGATCTCGACCTCCTGCCCTTCGGGAAGGGGCACGCGCGCAATCGCGACGTTGTCACGTTGGGTCAACAGGATCGCCGCGCGATCGCGCGTGGGCGGAAGGGAAATATCAATAAGACTCATCGGAGGAGAACCGTTTCTGTCACCTGTTCGCCCAGGTGCACGTGGAATGTATTGCTGTTGGCTACGGGGTGGATCCAGAATCCATTTTGTCCCGGCAGAGGAATCTGATCCGGCGACGAAGCCGCAATGAAATTTTGCGTCTCGACGCCGTCAAGCAGGCGTCCGATATGAATGTGCATGTGACACTGCGTGCGGACCCGCTGCCCGTTCATCGCAATCGCCCAGCGTTCGCCCCAGTTTGTTTTCGCTTTTTCGATGGCCGCGGTCCACAACGCGGTCCGTTGCTGGGCGTTCAGGTCTTCGAGGCGATGCGGTCCGGCCGAATGAACGCGAGGCAGTGCCAGCCAGCGATTCGGCTTTCGCGGATTGATGTCTTTCACAAGCAGGACCGGCGCATCGGTAGGATGCTTTTCAACTTCCGCACACAGGCTGCACTCGCGCGCCTTCAGCGTCTCCGGCTGCGAAATGTCGCACTGGCAGTTCAGCTGCCCGAACAGCGGAACCGCCGTAACCGCGAATGTCAAGATGACAAGCCAGCGCATGGGTCGATTATAGCGGCTCGCGTTTTTCGAGTTCGCGATCTTCGAGGTGGACCGGTTCGATGGCTCGATGAGGATGCGGCGCCCTCCTATACTGAGAAGTTGCCGTCTGATTTCTTTCGCCGCGCCGCGCCGTTTGTGGCTCTCGCCGCGCTTTCGTTCTTCTATCTGTATCAGCTGAACGGCGTCGGAATTCTCTCGACGGACGAGCCGCGCTATGCCGCGATCGGCCGGGCGATGGCGGAATCCGGCGACTGGATTACGCCACGGCTTTGGGGCGAACTCTGGTTCGAGAAGTCGCCGCTTCTCTATTGGATGACGGCGATCGCGACCCGCTTGGGCGTAGCTGGCGAAGCGGCCGGCCGCGGTCCAGTGGCACTGGCGTCGATCGGATTTCTGGCCTTCCTGTGGCGCTGGATGCGGAGGCAATTTGGCGAGTCCGCCGCGTGGTTCACGTGCATCCTGCTCTCGACGTCGGCTGGTTGGATTTCCTATAGCTTTGTCGCCGTAACCGACCTGCCGATGTCGGTCGCATTGGCGATCGCCGTCTTGTTAACGGTGCAACCGGAACAGAAACGCTTTACGCCGCTATGGGCCGGAGCTTGGCTCGGCCTCGCGTTGCTTGCCAAGGGCCTGGTCCCGCTGGTCTTATTTGCACCTCTGTTCTGGATCGCCCGTCACCGGATTCTCGACCTCGCATTCGGCTGCGTCGCGGTCGCGGCACCCTGGTACGTCGCCTGTTATGCCGCCAATGGACAGCCGTTTCTCACCGACTTTATCTGGAAGCATCACGTTCTCCGCTTCTTCAGCGACACTTTGCAGCACGGTCAACCATTTTGGTTTTATATTCCTGTGCTACTGGCGGGATTGTTTCCGTGGACGCCCGCCCTGTTTGCGCTAGGGCGAACTGTATGGGATGACGAACGCTTGCGCATGCTGGTGATTTGGATCACGTTCTCTGTGCTGTTTTTTACGGTTGCTAAGAACAAATTGCCGGGTTATGTTCTACCAGTTTTACCGGGAATGGCGGTTGTCGTTGGGGTCGCTCTGGCGCGCGCAAAAAATGTGGCGGGGATCCTTTCGGCGTGCGCGGCTCTGCTACTCCTGCTTCCTGTAATCGCGATTACACTGCCGGAGGCGCTGCAGTCCGGCTTGACGAAAGCTCGTTTAGACTGGTCGGCCATCGTAGGAATGCCGCTTGTGGTGGTGGGAGTGGTTGCTTTGAGCACAGCCGGGCTTGCGTCCCTCGGACGCCGCGAATGGGCAGCCGCTCTTATCGGATTGGCAGTGGCGGCTGGAGTTACGCGGCTCAAGGTCCAGGTGTTTCCGATCCTCGATGAAAAGGTGTCGGTGCGGCAGGAATTCGAACGGCTCCACGTGCCGGCGAATCAGGTCTGTGCGGGCGAAATTCATCGCGCCCGGCTGTATGGGTTTTCGTACTATTTCCACGCGGCGATTCCCGAGTGCGACGACCAGCCACGGCCTGTGGTGCTATCGAATGAACCTGTGCGCAAGTAGGTGGCATAGGCCTCCGGCCTGTGATTTTCGATAAAATTTTATGGCTGGCGCTGCTTTCGAAGGTGGGATAGTTTGTCATGAGCACAGGCCGGAGGCCTATGCCACCAAAAAAGGGCCGGACATTGCTGTCCGGCCCGCTCTCATTGCTTTCGATCGCATTACTTACGGTTGCGCGCGCTCTGCGTTTTCGCAGGTTCGGCGGCAACTGCCACCGCCGCAAAGGCAGGAATGCTGACCGTCGTATCCACCATCCGGGCCATCTCTTGAATCGGCAGATCTTCGGCTTCTTTGAGGAAGCTCATCTGCTCGTTCGTCGAGTCGTAATCGACCCGGATCCAGTCTCCGCCGCGGACCTGTTCGGTCGCGATCAGATTGGACATCGGATGCACCAGCAGGCGTTCGATCGCCCGTTTCAGGTGCCGCGCGCCGTACTTCGTATCGGTGCCTTCCTTCAGCAAATATTCTTTGCTGGAGTCTGACATCGTGAACACGAAGCTCTTGTCGGCGGACGTATTGAAGATCCGCTGTTGCACCATGTTGAGCTCGATATCGAGGATCTTGCGAAGCTGCTCAACGCCCAGCGGACGGAAGACCACGATCTTGTCGAGCCGGTTCATGAACTCCGGCGTGAACTTGCGGCGTGCCGCTTCGACGCCGGTCCGGGCTACTTTGCCGTCCAGCTTTTCATCGCGGTAACCATTTTCGGCCGCGAGTTTCATTTCGGAAGCGCCAAATCCTATTTTGGGAGCGAGCAGGGCATTCATTTCCGTGGCGCCGAGGTTCGACGTCATGAAGATCAACGCTTTTGAGAAATCAACCTTACGGTTGTCTCCCAAGGTCAGCGTGGCCTTGTCCAGGATGCCCAGCAGAAGATTCCACAGGGAATCGCTGGCTTTTTCAATTTCGTCGAACAGAATGAAGCTGATCTTCATGGTGTCGGTGTGATGCTGATTGATCACTTCCTGGCTGAGCAACGGGTGTGTTTCCCGATGGCCAAGATAGCCTGGAGGCGAGCCGATCAGCTTGGCGATCTCATGGCTGTGCTGGAATTCGGCGCAGTCGATCTTAACCACGGCGCGTGGATTCTTCAGCAGGCTTTCCGCAGTCGCTTCTACGATGCGCGTCTTGCCCGAGCCGGTCGGACCGAGGAACAAAAAGTTCCCGATCGGACGGCCTGGCGTGGACATGCCCGTCAGGTTCATCTGGTAAATATTAACGATCTGCTGGATGGCCTCGTCCTGGCCGACAATCAACTTCCGGAGATTGTTCTCGAGCGAGACGGCCTCGCGGCCGGTCTTGTTGGGATCCAGGGGAATGTGAACTCTAGTCATGGCTCTATACCCCTTTGCGTCTGACGCTTTCGTCGAACCTTTCTGAGCGGTAGCCTTTATCAAATCGCCACCCCTCCACATATCCCTTGGCACGCCGTATGCCATACCGTTTTGCCGCCTATTTCTGTGCCGGCCTGCTCGGTCGAACTTCCACGCGGCTCACCAAGGTCCGCGCCGGCATTCTCACGAGCATCAGCACGATCTCTGCAATATCTTCGGGCTGGATCTTCCAGTCCGCTTTCGTGCCGCCCGCCGCAAATTCCGTCGCGACGCTGCCTGGCATGATATAGCTCACCTTCACGTTTTCGTTACGATGGTCCAACATCATCGCTTCGCTCATTCCATTGAGTCCGAACTTCGATGCGTTGTACACCGCTCCTCCCGCGAAGGCATTCTTTCCTGCCAAGCTACTCATATTGATGATGTAGCCTCCCCCGCGGGTTCTGAACCTGAACAAGGATTCACGTGAACAAAAGTACACTCCCGTCAGATTCGTCTCGATTACGTTGCGCCAATCTTCGGGGCTCAGGTCCGCAATCGTCTTAAACCGGCCGATGCCGGCGTTATTCACCAGGATGTCCAAGCCACCGGGGACACCATCCGCCCACTGGACTCCATCCAGCCAGCGGAATAAGCCCGTAACACTGTCGCTGTCTTTAACATCGGCAACTTTCCCGGCGACTTTACCGGGGAAATCCGCCCCCAATTCCTTCACGGCCTTTTCGACGCCTTCTTTGGTGGTTCCCGTCACCACTACATTGGCACCGGCGCCGGCGAGCGCCACAGCGACTGCTCTACCTATTCCGCGCGTTCCGCCGGTAATCAGCGCAGTCTTGCCCGACAAAAAGTTGTCCATAGTCCTTAGATGATCTCGCAGGCCCGCCCAGATCGCTCTTTTCCCCTTCCCCGCAAGTCAAACGTACTAAGCTACAAGAGGAGAGTTGGATTGGTTCTCCTCGCCCTACATGCTCGAAACGAGTGTCCTTTGGCTTCGTGTCGCCACGTTCCTGTACGCAATCGGACTGCTCCATGCGCTCATCGTGGCGCTGCGGCGGAATAGCTCTCTATTCCCCGCTGCGATCTTCGCCTTCCGGATCGCCGTCGTTCTTCATGCCGTCTCACTGGTCGAACTGGGCCTATTGACCGGCCACATCCCGGCCGATAACGTCTATGAATCGTTATCTTTGTGCGCGTTCCTGATCGCCATTGCGTTCCTCATCGTGCAACAGCGTTACGGACTTTCAAGCGCCGGAGTCGCCATCTTCCCGCTGGTCTTCCTGATGTCGCAGGTCGGAGCCATGGAAATCCCGGTCGCCGGCTGGTCCGATCTGCGCGTACGCCAATCCTGGCTGCTGGTGCACGTTTTGCTGATCCTCACCGGCTACGCCGCGCTTCTCGTCACCGCGGTCGGATCCATTCTGTATTTGCTGCAGGAGCGCCGGCTGAAAGCCAAGATATCGAGTTCGGCGCTCGACCGGCTGCCGCCACTCGCCACGCTCGATAACCTGATTACCCGCGCCATGGGGTTGGGCTTCGTCTTCATTACCCTGGGCGTGATCGCCGGAAGCACCTGGGCGTTCATCGAATCCGGTACGCGCTGGTTTGGCGAAGCGAAAATTGTTCTCTCGCTGATCACCTGGGCGCTGTGCCTTGCCATGATTTATCTCCGCACCTCCGCTGGTTGGCGCGGACGACGGGCCGCGATGATGGCCCTCACTGTCCTGGGATGCAACCTGCTGACGTGGATCGCTCACGTGGGCATGCAGCCGACGCTGAAGTAAGTCCGATGAAGATTCACATCACAGGACTCAGCCACAAGACAGCGCCGGTCGAAGTGCGGGAACGTCTTGCATTCGGTGAGCATGTTTTGCCGAAAGCCCTTACTTCTTTGTGCGAAATGCCGGGAGTTCGCGAAGGCATGATCCTCTCCACCTGCAATCGCGTCGAAATCGCGGTCGCCATGGACGACAACGATCATCATCTGCTAACCGAGAATTTATTCGCCGACGTCAGCCACGTGGAGCGCGACTGGATTCGCCCTTTCGTCTACAGTCTTGATGAGCGGGAGGCGATTCGCCACCTGTTCCGCGTCGCCGCCAGTCTCGATTCGATGATCGTCGGCGAACCGCAGATTCTTGGCCAGCTCAAGAACGCCTATGCGGTCGCCAAAGCCCACGGCAGCCTCAGCGGCTTTCTTGAACTGCTTTGCACGCGCGCTTTCCACGTCGCGAAACGGATTCGTACCGAGACCGAAATCGGCGAGAGCGCGGTGTCGGTCAGCTATGCCGCCGTTGAACTGGCGCGCGAAATCTTCGGTTCTCTCGAAGGCCGCAAAGTGCTGGTCGTCGGAGCGGGCAAGATGGCGGAATCCGCGATTCGGCATCTGCAGCGCGCCGGTGTTTCGCAGACCTTGGTCACGAACCGCACGCGCGAACGCGCAGAGAAACTCGCGAGCGCTTACACCGGCACCGTAATTCCGTACGAGGACTTCATCGTCCGGCTTCCGGAAGTCGATATCGTCATCGCCTCGAGCGGCGCTCCGCATTTCATCCTGACGCGAGACCAGATGCGCAAGGTGATGAGCGCGCGCCGCAACAAGCCAATCTTCCTGGTCGATATCGCGGTGCCGCGCAACATCGAGCCCGAAGCCAACAAAGTCGATGGCGTGTTCGTGTACGACATCGACGATCTACAAAAAGTCGTCGATCAGAATCTCGCCGGCCGATTGAACGTAGCCGTCGAAGCGGAACGCATTATCGAAGAAGAAGTCGATCGGACGCTGGTCCGCTTGAAGACGCGCGAAGTGACTCCGGCGATCGTCGGCGTGCAGGAGCAACTTGAACACTGGCGGCTGGCGGAAATCGAAAAGGTCAGAGGAAGACTCAGCGATTTGACTCCGCAGCAGATGGAAGCCGTCGAAGCCCTGACGCGCGGACTCATCAACAAAGTCGCGCACGGGCCGATCAGCGAGTTAAGGAAATCCGCCGAGCAGGGAGGCGGAGACGTGGTCCTGCTGGTCCGGCGTTTGTTCCGGTTGGACTAGGTTGCTGTAACCTGAAAGAGACGACGATGGCGTTGAGCATTCAAAATCCGGAGACGGAACGGCTTGCGCGCGAGCTTTCGCGCCTAACCGGCGAGCCCGTGGCTGCCGCCGTGGATGCCGCTGTGCGGGAACGCCTAAGCCGCGTAGCGCAGGACAAGCTTGCGAAGCGTGTCAACGACCCCAGGCTCGCGGCGGAGCTCAACGAGATCGTAGAGCGTTCTCGCTCGTTTCCTGACGTGGATACTCGCAGGGCCGATGAAATCCTTGGCTATAACGAGTTTGGTCGCTTCGACTAATGGTCATCGACAGCTCCGCGGTCCTCGCGATTTTGTTCGATGAGCCGGAGAGGTTCGAATTTAGCCGTCTTGTCGAGGCCGATTCGATTCGCCTGATTTCCGCGATCACCTACGTGGAGGCGGCGGTGGTTTGGGATTGCCGAAAAGTGGTGGGTGCGCGACCGCTCCTCGACCAATGGCTTCGAGCTGCCGCATTCGACATTGTGCCTGTGGATGTTGAGCAGGCGGAGATTGCGCGCTCGGCGTACGCTTTGTATGGAAAGGGACTTCACGCCGCTGGTTTGAACCTCGGCGACTGCTTCTCCTATGCGTTGGCCAAGCAAAGTGGGCAGCCTCTTCTTTATAAGGGAAATGATTTCACACAGACGGATGTCCGTCCTGCGGTACCGTTGAAAGGATAATGCCGTTGATCGTCATTGGCTCTAGAGGTTCGCAACTCGCTCTGTGGCAGTCCCGCTGGGTCGCAGCCCGCTTGGGTGAGCTTGGCCACGAGACTCGGATCGAGATCATTAAGACCACCGGCGACAAGGTGCTCGATGTCGCACTGTCGAAAGCCGGCGGCAAAGGCCTGTTCACCAAGGAAATCGAAGATGCGCTGCTCGACGGCAGTGTCGATATTGCAGTCCACAGTCTGAAAGACGTGCCGACCGAACAGCCCGACGGATTGATTCTTGCCGCGATGCCGGAACGCCAGGACGTGCGCGACGCCATTGTCGGCAAGCCGCTTGCGGCACTCGCCGCCGGAGCCCGCGTGGGAACCAGTTCGCTCCGCCGCGCCGCGCAACTGCGCGCGCTGCGCCCCGACGTCGAAATTCTCGACATCCGCGGCAACGTGGACACGCGCCTTCGCAAGCTGGACGAAGGCCAATACGACGCCATTCTGCTGGCAGCCGCCGGGCTTCGGCGCCTGGGTTGGCAGGATCGCATTGCCGAATTGATTCCCGTCGAATTCATGTGTCCTGCCGCCGGGCAGGGTTCGCTCGCCATCGAAGTGAAAGAGGATAATACGCACGCTCGCGGTCCGATCGAAATGCTGAATCATGCGCCCACCCGCGCCGCCGTCACGGCGGAACGCGCTCTACTTTCTTCGATGGGCGGAGGTTGCCAAGTGCCCATCGGCGCGCACGCCGTGGTCGATGGACCGAACCTTCACCTGCGCGCCCTCATCGCATCGCAGGACGGCACGAAGCTGATCCGCGGCGAGCGCTCCGGCGCGACAGCGGATGCCGAGGCGATCGGCCGCGCGCTCGGCGATCAGCTTATGAAAAGCGGCGCTGCGGAAATTCTCTTGAGCGTCTACGGCGCATGAAGCCCCTCGACGGCCTGCGCATCGTAGTCACCCGCGACATCCGAGGGTCCGCGGAACTCGCTACCGAAATTCAAAAACAGGGCGCCGAAGCGGTCGTCGTCCCGCTCATTGAATTGCTGCCGCCGGAGGACCCCGCTCCCATCGCCGACATCGTGTCGGAGCTCGAAACCTACGACTGGATCCTGTTCACCTCTGCCAACGCCGTGCGCTTTTTCTTCGAAGCCGGCGCGGCCGTCCCACGCAAGCCGAAGCTTTGCGCCATCGGACCCGCCACGAAAGCCGCCATCGTTTCCCGCGGAGCTTCCGTCGCGTTGATGCCCGCCGAATATACCGCCGAAGGCGTGGTGGCGGCCTTCGAGAAATTCGACCTGCTCGGCAAGAATATTCTGCTTCCCCGCGCCGCCGTCGCCCGCGATCTGGTACCCGAGGCGCTCGCGGAATTAGGTGCGCAAGTCGAGATCGTAGAGGTGTACCGGAACGTCGTGCCAAAAGGCGCTGAGGCCAATCTCAAAAAAGCGCTCAGCAACAAACCGGATTGGATTACTTTCGCGAGCTCGTCGGCGGTGAAAAATCTTCTCGCGTGCGTGCCGAAGACCGCGCTTGCGGGAATTCGCGTCGTGTCGATCGGGCCCGCCACGTCGAGCGTCCTCGCGATGCATGGAATCGCAGTCGATGCCGAAGCGAAAGAACACACCATACCCGGCTTGGTCGCCGCGATCGCTGCCTACACTTCGACTTCGACTTCAGCGCCGTCGATCAGCGAATAAGCGTCGCGCAGTTTGACATCGGCCGCGATCTCGAGAATCGTCTGCTCATGCGGACCCAGACCGGCGTCATTCTTGTCGGTGCGCAGAATGAAAGCGTCCCGTCCAAACACGCGGCACGGAATCAAGCTCACCGATACGCGCCCGCCGTATTCTTCCTTCTCGATGCGAATCGCTTTTTGCCTGGGCACCTGCCACGGCTCCGCCAATTGAAGATTCAGTGTTCCTGGGAACAATCGCATGCCCGCCTTTTGGGCATACAGATCGCCGAGTAACGTCATCCAATACGAGAAATTGCCGCGGCCCGAAACCACCTTGCCGTGAAGACACTGCGAGTGTTGCCCGGACACTGGCATGGATGGAGCATAGCAAACGCCTGACGTCCTTGCGGAACCTCCAGAGACCAATCGCCGCGCGCCCGATCTCTGCGCAGCTACAATAGATTTCGCAAGCAACATGAATATTTCCGTTAAAGGCGAATACGCCCTCGAAGCCGTGTTCGATCTCGCCACCCAGAAGCCCGGCGAGCCGATCAAAATCGGCGACATCGCCAAGCGGCAAAAGATTCCGCAAAAGTTTCTCGAGTTGATCCTCGGTTCGCTCAAGCAATCCGGAATCGTCGAATCGCGGCGTGGCGCCGAAGGCGGCTACATGCTCGCGCGGCAAGCCGACATGATCACCGTGGGCGAAGTGATGCGCGCGATTGAAGGCCCGATGGACGCGCGTACCAAACGGCGCAAGGACGTCCCCTTCCATTCCCTCTGGAAGCGCGTGGACGAAGGCATCTCCGGCGTCATCGACAAAACCAATTTCGCCGAGCTGGCCCGCGAGTGGCGCGAATCGAAAACCACCTACGTTCCGAACTGGGAGATCTAAGCCGTGGCCTATTTCGCCGACAATTCCCTGAGCATCGGCCGCACGCCGCTGGTCAAGCTGAATCGGGTTACGGACGGCGCCGGCGCCACCGTGCTCGCGAAAATCGAAGGCCGCAATCCCGCTTACTCGGTGAAGTGCCGCATCGGCGCCGCCATGATCTGGGACGCGGAGAAGCGCGGCATCCTCACCGCCGGCAAGGAATTGATTGAACCGACCAGCGGCAATACCGGAATCGCGCTCGCTTTCGTCGCCGCCGCCCGCGGCTATCCCATCACTCTGACGATGCCCGAAACCATGTCCATCGAGCGGCGCAAAGTTCTCCGCGCGCTCGGCGCGAACCTCATCCTCACCGACGGCGCCGGCGGCATGAAAGCCTCGATCGAACGCGCCGAGCAAATGGTCGAAGCCGATCCGCGACGCTACATTCTTCTGCAGCAATTCAAGAACCCCGCGAATCCGGAAATCCACGTTAAGACAACGGGCCCCGAAATTTGGGACGACACCGACGGCGCGGTGGACGTGTTCGTCGCCGGCATCGGAACCGGCGGAACCATCACCGGCGTCTCCCGCTATTTGAAACAAGTCCGCGGCAAAGCGATCGTGTCGGTTGGCGTGGAGCCCGCCGCCAGCCCTATCATCACGCAGACTCTGCGCGGCGAAACTCCGAAGCCCGGTCCGCACAAAATCCAAGGCATCGGCGCCGGCTTTATTCCTGACACGCTCGACCTCAAGATGATCGACCGCATGGAGCTCGTCTCGAACGAAGAGGCGATCGACATGGCGCGCCGCCTCGCGAAGGAAGAAGGCATCCTCTCGGGAATCTCTTGCGGCGCCGCCGCGGCCGCCGCGATCCGCGTTGCGCGCGAGCCTAGTATGGTCGGCAAAACCATCGTCGTCGTACTCCCGGATTCGGGCGAGCGCTATCTGACCTCGACGCTGTTTGAAGGCATCAGCGAATAATCTCCAACTCGCGGCGATGCCGGTCGATTTCAGCCTCCTTCTGTTTCCGCACGATTCCGGAACCGCATTCGGCGGGCCCATTTATCGCCGGTCAGAGCACTAGTAGACTGATGTCGTGATCGAACGTGTGGGCGTCTTCTGCGGTTCTTCGAGGGGCAACGATCCGGTGTATGCGCATGCGGCCGCGCAAGTCGGCGCGCTGCTGGCTGAACGAGGAATCGGCCTGGTCTACGGCGGCGGCAACGTCGGGCTGATGGGAGTCGTGGCGGACGCCTGCCTTGCTGGCGGCGGCGAGGTGATCGGCGTGATTCCGCAATCGCTGCTCGATAAGGAAGTCGGTCATCGCGGCCTGACCGAATTGCACATCGTATCCACCATGCACGAGCGCAAGGCCTTGATGGCGGACCTCGCGAATTCGTTCCTGGCGCTCCCCGGTGGCTACGGAACCTGGGATGAGTTCTGCGAAATTCTGACGTGGTGCCAACTGGGCCTGCAGCGCAAGACCTTCGGGCTGCTCAACGTGAAGGGCTACTACGACCCGATGTTGAGGATGGCCGACGTCGCGGTCGCCGAAGGATTCCTCAGTCCAGTGCACCGCGGCATCATTCTCACCGGCGCGGATCCGGCGGAGTTGCTGGAGCGGTTAGTGAATACGAGCCCGGCCGTCGTCGATAAGTGGCTGGACCGCTCGGCGCGGTAATTCGAAGAAGGCCGATTTATTTCAGGATCATCACTTCGGCGAGCGGCTTTTTCGTCAGTACGGGCACAGTTGCGTCCGCCGCCGGGTAGCCGACCGGGATGAGGAGAAAGGGCCGCTCGTTCGCCGGGCGGTCGAGGAGCTTCGACAGAAAGCCCATGGGACTCGGCGTGTGGGTGAGGGTGACGAGTCCGGCCATGTGCAAGGCGGCGAGCAAAAAGCCGGACGCGATTCCGACGGATTCCTGCACGTAGTAGTGCTTGATGCGGCGTTCCGGCTGGGCTTGGTCGATCCCGTAGTCAATGCGGAAGACCACAATCAGGTACGGCGCAATCTCGAGGAATTCCTTGTGCCAGTCGGTTCCGAGCGGGGCGAGCGCCTCGAGCCATTCCTCGGGAAAGCGATTCTCGTAGTTCTCGCGTTCCTCGGTTTCGGCGGCTTCGCGGATCTGACGTTTGATGGCCGGATCCTGGACGACGACGAAGCGCCAAGGCTGCTGGTTGGCTCCGCTGGGGGCCAGACTGGCGACGCGGATCGCGTTTGCGATCAAGTCGAGCGGAACCGGTTCGGGCGAGAATTCGCGGACGGTGCGCCGCCGCGCCATGACATCGAGGAAGCGCCCGCTGTGCTGACGCTGATCCTCCTCGGACTGCGGGTGGAATTCGAGAGGGTGGTGTGGATATCGGTCAGGTTTCGGCATCAGGGACAGGATTCCGGGTCCGATCTCTACTGTACGCGACTCGATTTCTAACATCGAGTGCCAAATCTACACCGACCCAATTCGAGGACGATCGCGATGCCCCCCGAAGATTTTGCGTACTCTCGCCTGGCGGCATCGTATATATGAGTATTGGTGCGAATCCTTTCATTAGCGTTGGCGATCGCCTTGGTGACGACGGCTCAGGAGCCGGAGCCGATTCGCGTCAATGTCAGGCTGATCAACGTTTCGTTTAGCGTCCGCGATGCCAAAGGAAACCTGGTTCGCGATCTGACTAAGGACGACTTTGAAGTTCTCGACGATGGCGTTCCGCAGACGATTTCGTTCTTCGCGCGGAGCGCGGATGTTCCGCTGAGCCTCGGTGTGATCACGGACTTGAGCGGTAGCCAGATCCATTTCGTCAAGCAGCACGACAAGGACATCCACACATTCTTGAAAGAGACGCTGACGTCGAAAGACCGGGCGTTTGCGGTCGGTTTCGCGGGCCGCGTCCGGCTGATCAGCGACTTTTCTTCCTCCGTCAACGGCCTGATGGATCGCATCCGGGAAGGCCATCCAAAGAACAGGGATTGGTCGGATCTTCCGGAAGTGGGTCCGCGGGAACTTCGAACCGGCGGCACTTCTTTTTACGATGCGCTGTTCTATTCGACGACCAGAATCCTGGCCAAGTCGGATACGGGGCGGAGAGCCTTGCTGGTATTCAGCGACGGCGAGGAAACATCCAGCGCGCATCACATGCTCGACGTGATTGAGGCGGCGCAGAGCGAAAACGTGGTGATCTTCGGGATCCGTTACACCGACATCGGCGAGCGGGGTTTGACGGCGCGCAATAAGTACGGAACGAGTGTGATGTCGCGCCTCTCCAAAGAGACGGGCGGTGTGGATTACGACTCGGAAAAGGCGGATTTGCGCCAGTCGTTTCGCGAGATCGGCGATCAGCTTCGCTCTTCCTACGAGCTGGCTTTTCACGCATCGCAGCCTTTGAAAGATGGCACGTTCCACAAGCTTGTGATCCGCGCGAAACAGCCCGAGTTGACGATTCGAGCCAAGAGCGGCTACTACGCGAGGGAATCCGAGATCGTGGACGTGGAGGGAGCCGGCGACACGATTACGGCGCCGGTTTCGAAGAACAGAAAGCGCAAGAAATGACGGCGGGGATCGTATCCGTCGTTGCGTCTGAGGATGCCCGGCATGAACGCTTCGCGGCTGTCGTGCGCGGACATCAGTCGATGGTGTTCAGCATTGCGTTCCATTTCCTGCGGGATCGGGAACGCGCCGAGGAAATTGCGCAGGAAGTTTTCCTGCAGTTGTATCGCAGCGGCGCGGATCTTTCGACGGAAGCGCATGTGACGTTTTGGCTGCGAAAAGTGGCGTGCCATCGGGCGATCGATTTCGCGCGAAAGCGGAAGTTCGAAGTAGCGCTCGAAGATGCTCCGGAGCCTGCGACGCCGGACTCAAACGAAGATCCGTGGCTGAACCGGCGGATCCGCGCGCTGCTGACGTCGCTGCCGGAAACGCCGCGCATGGTGATGATCCTGCGCTACCAGGAAGAATTGATGCCGGAAGAAATCGCGCGCGTGCTGGAGATGCCGGTGCGTACGGTGAAAAGCCATTTGCAGCGGTCGCTCGCGTTACTCCGCGAGAAGTTCGACCGCTCTGCGGGGAGTTTGTCATGAACGAGTTTGAAAAGACAATTCAGGAATCTCTGCGCCGGAGGGATCCGTCTCCGTGGCTCGAATCGCGGATCCTAGCGGCGGCTTCCGCGTCGCCTCGAAGGTCCTGGTTGCAGAGCCGCATGCGGTGGACATTGGCGCTCGGCGCGGTGGTTTTCGTCATGGGCGGAGTCGCCTGGCAGCGGGAGCGCGTGATGGACGAACGAGACCGGGCCGCTGGGCAGGCAGCCAAACAAAGGCTGCAACTGGCGCTGAAAATTACGAGCGTAAAGCTACAACAGATTCAACGGGAAGTGATCGCATCCAATGACTAAAGCAAGGAACTACGCCATGAAATTCGCATTGATCATATTCGCTGCAGCGGGATCGCTGGCAGCGCAGGAATTCCGGATTCCGTCGAGCTTCGACAAGTTCGCAACCCGCGCCAAGGAGATGGTCGACGTCAATCTAGATGGGTCGCTGCTGCAATTGGCGGCACGGTTTTTGTCAGATAGCGACGCTGACGAGGCGCAAGTCAAGAAGCTGGTCAGCGGCCTGAAGGGCATCTTCGTCAAGAGCTACGAATTCGAAAACCGCGGCGAATATACGGAGGCCGATCTCGAATCCTTGCGTTCGCAGTTGAAGGGGCCAGGCTGGTCGCGCATCGTCGGGGTACGGAGTCAACGCTCCGGCGAAAACTCCGACGTTTATTTGCGGAGCGACGGCAACGCCCTTGGTGGGCTGGTGGTGATCACGTCGGAGCCTCGGCGCCTGACGGTTGTCAACATCAATGGGTCGATCAACCCGGATGACATTCGCAGGCTCGGTGGGCACTTTGGAATTCCGAAGTTGGATGGAACCGGTAACTCGAAAAAGAACCGGGAGGACTAACGTCATGAAAACCTTTTCGCTGGTGCTTCCGCTGTTATTGTTCGCTCCGGCTGCTTCGTTCGCGGCGGATCGTGAGTTCCGCGACGTGGTGGAGGCTATCTCCGATGCATTCCATACCAAGCCGCTGCACATTCCGCTGATGGGTCTGGTGAACGCGGTGACGTACTTCGCGCGGCCCGCGGGCACCAAGCACCTCGATATCGCCGTGTTCGAGAATCTCGAGGCGCGCGGCCGTCGCGACAGCGACATTGCGAGCTCCATTCGCGCCGCGGTGGGTGGTTCATGGAAGCCGTTTCTGCAAGTCAAGACCATGCGCGACGACACCGAGGAACACGTCCTTGTCTACATGCGGCAGCATGGGCGCGAGTGGAAGCTGTTGATCACGACGGTCGAACGGCGGCATGCGACGGTGATTCAAGTGGCGTTGAATGCGGCCGCGCTGGAGCGTTGGCTGGTGGATCCGATCGCAGCAGTACGGCATCGGATGCGGGATATCGACGACTAGACGTTGAGCAGCCAGCCGCGCGCTTTTTGACCAGTGCTTTTCGAGAGTGCGAAGCAGTACCAGGCCAGCTGGACTTCGTAACGGACGCGCGCATCTACGATGTCCGCGTCGGTCTTGAAATCGACGACGTGCCATTCGCCATTCTCGAGGAAAGCAAGATCGAGTACGCCTTCGACAAGGCGCTTTTCGTCGAGCCTCACCATCAATGGATATTCGCGATGCAGGCGTTCCGCGGCGCGAGCTTTTGCTAGCAGACGATGGGCGAGCGCTTGCTGAACGGCCGCGACGGCTGCCTCGATCTCTTCCCTGGTAGCGCCTAAGACGCGCGCGTGGACGGATGCGATGGCGCGCAATTTGTCGAGAGTCGCGTCAAGCGGAGAATCGCGCAAGACGCCGTGAACCAGGCTTCCGAAGCGTCTTCCAGCTGGGCGGCCCGATGCTCTTTCGGTTGATTCCAAGCGAATGACGCAGTCATATTCAGGCGGCGGCGTGGTCATCTGCGCGGCCAGCAAAACTTCGAGTGAAGGCACGGCGCCTTGCGCCGAAACCGCCTGACGGGCTACTTTCCACGCCACGTAGTTTTCGATACCGCCAGCGGCGGCGGGTCCGTCGCCGAGGATTTCGATCTGGTTCACGCCGCGATCGCCAGGTCCGCGCAGGGTAAGCTTCGACGGATCCCACCAGGTGACGTCGTGCCCGCCCTCGGCGGCTTGATGGAGTCCGGGGCGAATCTGCGGTCCGTCTCCATACTCGATGGGAAGGTTAAGGACGGTCTGGCGTCCGAACTCCGGCGCGCCAGGGGATTTGCGCGGATTGCGCCACGTGTCTTTCGACGGATAGAGGGCTTTATCCAGCGGCGAGAGCCAGGTTTCTTTCTGCCAGTCCTGAGAAATTCCGTCACCGATAACGGGGACGACGAGCAGGTCGCGGGCGCGTGTAGCGGCGACGTAGGCGATGCGGACGCCTTCGGCTTTCTCGCGCTCGGTTTCCTCGTCCTGATGTTCAATCAATTCCCAGGGAGCGCAATAGAGCAATTTCTGCGCGCAGATGTCGCGCGTCGCGTCGACGTAGCGCTCGGCTTCGCGCGAGAGGCGGGTGGTCATGTCGGCGAGGATGACGACCGGGAATTCAAGGCCTTTGGCTTTGTGGACGCTCATCAGCAGGACGCCGTCCGCGCCCTCCTCGAGCACCGGCGCTTCTTCCGTGTCGGCGCGCTCGGCTTGGGCTTCCATTTCTTCGACGAAGCCGCGGAACGACATTCCGCCGGAGAGTTCAAACTGGCGGGCAAGGTCCGCGACACGCTGCACGTTGGCGAGCACCTGGTGTCCGCCGGGGCGGAAAACGTATCCGGCATGGGCGCGCGCGGATTCGAGCAGGCTGTTGACGGTGTCGGCGAAAGGCCGCCGATTGCGGCCGCGGTGGAGTTGCTTGAGGACGTCGAGCGCATGCCAGACGGGTTCGAAGTCAGGCTCGGCCGTGTCGGGCTTGGGCACATACGGATGCAGACGATGGAATTTACTTTTGAAGCGCAGCAGGATTCCGTCGGCGATAGCGAAGAGCGAGCCCTTCAATGTAGCGAAGACGCTGAGCTCGTCGTCGGGCCATTCGATCGCGGCGAGAGCGGCGCGGAGAGCCTGGATCTCCTCGCGCTGATAGTACGATTTCGAACCTACTAAGAGATGCGAAAGGCCGCGGGCTTCGAGCGCGCGTGAGTAGTTGCGGGAAAGGTCTTCCTTCCCCGACCGGAAGCGGCGGAAGAGGACGGCGACGTGGCGAGCGCGAATCGGAACCCGCTCGCACGTTTCCGGATCCTCGACTTTCCAGCCGCTTTCGTGGACCAGCCAATGCACGAACGCGGCGATCAACTCGGGCTGCTGCTCTTCGATGCGGTCGCGGCGGATGTAGCGATCACCATATGGACTCGGAACCGGCAGCGCGATGACGGCGGGTTGATCGTCCCGGGTTCCGCGGTGGGCTTCGAGTGGCGCGTACTCGGCTTGTCCGGCTTGCTCGCGCATTTCAGATGCGAAGGCGGAGTTCACCATTTCCTGCACCGGACGCAGCGAGCGATAGCTCTTGGTAAGGTGCACGAGCCGCGCTCCGTGTTCGATCAGGTTGTCGCGGACACGCGTGTAGAGGGCGACGTCGGCGCGGCGGAATTTGTAGATCGACTGCTTTGGATCGCCGACCAGGAACAGTTTGCCGGGCTTGGGACGCGCCCGCTGCCAAGCGTCTTCTTGCGGATCTTCGGCGGCGAGCAGCAGGAAGAGCTCGGCCTGAAGCGGATCCGTGTCCTGAAATTCGTCGATGAAGATATGCGTGTAGCGGTTCTGTAAGTAGGCGCGGACTTCCGGGCGTTCGCGCACCATATTGCGCGCCAGGATCAGAAGGTCGAGGAAGTCGAGGCGGCCGGTGCGCCGCTTGGCCTGCTCGTAGCGTTCGACGAGGCCGCGCATTTCACCGGCGAGCAGCGTGGCCATATCGGCCTCCGCGGCGATGCGGAATTTGTCGAGAGCAAAGACCAGGCGATCTCTCTGATCGGAGACCTGCTCACGCGGCAGTCCATCCGCGAAGGCGCTTTTCGCGGAACCCTTTCCACCACGCGCGGCGCGGCTGAGGTCAGCGGGAAGGCGGCAAAGCAGACTTTCGAGGACCACGTAGTCGCGCGAATCCGACGAACGCTCGGCGCGCTCGCGCCAGTCGTCGAATTCGATGATCGGGCGCAGGGCCTTGACGAGTAGGTCCGACTTTTTGCCGCGACGGGCGTCGGCGGCGAGATCTCTAGTGAGGTCCACCAGCGTATCGATCGTGCCGCTAAGATCGAGGTCGGCCTTCATCCATTCTGTTTCGAAATCACGCCATTCGATTAACTGGCGGCCGGCGTATTTGAGCTGTTCGGCGGGCGCCTGGCCGCTCCAGTCCTGGCGCAGCGCGAGGCGCGCGAAGGCGCGCTTCAGGCCCGGTGCTTGCTGACCGAGCATATGTTCAAGCCACTGGCGAAACACGCGATTGTAGATGCGCGCGTTTTCCATTTCGGTCAGTTCTTCAAACGCCGGATCGATGCAGGCTTCGACGGGACGCTCGCGAAGCAGCTGCGCGCAGAAGGAATGAATAGTGCCGATGAAGGCCTCTTCGAGATGCTCGAGCGCGTCCTCAATGTTCGAGCAGGCTGCCGGATCGGAGGTGTCGTGGCGGGCTTCGTCGAGCTTCTGCCGCAGGCGGAGCTTCAATTCGCCGGCGGCTTTGTGGGTAAAGGTGACGGCCACGATGCTGCCGATTTTGGCGCGCCCGCTGGCCAGCAGAGCGGCGACGCGATTCACCAGCTGGGTGGTTTTTCCGGTTCCGGCGGAGGCCTCGACAATCAGCGTGTCGTCGAGCGCGGTCGAGATCAGTTCGCGAGCGGCGGCGTCGCCGTGCGAGGGAGCTGCGCCGGGATTCACAGGCGGCTCCGGACGTCGTTCAAGAGATCAAGCTCGTCCCTGCTCTTCCGCTCGATGCGGAGGTTTTCCCGGGGCCCGCAGACGGATGGATAGTCGCAGTACTCGCAGGCTTTCTTTTGCGGTGCGGCAGGCAGAAAGCCGTCTTCGATCATACGGTCGATGTTGACGAGGACGACTTGCAATTCACGCGTTCCGCGTTCGTCGAGTTTGCAATCGAAGGCCTGATAACCTCCGCGCTGGGTGGCGAACAGCAGGCGCCCGGATTCGACCGGCGTGTTCAGAATCTGTTGGACGGCGAGCGAATAGAGCAACGGTTGCAGAACGGCTCCTCCACCGGTGTAGATGGGCGCACGGTCGGGAGGCTTGCCTGTCTTGAAGTCGATCACGCGGAGCGTTCCGCGTTCGGCGTTGTGCTCGATGCGATCGACGGAGCCGCGGACGCGCACGGCATCGAGAATGGATGCTTCTTCCTTGACGCTGGACGGATCGCGGTCGTCGCCGGGCTCGACACCAAAGCCGAATTCGAAATGCAGCGGCCGCCAGCCGGATTCTTCGATAGCCAAATGGATGGAGCCGCGCAGGTCGGTGCGGAGATCCTCAACCTCGCTGCGCCAGACGTTGGGAATCGCGGGCGCCAGCTTATCGGCAAATTCGCTCGCGACCTGATCGAGCGTTTCGTCACAGCGCTGCAAAATCCAGGAGAGACGGCTGGCCTGCACTGGCAGCAAGCCGCGCTCTTCGAGGTCGCGGAAGAGGCGAAACTGCACGGCGTGATAGAGCGCTCCGCGGGTCAGCGGATCCATGCGTTCGAGCGGCACGCCTTCTTCGCGCGGACGCAGGCGCAGAATTCCTTGCAGCGCGAATTTGTAGGGGCACGCGGAGAATTGTTGGAGCGTGGACGGCGAATACACGCGGTTCGCGAGGCGGTGTTCGTCGAGGACGAGACGCGCCTGGGAGTCGAGCTTCACGAGGCCATCGGCCGACTGCCAGTCCTTCGAATCCCAGCGAGCCCAGCGGCCACGAAGGCTGCGGGCGAGCGGCGCGGACGCATCCACAAGATAGCGGCCGGCTCCGGGAGGATTGGTGTTGGCGGGGTCGAGAAGCGGATGGAGCGTGGCCAGATCGTACTCGGCGTCGTCCACGGCATCGTTGGGATCGACGGGTGCGGGCCAATGCAGACGCGCCGGGGCGGCGTCGCGGGCCTGACGTTCGAACGAGCGAAGACGCGGAAGCGCGCCTTCGGCGGCGCGGGGCAATTCGAGTGCGTAAAAAGACGGAACGCGCGGGCGATTCTGCGCGATGTCCATGCGCGGGAAGGACGCGACCAGTTTGCGATTGGCGGCGGAGGCGGCGCTGGTCAACAACTGGCGCTCGCAGGCGACGCGGTCGTCGCGCAGGGGAAGTGTGGACGACACGCGGGCGCGCAGATCGTCGAGCAGGAGCGGGTCCTCGAAGACGCGTCGCGGGAACTGGCCTTCGGCGAGGCCGGGCAGGAAGACGACGTCGAAGCTCCAGCCCCGGGCCTCTTCGAGCGAACCGACGAACACGGAGCCATAGCGGGATTTTGGCGGATCCTGGCGGAGGAATCGCAGGCGATCTTCAAGGACCCGAGCGACTTCCTCGAAGCCTATGGGGCCGACGTCGGCCATCGGCTGCAGCTCGGCGAGCATGCCGAGGACGGTTTCGGGACGGCGGAGGGAATGACGAGCAAGGCTTGCCAAAACGTCGAGCCATTCGGCCCAAGTGGCGGACTGGGGGAGGTCCGCGAGTATGCCGATCAGCGGCAGGGCAAAGCGGCGCAGATTTTCGAGTTGCGCGATCTGGCGGTCGATGGCCTCGACCGTCGCGCCGTTTTCCTTTTCGGCCATGTGGCGCTTAATCAAGAATTCTTCGGCGAGTCCGTTGAGGCGGCGCGCCCAACGATCTTTTCCGTTGATCACGGCGGCATCGACCAGCAGCTTTTCCCATCCAGCCGGCGCGTGCAGAGTTCCGTTCGCGACGGCGGATGCGGGTGTAGCCCCGGGATCCTCGTCGGCGTTCGCATCGAAGGCGAGCAGTAGTTGGGCGGCTTCGGGTTGGAACCGGGCGAGCTCGTCTTCCGAGCCAACCGAGGCGGTGGCGGACATGGCCTTCGGTGCCCCTTCGGAATCGACGGGCGGAACCTGAGCGAGCGAAAGATATTCGGCGAAGCGGCTAGCCGAAAGGCGATCCGCGGCGCAGGCGAGCAGAGCTAAAAAGGCGCGTCCGGCTGGATCGGGACGGGCGGTTCCGCGGCGGAACCAAGCGGGAATGGCGGCGCGGCGAAGAGCCTCTTCGAGTAACGGCTGATAGCGTTCGGGCGAACGGAGCAGTACGGCAATCCGATCAAAGGGAGTTCCAGAGGCGGCCATGCGCCGGACGCGGCGCGCGATCTCGACGCATTCGAGGCCTTCGCCGGCGGCGGAAAACATGTCGAAGGATTCGTCCGGCGAAGCGCGTTCGAGCGCCGGAATATCGGGCACGAAAACGAATTTGCGGATCCGATCGAGAGCCGAGGCGCAACCATCGGGCGCGGCGACTTCCGGCTGGCACGCGAGCACGCGCGTCAGAATGCGGAGCGCGCGCTCATCGCGAGTGCGGGTGAGAGCGAGGACGGAAGACGACCGGCGGGCGACGGCTTCGATGAGCGAGGCGTGCGATTCGGATTGCGGATCGATATCGAACAGGAGCAGCGGCAGGTCGAGCAAGAAATGCCGACCGCTGGTCGCCGCGTCCGTGGCGAGGCGCAGGAGCGCGGGGAAGTCGGCGAGACGATGTCCGGCGAGTTGCTCTTCGAATAAGCGAGCGAGGGTGGTCAGGTCCGCTCCGGCGGGTCCGGCGGCGGAAAGCCGATCGAGCGATGCTCCGTCCAGGCGAAGTTCTTCGAGGGTCTTCGCGAAGGCGCGCGCGAAGCCGGGCGTGTGGGCGATCTCATCGAAGTACGCGAGGCTGCCGGCTTTCTGCGCCTCGAAGATTGCGCGCGCGGCCAGGGCTTCGAGACCGAGGCCGGATACCGGGGCAAGTCCGCGAGCAGCGAGCGCAGACGTGGCAAGCTCGGTCGCGAGCAGGCGCAGAGGCATCCGGTGGACTCCGGCGAGATGCGGCGAAGGACTGGAGCGGAGAAGATGATCGGCGGCGGCGCGGTCCGGGGCGAGGATCAGGCACTCGCGGCCTTGCTGCGCGGAGAGCCATGCGTGTCCGGCGGAAAGCAAGGTGGCGGACGAAGCGGAATGCAGCAGGCGGGTCACGAAACCCGCATTGTCTCATGCGGGCCAAGGTGTTAGTTACTACTTTATTGAACGTAGCCGCGACGATGTGGATTTCAAGAAACGGCAGTTGGGCAATGGACTTGCCGTTGAGAATTTCGTGAGGGGGATTGCGGAGGTGGCGGGCGCTCTTTGGGTGAAAAGGGGTGAGAGCGCCCGCCGTCGTAACGGGGATGCATTGGAAACGACGGCCGCGAAGGTAAGGTTACCGCGGCTTCAAAAAATTCTGCGAAGAAACCGGACTATCCGATGAGCGGTCAAGTATCCCCGGTAAGCGGGATCGAGGAATAGCGAACACTCACGCTCGACGGATCGCTAGAGACTCTCCGTTAGGGCTTCTTCGGCTTGGCCGGATCGGGCTTTACGGGCGGCGCGGAGGTGGCGGGCTGCTCTTTGGTGGCGTCGTCTGGCAGCGGCTCGATGGTGTCAAACTTGATGGTCGATTCCGAACCGAACATGCGGTAGAGGCGGAATTCGACTTCGTTTTTGACCATGAACTTGCCTTCGCGCGAGCGAAGCTCGGCTTTGAGCGGGAGAACGAACTCCACGTCGCTGAGCTTCTCGAAGCCGTAATTCAGGTCGAGCGAAACCTGCTGGATGGGGAAGTCCGGCGGGATGTTATCGCATTCGAACCGGATGCGCATGACGGCGCCGTTTTCCTTGTCCACGTAAATGGAACCGTGGTAGCCGGGCGTGAGGCGCTGGGTGCGGCGATAAATGATGTTGTACTGCGAGCGGCTTTGCAGGACTTTGAAGCCGAAGACGTGCATGCGGCGTCCACGGAGGGTGGTCCAGCGTTCCCACTCGAATTGCGTTTCCGTTTTGGGGTCGAAGATCTCCTTCAGCATGGAACCGAATTCGCCTGAGGAGGACGCTCCGTCGAGCTGGTCGTGGGAGACGGTAACGAAGCGGTCGTTGATGGAGCTGACTTTGTACGATTCCTTCTGTTCGAAGAACGTCAACTGCTCGTTGATCTTGTCGGCGAGGCGGAAATCCTCGCGCCCAGTGGGATCGTAATAGCGCCGGGTGATTTGGGCGCAGATGAAATTGGGCAGTTTCTTGACGTAATCGCGCGCATATTCACGGGTGGCGTCGAGGACTTTGGCCTGCTCGACGGAATCGGGCGGCGGAGGCGGCGGAGTGGCCTGGAACCGAACCTGCGTCGCTGTCTCCTTAGGAGCCGGCGGCTCCGGCAAGGTCGCCGAGGCATCGCGAAGGGCGCGGACGGCATCCATGACGCGCGGCGGAGTCCCGTAGCCAGCCATCTCTTCGACGGCGGAATTCGGCAGCTTGTTCGAGAGCTTGATGCGCTTGATGTAGGCCGCGACTTCGCGATCGTTCTGGTGCAGTTGGACGGCGGACCGGACAAACTTCTCCAGCTGTTCCACCGTCATCGGGACGGCCTGGGCGGCCAGCGTCGCCACGAACAAGGCCAGTAGAACGGAGCTGCGTAGGAATCCCATCGACTTAAGGACGCCTCTTCTTCGGTACGGGTTTCGTCGCCGGGGCGCCAAGAATCGGATTCAGAGCGTCTAAGATGACCGGCGCCATAATCCGGTAGCCGGCGGCGTTGGGGTGGAGGCCGTCGTCGGCCAGTTCGCGCTTCAATTGGCCGGTCTGGTCAACCATGCGCGAGTAGTAGTCCACGTAGGTGAAACCGCGGCGGACGCAGAAGTCCTTCAGCCAGTCGTTGAGGGCGCGGATGAAGACCGGCGGGCGGCCGGGGGAGCGTTCGAAACTCGCGTTGACTTCCTTCCAGTGATCGCTCACCGGCAGGACGGAGGTGAAGTAGACCTTGATGCCGTAGAGTTTGGCGAGGTCGGCGATCATGGCGTAGTTGTTTTCGATGGTGGCGAGCGGCACTTTACGGGCGAGATCGTTGGTTCCGGCGAGGACGACGATGGCGGCCGGTCGAAGATCGATGACGTCGGCGCGCATGCGTCCGAGCATTTCGCCGGTGATCTGGCCGCTGATTCCACGGTTAACGAAGTCGCGATCCGGGAAGTACTCGTTGAGGCGCCAGAGGTCGGTGATGGAGTCGCCAAAGAACACGACGCGCGGCTTGCCTGGCTGCGGATCCGGCAGCTTCTGATTGGCTTCGGAGTAGCGGGCGAGGTTGTCGCGATCGGCGTTGCGGAGGGCGTTTTCCTTCTGATCGACAAGAGCGGTGAAGTGGGCTTCGAGGCGGACCTGGGCGTCGCGCAACTCGGCCAGCTGGCGGCGGGCTTCCTCAGGATACGGGAAGGGCTTGGGCATGACGTCCGAAAGAGCCAGGAACGCGCGGGCATTGGTGAGCACGGCGTAGACGGCGGGTCCGTTGCCGGAGGCCACTTTCAGGTTGCCGAGCGACTGGCGGAAGTTCTCGCGGATGGGGGCGGCGGCGCGGCTGAGTTCAGGGGTGGCGGCGGCGGTCGAATCCATGAGCTGCAGCATGCGGTCGCCGAGCGCGGTCAGCATCTGGCCGGGCAGCAGGGGGCGCGGCGGTGCCGCGGGGGGCTGGGCGGAGAGCATTCCGGCGAGTGTGAGGGGAAGCAGGAGACGGAGTAGCAAACGAGGTCCACGTAGTGTCATGTGTGATCTTCCTTGTCTCATGTATGGTCTTCCTTCTCAAGAGACAGCGTGATGGTTCCGATGGCGAGCTGCAGCCGGACGCGAATCTGGACAGGCACGCGGCGGGCGTCGTCGCTGACCCAAACGAACACGCGGGCAGGCCGCTGGTAAATGACTCCGCCAAACAGGAAGGCCTCGTAGCGGATGGTCTTGAACGTTCCGGCGGTGGTCTTGAGTTCTTCGCGGGCCTGCGCTTCCAAGCGAACCTGAGCGAATTTCTTGCCGTCGCTCATTGGGATCTGGCCGGAATGGCCGACGTCGATCTTCATGGTGCGGAGCTGCATCAGTCCGCCGATGATGTCCTGGACGCAGGCCGGAACGTCAATTTCGTCTACGCGCACGTTCGCGTTTTTGACCAGATCCTTCTCGAGGTAACTGGCCTTCTTGCGTTCGCGGTCGAAGGTGACCTTGGTTTCGCGGCGGCGCTTGCCCTCGGAGGAGAGCATGGTAGCCGAGGTCGCGCAAAACCCCGCGTCGTGGGTGGCCGTGTAGCGGTCGTCCACTTTATAGAGCTTGGAGACCAAGCCGACGGATTCGAGGGTGAGTGAAACGGGTCCCTTGGAGGGTATGACGAGCTTGGCGGATCCGGCCCGGATGAGGCGCCAATCGACGGAGTAATAGAGCGTAGTGCCGCCAGGATCGGCGGCAACGGCGGGGCCGGGCGCGGTGCAGAGAAGGGAAAAGAGCGCGCAGGCTCCGGCGGATCGCATGCCTATGGGATCAGTGTAACGCGTGGCAACGAGTGGCATAGGCCTCCGGCCTGTGGATCGGTAGCACGGGCCTCCGGTGTGGATCGGTGGCATAGGCCTCCGGCCTGTGCATTCGAAGCTGCAGGTCGGATTTAGCGCACAGGTCGGAGACCTATGCCACTTGCACAGGTCGGAGACCTATGCCACTGATGCACAGGTCGGAGACCTATGCCACTGATGCACAGGTCGGAGACCTATGCCACTTGCACAGGTCGGAGACCTATGCCACTAGACTTTGCCGGCGAAGCGGCGGTAGAGGAAGTAGCCGTAGGCTCCGGCTAACAGCATTCCGGGGATGAACCAATACAGGCCGGCGTTCAGGCCGTAGGGCGTGGCGGAGGCGTTCTGGATGGTCAGGCTGCGAGCCGGGTCGATGTTCGAGGGCAGGACGTTGGGGTAGACGCCGAAGACGCAGCTGGTCAGCATTCCCACGATGAAGGCGGAAGAAGCCAGAAAGGCTTTCAACTCGGCTTTGAAGAGCCTGGCTCCGACGAGTCCGGCGACGGCCAGCAGCGGAAACACGACGCCCCAGGGATATTGGGCGAAGTTGGTTGCGATCTGCGGCTGGATCTCAAAACTGGCGGCGGTGACGGCAACCGTCAGCGCGGCGACCGCGTACCAGGCGAGATTACCGGAGCGGGTTGCGCGGGCGGCGACTTCGCCCGAGGTCTTGTAGCGGACCCACCAGGCTCCGTGGAGCGTGAGGGTGGCGAAGGCAAGGACGCCGACTAGAATCGTGTACCAGTCGAGAATTCCGGGTTCGGGGGAGAGCTGGAAGTTGGTCCACAAGGGGAGGAAGAAGTCGCCGTCTTTGTCGAGCGGGACGCCGCGGACGACGTTGCCGAGGGCGGCTCCGTAGAAGACGGCGAGCAGGCCGGAGGCGGCGCAAAAGCCGAAATCCCAGAGCGGCTTCCAGGTCGGGGAGTCGATATGGTTGCGGAATTCGATGGAGATTCCACGCAGAATCAGCAGCCACAGGACGATCATCAACGGCAGGTAGAAGCCGCTGAAGCTCGACGCGTAGAGGGCGGGGAAGGCGAAATACAGGGTTCCGCCGGCGGCCAGCAGCCAGACTTCGTTGCCATCCCAAAAGGGTCCGATCGAATTGAGGACCTGCTGGCGTTCGTCTTCCTTGCGGGCGAGTTGGAAATGAAGGATACCGGCGCCGAGGTCGAAGCCGTCGAGCACCACGTAGCCGGCGATCAGAATCGCGACGAGGCAGAACCAGAGCGTTTCCATTTAGTGGACTCCCTCGACTTCAGGAACCGCGATGGAGGCTTCCGGGCCGTGCTCGATTTCGCGGTAAATGAGAAGCAGGAACAGGATTCCGAGAACGGTGTAGAGGCCCATAAAGCCGATCAAAGTGAAGAGCGTGTTCCCGGCGGAGACGCTGGGAGATGCACCGTGCTCGGTGCGCATCAGACCGTAAATCAGCCAGGGCTGGCGTCCGACTTCGGCCGTGATCCAGCCGGCGGTGTTCGCGATATAGGGTAGCGGCGCGGCCAGCATCAGCGCCCACAGCAGCGGCTTCGAATTGAGCAGCCAGCCGCGCCAGATGCAGAGCGACGAGATGGTGTACAGGGCGATGAAGATCGTACCGAGTCCGACCATAATGTGGAAGCTGTAGAAGAGCAGCGGGATGTTATCGGGCCACTGATCGCGCGGATATTCGTTCAGGCCCTTCACCTCGGCATTCCAACGCTTGTAGGTGAGGAAGCTGAGCATATTGGGAATCACCAGCGGATTGTCGAGGCGGAGTTTGTTGACGTCGGGCTGGCCGAGGACAGCCATCGGCGCGCCGTTCTGGGTATCGAACAGGCCTTCCATGGCGGCGAGGGTGATGGGCTGACTTTGCGCGATGTTCTTACCCTGGCCATCACCGGTCGGAAAGATCATCAGAATCGACGCGGCGCAGCCGGCAAAGACGCCGGTTTTGAGGAAGGTCTTGGCGTAGAGAAGATGCGCCCCGTTGAGTTGGTAGTAGGCGCCGATGGCGGCCATGACGAAAGCGCCGGTGCAGACGGCTCCGATCATGTTGTGGGCGTACTGCCACAGGATCCAGGAGTTGGTCAACAGGCCCCAAACGCTGGTCAGGATGATTTTGCCTTTCGGTCCGAGTTGGTAGGCGACAGGGTGCTGCATCCAGGCGTCGGTAGCGATGATGAAGAAGCCGGAGAGCCAGGATCCGAGGAACATGGCGAGAGCCGTAAACCAGTGGGCGAGGCGGCTGAGCCGGGCTTCGCCGAACAGGAACAGGCCCAGGAAAGTGGATTCCAGGAAGAAGGAATAGACGCCTTCCATGGCGAGGGTCTGGCCGATGACGCCGCCCGAGGCTTTGGAGAAGCGCGACCAGTTGGTGCCGAACTGGAATTCCATGGGGATGCCGGTGACGACGCCGACGGCGAAATTGACGGCGAAGATCTTGGTCCAGAAGCGGGCGGCGCGGTTGTAGTGCTCGTCGCCGGTGCGCAGGTGGATGGTTTTGAGGATCAGAATCAGAAGGGCGAGGCCCATCGTCAACTGGGGAAACAGGTAATGGAAGGTGACGGTGAAGGCGAAGTGCAGGCGATGGAGCGTTAAGGCGGATTCCATAGATTGGTAAGTGGACCCCGAAATCTAAAGGTACGCCTGTCGCCAATGCAGGTGTAGGGCAATTCCGGCGGATATTAGGTTTGGCCCAGCCAGTCAAGGTTTGCGAGGTGGGTTGAGCGCGGCGGGATTGAGTCAAATAACGCAGGATCGAATGGATTCCGATCGAGCATGCGTGCAGTGGCGCAGCAGTGCGAAACGAAGCCAGGGTGTCGGGTGCTGGGTCCCATCGCTTACGCTCAGGGTTCAATCCGAGCGGTGCGTTTTGAGTTAGTGAGCGCGACCTGAATTGGCTTCGTTTCGCAAAGAGCGCAGTTGCCCACCCCCCTGAACCCTGAGCGTAAGCGATGGGACCCAGTGCACAACTCATTTCGAACCTGGCTTCGTTTGGCAGGATCGAAAAGTGGCTCGGTTTCGCAAACTGGATCCGAGCCGCGCCCAGAGCGCTCCGAAGGAGCCCGTCGGAAGCGGACACCTGCCCGGTCGTAGACGGCTCAGGTTGAAATCCCATCGCTTACGCTCAGGGTTCAAGCCTGTGGACGCGACTAAGAAGGTGGAGGCTTTGGCTGACTTTCAGCCGCCTAAAATGCGTTTGAAGAAAGCTTTGAAGCGCCAGCGGCGTCCGCTGCAGATGGGCGCGAACCCGACATCGCCGGACTTCGAGACGTTCAGCTGGACGGGTGAGCCTTTTGCGGACGCGACGGTAACGATCACGAAGTCGCCGCAGACCTCGGCGTCGTCCACTTTGGCGGAAGCGGGGTCCACTTGCGTGCTCTGCGGACCCCAATCCTCCATGAACTTCTCGAGGGGGTAGTATTTGCAGGGCGTCGAGTCGGTACAGCCCCAGGTGGCGTACGCCGCCTTGTAGTCTTTGTCTTTGAGTTTGGTGAGGAACGCGCTGATGGTGCGTTCCTCGCTCCAGGTGCGGAAATAGAAGAAGACCAACGAACCGAGGATGGCGATTCCGAGAACGGCGAGGATGGACCGCTTGATTAACTTCCCGCGGCGCTCTTCACCTTGACCGTACGACGACAGGTACTCGTTCATGCGCTCCCCCGAATTCACAGGCCCGGGGTGTGCACAGGCCGGAGGCCTATGCCACTTGGCTGTGTTTAGTCGTCCACAGGCCGGAGGCCTATGCCACTTGCCTATGTTCGTTATGCACAGGCCGGAGGCCTATGCCACTTGGCTGTGTTTAGTCGTCCACAGGCCGGAGGCCTATGCCACTTGTCTATCTTGCCGGATGAGCCTTGTCGAACGCGGCGATGGCTTCGTTCGTCAATTCCATAGCCGGTTTGAAGTACAGGGTAGTGTTGACGTCGATGACGACATCCAGGCCCTTTTCTTCCGCCAATTTCTTGATCACTTCGCTCATACGGAGGCCGGCGCGCTGAAGGACATCGTTGCGCTCGCGGTCTACGTCGGCTTGCAAATCTTCGCTCAGGTTGCGTGCTTCGCGCTGCTTTTTCGCGGCGCGGCCCTGCAGGTCGAGCTCACCCTGCGGACTCATCTTGCCGCTAGCGCCCTGCAACTGGGCCTGCAGATCGTTCAATTCCTTCTGCATTCTTTCGAGCCCGTCGGCGCGCGGCTTGAACTTCGCTTCGAGGTCCTTCTGCGCTTTTTTGATCTCGGCGGTCTCAAGGACGGCGCGCTGCAGGTTGACGATGGCGACCTTAGCTTGCGCGGAGGCGATGCCGGTGACGGCCAGGAAAGCTGCGCACAACAGCAGCGAACGGAACGAGGGGATGCGGTACATAGCGCGGATGGACTCCTGATTGAAAACTATTTGGCTAGTGTAACATTTCCTCAAGAATCCGGCCTTGTGAACCCGATGGCGCTTCCACTCCGAGGATGGCGGCGAGCGTCGGGGCGATATCATTTACAGCGATTGCTTTGTAATATTTCCCCGGCTTCACGCTTGCTCCCAAAAATAAAACCGGTACGTGCGAATCATAAAAGAACGGCGAGCCGTGCGTGGTTCCAGGCGCACGGCCTCCGAACCAATATGCCTCCGGACTAATCACGATGTCGCCGGATCGCTGCGGATAGAATCCGTTGGCGACGCGGCGTCCTATCTGGTCCGCGAAAAACTGTCCGCGAACGATTTGTTCTTTGGTGTAGACACGGAACACGTGCGGGAAGTTCCAGGCGGCCTGGGCGGCGACGCGCTCCACTTCGCCGTGGTCGAGCTTTTTGGATGCGATGTTGTGCTCATTCAGATAGAAGTTGAATTCGGTCTGCTCGGCGATCCACTTATCGCCGCCGTATTTGGCGATGAGTGCGGTGTCCATGGCTTTGGCAACGTCGGCCATGTTGAAACGTCCTCCGGGCATTTTGCGCGCGATATTTTCCTCCGGCACGGGGGAGACGCCGTGGTCGGCCGTGAGCACGATGAGCGTGTTGGCGAGGCCGACGTTTTTGTCGATGAACTGGAACAGCTTTTCGATCAGACGGTCGGTGCGGATGGAAATATCGCGGGCTTCGGGGGAATCGGGTCCCACGGCATGGCCGACGTAGTCGTTGGCGGAGAAGCTGACGGTCAGCAGGTCGGTTTTCGGGCCCTTGCCGAGGGCTTCGGCGACAATCGCTTTCTCGGTGAGGGCTTCGATGAGGTCGTTGCCATAGGGCGTGCGTTCGAGCGAAGTGTAGTAGCCCGGGCCGTCTTCCGGCTTGAGGCGCATGATCTGCTTGTCGTCGTTGATGGAGGTCCAGATTTTGCCGTGGAACTTTTCCGCTGGTTTCGCCGCGTTGAAATCGGTCACCCACTGGGGAAGGGCGCTGAAGTAGAACGTGCTTGAGACGAAGTTTCCGCTGACGACATCCATCCAGTACGCGCCGTCTGCCATGTGGCCGGCGGGAAAGATGGCTCCACGGTCTTTGAGCGAGATGCCGATCACCTTGCCGCCTTTGCCCGACATTTTCATTTCATCGCCGAGCGTCGAGACCAACATCCGGCGGGGCGAGGATGCTCTGCCGTTCGAGCCCAGCATCTTGACGGTGTCGTCGTCGCAATTCAGGACGCGGCGGCCGAGCGTGCGATCGTACCACTCGTTGCCGACGATTCCGGAGACGGCGGGGGTGGCTCCGGACATAAAGGTGGAATGGCCGACGGCGGTGACGGTCGGCATGTGCTCGTGGTGGGCGTTGACGAAAGTCGCGCCCTTCGCGGCAAAGCGCGCGAAGGCTCCTTTGTAGTCGGCGGCGAAGCGGGTGAGGTAGTCGTAGCGAAATTGGTCGATTACGATTCCGACGACGAGTTTGGGGCCGGCGGACTTGGTTACGCCGCGCTTGGCAGCCGGCTTGTCTTGTGCGTAGATCGCGATCGGGAGAATGAGAAGGGCTAGTAGTTTGCGCATTGGTGTGGTCCGCTCCCTTACGGTCGCGGTTCGGTGCTAAGGTCGTCCGCTCCCTTACGGTCGCGGTTGGGTGCTAAGTCGTCCGCTCCCTTACGGTCGCGGTTCGGTGCTAAGTCGTCCGCTCCCTTACGGTCGCGGTTGGGTGCTAAGTCGTCCGCTCCCTTACGGTCGCGGTTCGGTGCTAAAGTCGTCCGCTCCCTTACGGTCGCGGTTCGGTGCTTGAGCCCTCCGCTCCCTTACGGTCGCGGTTCGGTGCTAAGTGGTCCGCTCCCTTACGGTCGCGGTTCGGTTTGTATCCCCGCCGTTACGGTTACTCGAGGATTACGGCACCGACGCCGTTGATCTGGAATGTGGTCGTGCCGGATTTGATGGAGGCCGGGTTGAATTTGCGGCCGGATTCCTCGGCTTCGTGCTTGGCCTGCGCGATGGCCTGATCCTTGCTGCGCTCGATCTTCTTGAATTCGCCTTCGGCGATGGCCATCTTGCCGACAGCGGTTTTCGGGAATACGATGTCGCCGTCGTTCACCTTGACGCGGATCGTTTTGCCTTCTTCGTCCACCAGCGCCATCCAGCAGCCGGCCATCTGGCACACTTCGGTGATCCTGCCTTTCACCTGGACGGTTTTGCCGTTCAGCGAATCCGCCTTGGCGCTGACTTCGGCGATGCTCATCGGCTTGTCGAGGGTCAGGGGCTTGCCCAGATTCGTCGCGGCGGACAAAGTCAGGGCGCAGGCGGCGGCGAGGACGCTTAGCTTTTTCATACACCTTATTATGGCAATATGCGGATTCTTCTGGCTGTCTTTCTGACGGCTTTTTTCCAGACGACAATTTTGGCGCAGGGCTCCGACCTCGATCGGCGGGTGAAAGAGGCGATCCGCGGGTTCGACGGAACCGTGACGCTGTACGCGAAGAACCTGGATACGGGCAAGTCGTATGGGATCCTGCCGGAGGAGAAGGTCCGCACGGCGAGCACGATCAAGCTGCCGGTGATGATCGCGGTTTACCAGGGCGTGGCGGACGGCAAATGGAAGCTGACGGATAAGCTGGCGCTGCGGGAAGTGGATCGCGTGTCCGGGTCCGGCGTGCTGCGCGAGTTCTCTACGGGCGTCGAACTGCCAATCCGCGACGTGATGCACCTGATGATCGTCGTCAGCGACAACAGCGCGACGAATTTGATTCTCGAGAAGATCACGGCGGATTACGTGAACGAGGTGATGGAGAAATACGGATTTCCGGCAACGCGCTCGATGCGGAAAGTCCGTGGGGACGGGAATCAATTGAAGACTCCGACGGGCTGGAGCAAGGCCGGGAAGCTGGCGGAAAACGAGAAGTACGGGTTGGGTTCCTCGACGCCGAAGGAGATGGTCGCGCTGATCGAGAAGTTGACACGCGGCGAGCTGGTGAGTCCGGAAGCGTCGAAAGAGATGATGGCGGTGCTGTCGCGGCAGCAGGACGATAACGGAATCGGACGCCGGCTGCCGGAAGGCTTTCACGTGTCGAACAAAGCCGGCGCGCTCGATGCGCTACGGAGCGATGTTGGGCTGGTCGAGGGTCCGGTGAGGGAGGGCAAGCGAACGCGGATCGCGATGGCGATTACGGTGGATAAGATGCCGAAGACGGATTACACGAGCGACAACGTAGGTCTAATTTTGATTGCGGAGCTGACGAAGATTTTGATTGCGGGGCTGGAGTAGGGGGCTGGCATGGATTCGTGCACAGGCCGGAAGCCTATGCCACTTGGATTTGTGCACAGGCCGGAGGCCTATGCCACTTGCTCTGCGTTAGGTTAGAAGAGAGCATTTTTATGCTGAAAACGATCTTATTGCTGGGGCTTGCTGTCTCCACCGCGTTTGCCGAATCGCCCCTGGTTGGCACTTGGGGCGGAAGTTTGGATAATTTCAAGGACCGGCTGAATCTCGCGATTTCCATTCGCGAGCGCGATGGGAAATTCAGCGGCACGGTAGCGGCCTACGAAAACAATCAAACTTTCGCCGTCGAGGTTTTGGCGTTCGCGGACGGCCGAATCCGCCTGAATACTCCGGCGCAGAGCGGGCTCTACATCGGGAAGGTTGTTGGAGATGAGATGACGGGCACCTGGACGCAGGGCACGCTGTCGTTTCCGTTGAATTTCAGCCGCGCCGGCGAGCCAAAGCCGATTACGCTGACGCCGGCGGAGCGGGCGTTCGCGGTTTCCTACTTTGAGAGGACCAGCAAAGAATTCTTCGACAGCATCCAGGGGCTGACGACGGCGCAATGGAACTACAAACCAGCGAACGGCGGTTGGTCGGTCGCACAATGCGCGGAGCATATCGTTTTATCGGAGGGTGTGATTTTCGAGGAGATGAAGAAGATTTTGGAGGGGCCGGTGAATCCGGATGTTGCGCGCGGCGGCCAGGATCGGGATCAGCGGGTGATTGCCGCGGAGTTGGATCGGTCCAAAAAGGCTACGGCACCGGAGACGCTGAAGCCGTCCGGCAAGTTTCCGACGCCGGATCGCGTCATGGCGGCGTTTACCGAGAAGCGGAATCGCAATATCGGTTTCATCAAAACGACAGCGGAAGATTTGCGTTTGCACGTGCAGAAGAATCCGGTTTTTTTCGAGGTGGACGCGTACGAGTACCTGCTGATTATCGCGGCGCATTCGGCGCGGCACACGGCGCAGTTGCAGGCGGTGAAGGCGGAGCCAGGGTTCCCGAAGTAGGCAAGTGGCCAGGGCCACCGGCTTGGGCAACTGATCTACTTCGTCCCCCGAAGGATAAAGTAGGAAAATCCAGATTCGTTGTGCCCAGGCCGGAGGCCTAGGCCACGTCTGGCCGATTGGTTGCCCAGGCCGGAGGCCTAGGCCACTTAAGGCCTCGGCTATTTGAGCTTCTTCGCGGCCTCGACGTAGCTCTTGGTTTTCGGATTCGATTCGTTCCACTTCGGGGCTTTTTCGCTCTCCGCTAACATCCAGACTCCGGCGGCGACGGCTCGATCGACGCGCGCCATGTTTTCGTAATCGACCTTCTCCCAATGGTCGCCGGGGCGGTGATAATCGGGATACTCAAAGGCCACGCAGAGGGTGTGCGCGGGGACGCCGGCGTCGGCGAGGAACTGGTTGTCGCTACGGCCGAAGAACGGGTCGGAACGCTTTTCATCCTTATAAATGTTGACGCCTAACAGCTTGCCGGCTTTCGCGAAAACTTGCGGCATGTCGGTGAAATCGAAGCCAGTGAAGGAGCCGGTATTGATCTGTGGACCGTCGCTCGAATCGGTGCGGCCGACCTGTTCGAGGTTGATGTTCGCGATTATGTTCTTGAGCGGGATGGGAGTGTGTGCCGCGAACCAGCGCGAGCCATAGCCTCCGATCTCCTCTCCGAAGAAGGTGACGAACACAACGCTGCGGCGGGGACGCGGATTCATTTTCGCCATCGCGGTCGCGATCTCGATGACGGAGACGGTTCCGCTGCCGTCGTCGTTCGCTCCATTATTGATGCGGTCTCCGTCCCCGGGTGGCAGGAGCCCGATGTGATCGTAGTGCGCGCTGACGACGATGGCGGTGTTGTTCAAAACTGGATCGGAGCCGCGGACCATCGCGACGACGTTGCGCAAGGCGACGTCCACGATCTTCGAGGCGGGCAGGCTGACGGAAAGCGTGAAACCGGTGTCGCCTTCGGGCGCTTCTTTCAGCGCATCGACCAGTTCCTTCTCTTTGATCGCGAGCATCGGAGTGGAGGGCGCCTGGCTGGCATCGACCAATTGCGGACGCGCCAGGAAGCGGGCGGTATTGGAGTCGGCGAGCAGGATGACGGCGGGTTTCATTTTCGCAACCTGGTCGAGCGAGCGCACGATGACCATCATGGGTCCGGCGAGCAGAACGGCTTTGCCCTCGACCTCTTCCTCTTTCCATTTGTCGTGGTCGCGAGGCAGCTTGAGGATCTTCAAGTTTGCGCCGGAATAAGGGGCTGCGGATCGCGCGACGAGGTCGACGGCGGCTGGCTCGAAAGACTTGCCGGAGGCGTTGGTGACCTTCAGCGAGAGGCCTTCGGAAGCGGGAAAGATCTGCTTGTATTTCGCGGTTTGAAAATAGCCTTCGTCGCCGCCCGGCTCGAGACCAGCGCGGCGGTATTGCGAGGCAATAAATTCGGCGGCGAGATCCAAGCCGCGGGAAGGCGTGGCGCGGCCTTCGAGTAGATCCGACGCGAGAAACGACAAGTTGCCCTTCATCGAATCCGGCGAAATGCGGTCCAGCATCTGGCGGACGTTCGGCGGAAGAGCGGGCTTATTGTCGGCCGCGAAGAGCGATCCGACCAGGAAGAGCAACAACAGACGCATGAGATTCATTTTCCCATGAGGAAGACGCCAAACCTACTTCGCGACGCGCAATGCTTGCTTGCCGGCTTCGATGACTTCGAGGATCGCATCCACGTCGTAGACGGATCCGCCCCAGCTTCCGCCGCTGACGTCCTGAAGCGCGGCCCACAGCCGGGTGTCCGCGGGAAGCGCGGCATCCGGCTTCAAGGACGCGTGCATGGGGCGTGCCTCGAGAAGCGCGGCGGCCTCGGAGGCTGCAACGCGGACGCCGTTCTCGCCGACGAAATCGATGGTGCCTTCGAGGCGGACGCGGTCGATGGCGATCTCGATTAAATCGCCGTCGCGGAGTTTGCCGAGCGGACCGCCACTGAGAGCCTCGGGGGAGATGTGGCCGATGCAGGCACCGGTGGAGAAGCCGCTGAAGCGGGCGTCCGTGAGAACGGAGACGTGCTTGCCCCAGTCGAGATAACGGAGCGCGGCGGTTAGCTGCGAGGTCTCCTCCATGCCGGATCCCATGGGTCCGCGGCCCATCAGGACGAGGACGTCGCCGGGATGGATTTTGCCGCCTTTGATCGCGGCGATAGCGCTCGGTTCGGTCACGAAGACGCGCGCCGGTCCGACCTTGCGGTAGATGCCGTCGGCATCGACGACGGTGGGATCGATGGCGGTGCTCTTGATGACGGAGCCGTCGGGCGCGAGGTTGCCGCGGGGGAAACAGACGGTGGAGGTGAGACCGCGGGAGCGCGCAGAATCGGGGCTCATGATGACGTCGTCGGGGTCGATTCCGTCGCGAGTTTGCAAGGCCGCGCGCAGGCGCTCACGGCGTTCGCTCGCTTCCCACTGGTTCAAGCATTCGTCGAGGGTTTGGCCGGAAACGTTGAGAGCACTGGTCTTGAGGAGTCCGGCACGGCGCAGGTGGAGCATGACTTCCGGAACTCCGCCAGCGAGGAAGACTTGGATGGTGGCGAAGAATTTAGGGCCGTTCGGAAGCGCGTCCACAATGCGCGGGACGCTGCGATTGACTCGTTCCCAATCGCGCGACGTGGGGCGTTTGAGCCCAGCGGCATGGGCGACGGCGGCAAGGTGAAGGATGAGGTTCGTGGAGCCGCCGAAGGCCGCGTGCACGACCATGGCGTTCTCGATGGCGTCGGCGGTGACGACGGATTTCGTGGTGGTTCGGTTGGCGATCAGTTGCAGCATGGCGGACGCGGATCGTTTCGCCATGTCGAGCCAGATGGCGTGGCCCGACGGAGCGAGAGCGGCGTGCGTCAGCGTCATGCCGAGGGCTTCGCCGACAACTTGCGCGGTCGCGGCGGTGCCTAAAAATTGGCACCCGCCTCCGGCGGTGGCGCAAGCGCGACAGCCCATTTCGGCCGCATATTCGGCGGTGATGGTGCCTTGGGAGAAGCGGGCTCCGATGGTTTGAATGCGGCCCGCGTCCTCGCCTTGTTCGGGCAGGAGTGTGACTCCGCCGGGGACGAGGATAGTCGGCGTGTCGCGCTGCGCGGCAAGCGCCATCATCATGGCGGGCAGACCTTTGTCGCAAGTGGCGACTCCGATGACGCCGCTACGAGTGGGCAGGCTGCGAATGAGGCGGCGGAAAATCTGGGCGGCGTCGTTGCGGTAGGGCAGGGAATCGAACATTCCGGTGGTTCCCTGGGTGCGGCCGTCGCAGGGGTCGGTGCAGGCTCCGGCGAAGGGGACGGCTCCGGCGGCTTTCAGTTGTTCGGCGGCGGCTTCGACGAGCAGGCCGACTTCCCAATGGCCGGTGTGATAGCCGAGGGCGACGGGCGTTCCGTCAGGGCGGCGGACTCCGCCGTGGGTTGACAAGATGAGGACTTCGGGTCCGCTGAGGTGGGCGGGATCCCAGCCCATGCCCGCGTTTTGGCTGAGTCCAAAGAGGTCGCCGGAGGGGCGGGCCAGAAGCATTTCCGCCGTAATCGGAAGAGATCCGGAGGGTCCTTTGGCGTGAGTGGAGATATCGTAGAGGTCGTCCGGCGGCATCAGACGGTACGGTAGCACGTGGCATAGGCCTCCGGCCTGTGCTCGGGTGGCATAGGCCTCCGGCCTGTGCTCGGTGGCATAGGCCTCCGGCCTGTGCTCTCAACTAATCTCGTCCAGACCCACCCCGACCGCAGCACTGGACCAAGGCCACGCTTCTAGAGATTCGGCCAGTCCGGCCTTTCTCGGATTGTTTTCGATGTACCGCACGATTTTGCGGCCCTCAAACGAGTCTCGTACCCAGTGATCGAAAGACTCCTGTCGCCAGAAAGGTTCGCCCGTCCTTCCAAGGATCTTGTTGGCGCTGAGCGCGGAGTACCCTTTCACAGATTTTGTGATTTGGCTCAGGGGAGCGGTCGGGCTGATCAGCAAATGAACGTGATTCGGCATGATGACCCACGCATGAAGCGAGTACAGCTTTAGTTCCTATTCACCGTAAGCGTCTAGGGAACCCCTCTTGGAGGAGGGCGGTAATTTGGCCGAAGATGTCGGCATGGGCAAGCATAGGCGGAGTGCTGAGGAGTGGCGGGGGATCATCGCAAAGTTTGGAGCGAGCGGGCTGACGCGGCGGGA
>JBBQWZ010000017.1:0-106390 GCA_038210135.1 Bryobacterales bacterium
GAATCTGCTCCAGGCTCCCCGCTTCCGTATCGTCCATGCTGATGACCAATCCCCAGCATCCCGATCCATCCCCTCTCCAGGCTCATCTTGCGTGAGAATCCATCCCCACCTTCAGGCTCATCTTGCGTGAGACAAGAGTCCTGCCACCCCCCGTGAAACGTTAAGGTATGATGAAAGAAAACCGTTACCCGTCGCTGTTGAACTGGACTCAACCCAGACCGGCGCAACGAAATAAAAATGGGGCCTACTTTTTTGGCCCGAAGAGGTTGTATGGAAAAGCAGGCGCAAAACATCCAGGAGGCGTTTCTCAACAACGCCCGCAAAGAGAAAACGTTCCTCACCATCTACCTGATGAGCGGCGTCAAACTCTCTGGCCGGATCAAGAGCTTCGACAAATATTCCGTCGTCCTCGAAACCAACAATCAGGAACAGTTGATCTTCAAACACGCGATCTCGACCGTCGTCGTCTCTCGCCCCTTCCACGCCGGACCCGGCGGCGGAAATACGGGCGTGATGGCTTCCGCGGCGGGGCCGTCCACTCCTGGGGTGCCGGTCCACGCTGGACCCGGATTCTCGTCACCGTCCCACTCGGAGGAATAGCTGCCACAGCAGCTCGAATCTACGGCCGTTCCGCGCGAGGTCGCCATCCTCGTCGGGCTCGAAGTGTCTTCCGGCCGCAAGGCCCCAGTTCCCGAATGGCAATCCTTCACCGCCGCTGAATCTCTGGATGAACTGGCCGTCCTCGCCGAAAGCGCCGGAGCCATTGTCGCCGACCGCGAACTCCAGCACCGCCCGCGCGCCGAAGCCGCTACCCTCATCGGATCCGGCAAAGTCGAGGAACTCGCCGCCAAGGTCAAGTTTCACGAAGCCAGCCTGGTCATCTTCGATCGCGAGCTGACGCCCACCCAGCTTCGCAATCTCGAAAAATCGCTCGACGTCAAAGTCATCGATCGCACCCAGCTGATCCTCGACATCTTCGCCCGCCGCGCCCGCACCAGTGAAGGCAAGCTGCAAGTCGAACTCGCCCAGTTGAACTACCTGCTGCCCCGGCTCACCGGACACGGAGCCGCCATGTCGCGCCTCGGCGGCGGCATCGGCACCCGCGGACCCGGTGAAACCAAGCTCGAAACCGACCGCCGGCGCATCTCGCAGCGCATCGACATCGTCAAGCGGAGCCTCAAGAAAGTCCGCGCCGGACGCGGCATCCAGCGTCAGCAGCGCCAGGATGTCCCGCTCGCGACCATTGCTCTCGTCGGCTACACCAACGCGGGAAAATCGACGCTGTTCAACCGCCTCACCGGAGCCTCCGTGATGGCCGACGCCCGCATGTTCGCGACGCTCGATCCCACCGTCCGGCACGCCACCTTGCCCTCGCATCGCCGCGTACTGTTCAGCGACACCGTCGGCTTCATCCGGAACCTGCCGACCACGCTGGTGCAGGCTTTCCGCGCGACCCTCGAAGAAGTCACCGAAGCGCAATTGCTGCTCCACATCGTCGACGCCTCCGCGCCCTTCGCTCCGCAGTACACCGCCCACGTGCTCCAATTGCTGGGCGAGATCGGAGCCGGATCGACACCGCGGATCCTGGTTCTGAACAAGCTGGACCTGCTCGAGAATCCCGACGTCAAAGCCATCTCCGAGCGCATCCTCGGCGAGGCCCAGTTGGCGGAAGATGCCGCCTCCGAAACCCCCGCGCAGCGTACCTCCGTCGCCGTTTCCGCCCGCACCGGCGATGGCGTTGCCGCCGTTCTCGCCGCCATCGACCAGACTCTGTCACTCGATCCGGTCGCGCCCGCGCGCTTCCGCGTGCCCTCCGGCGACGGCGGTCCGCTGCATTGGATCCACGAATTCGGCCGTGTGAAAGCGACCGAATATGACGGCGATTGGTGCATCGTAGATGCCGAGGCTCCCGCCTCCTTGCGCCGCCGTTTGGCCGAGTATCTGGTGACCGAAACGGAACAGCCCGCCTGACGCCGTGCAGGCGGCGGCTTCCTGGTTTATGCTCTTGAGTGAGCCTCCGGTTTGATCCTGGGCGTATCAGCTGAATCGATGGAGCGATGAATCTCCCCAACGCGCTCACCCTACTGCGCATCTTCTTCGTGCCCTTGCTGGTAGCAGCACTGGTCGGGGAGAAGCTTGGCCTCGACCGGCTTCTCAGCGTCAACGTCGCGCCCGAGTTCGTGGCTCTCGCCATCTTCCTGGCCGCCGCCGCAACCGATCTTCTCGATGGCTATCTCGCCCGTCGCTGGGGCCAGGTGACCACCGTCGGAACCCTGCTCGATCCCATCGCCGACAAACTGCTGATCTCCGCCGCCCTCGTCTCGCTGGTGCAAACCCAGCACATCGCCGGCTGGATGGCGATCCTGATTATCGGCCGTGAATTCGCCGTCACCGGCCTACGCAGCATTGCCGCCGCCGAGCACTACACCATCCAGGCCAGCGACCTCGGCAAAACCAAAATGGTGTTCCAAGTGGTCGCCGTCTCCGCCGTCTTGCTCAGCATCCATTGGCAGGAACTCCGCCCCTTCGCCGACTTCGGAATGTGGATGGTGGTCTTCTTCGGAGTCGCCTCCGCCATTCAGTATTTCCGCAAATTCTGGCGCGTGCTCGACACCCAGATCAAGGTCCGCCGCCGCCGCGAATTGCTCCTTCTCGAACGCGCTAAGCAGAGAGCGGAGCGGCGTCGCTCGCGCGCAGTGGGTCAGCCGACACTCTAGGAAGTCCGCAAGTTTCCCACGCGTCGAAGCCGCCAATCACGTTCCAGACGTCCTTCCACCCGGCTTTCTGCAGCAGGCTGGTTCCGATCGAACTTCGATAGCCGCCCTTGCAGTGGACCGCAATCGGCTTGGTCGGGTCCAGGTCATCGAGCATCGTCGTCAGCTTGTGCAGTGGCTTCAGCTTCGCATTCGGAATGTGCCCGCTATCATATTCCGGCTGCCGCCTGACATCGACGATCTGGAAATCGCCGATCGCTTTCGACAAATCGTCCACGGAAATCTGATGGACACTCTCGATTGCGCGCCCCTGTTTGAGCCAGGTGTCCATGCCGCCCGCGAGCCAGCCTTTCACGTTCTCAATTCCAACCCGCGCCAGCCGCATCCGCGCTTCGTCGGCTTGCTGCGGATCCTCGGCGACCAGCACGATCTGCTCGTCCAGCCCCAGGATGGTTCCCGCCCACGACGCGAACTGCCCCGCCAGCGCGATGTGAACCGCATCCGGAACGTGCCCCGCGCCGAACTGCTGTTGGGGACGCGTATCGAGCACCGTCGCGCCCGCCGCCTGCTTCGCAATCAGCTGATCTGGATCCAGCGCTTCGAGCGGAGCCAGCTCCGTCAACGCACCGGCGCCGGTTCGATTCAACTCCGCGTCTTTCGCGAAGTACGCCGGGCGCTCCGGTAACTCCGCCGTCAGCAGCCGAATGAATTCGTCCTTCGAACCAGCGCGCAACGCGTAGTTCGTAGCCCGTTCCTTGCCGATCGTCGAAACGCGTTCCGGACGCATCTGGCGACCGCAAAGGGAGCCCGCGCCGTGCGCCGGATACACTTCCACGTCATCCCCAAGCTTCAGAAGCTTGCCATGCAGACTGTCGTACAACATTCCCGCCAATTGCTGCGGAGTCAGATCGCCGGAAAGATCCGGCCTGCCTACGTCGCCAATGAACAGAGCGTCCCCGGTCAACGCGGCGCATGGCTCCGGCCCTTTGTCGAGGTCCGTCACCACGATCGTGATGCTCTCGATGGTGTGCCCCGGCGTTTCGAGAACGTGCAGCACGCAGCGCCCGAAACGGATCTCGTCTCCATCGACCACCGGCTCGTGCGGGAACGTGGCGCCGGCGCGCGCGCCGACATAGATCTTAGCGCCGGTGCGTTCCGCCAGTTCGCGATGGCCCGAAACGAAGTCGGCGTGCAAATGGGTTTCAAGGATGTGCTCGATCTGCAGACCCTGGCGTTCGGCTTCTTCGATATAGATCCCGACATCGCGCTGCGGATCCACTACCGCCGCCACGCCATCCGAGCCGATCATGTACGACGCATGCGAAAGACAGGTGAGGTAGAACTGCTGAAAGTACATGTTCGATTTGAGTGTATTCCCTGGGCGTTCCAAACGCGAGGCGTCTAGTGGTGTCTGTGTGATCCGTGTAGTGCGCGACTACCTGCGTTATAACCCCGCCCGTCAGGGCGGGGACTCGTTTTCAGTCAACCGTGGTCAAGGTCGATCGCGGACAGCCCACTAGCGAAGCTCGCGCGCAGACGACTTCATTACGGTCCTCGACCGATCCTGGTTGCGCCACCCTAGCGCGCTTCGCGATTGTAAATCTTGACGCGGAAAAACGGCTTCTCTTTCTCCGCCGGATCCATCTGGAAGGTCTGCTCCGTTTTCGCCGGATCATAGTCGCGCCACAGCCAGGCGAGCGAAACCGGAAGCTCGGAAAAGCCGCCGATGCCGCTATGCGCTCCGCCGCCGAAGGTGAAGTGGAAGTCGTATTCGCGCAGCTTCAGCGAATTCACCAGTTGGATATTCTGCAGCGGCCAACTGCCATGGTCGTTTTCGAGATCCTCGCTGCCGTCCTGCACCCAGACGCGGATGTTGCGCTTCGCCTCTTTACGAATCTTATTGGGATACACGTTGCCGCCGTCGAGCACGCCCGGATGCCACTGGATGCTGGTGAAACTGCCGATCCGCGAGATCACGCGGCTGAACTGATCCGGCAGAAACCAGGCCGCGTTCAGCGCGCAAATTCCGCCCGACGATTGGCCGGTGATCGCGCGGCTGTAACTGTCTTTGCGCAGGTTGTATTTCGTGGCCAGATCCGCCAGAACTTCGTCGCGCAGGAAGCGCGCATAGGTGTCGTTGACGGAATCGTACTGCACGCTCCGGATCGACTTGTCGCCGACCTTGCCCGGCGAAATAAAGACGTGGATGGCAACGGGAATCTTCTTCTGGTGCGTCAGATTGTCGATCACGATCGGCACGCGCGAATCGCTTTCGCGCTTCACATGCTGTTCGCCATCCTGCCACACCATCACCGCCGTCGGCGTCTTCGCGTCGTATTGCGCCGGCACGTAGACCCAGTAATCGCAGAGCATCCCGGCGTAGATCTTGCTGGTCCAAATCAGTTTCTCCGAAATCTTGCCTTGCGGCACGCCGGGCTTCTCGTAGGAATCGGGCAGATAGGCCGGAATGTCGGCGCGCCCGCCGAACAGCTTGCCGCCAATCAGGTATGAGAACGAATGCGATTCACCGGGTGCGAGCTTCGCGTTCTGATACCAGAGCGTCGGATTCGGCCCGCGCTTCATCGCGGTGGGAGTTCCGCGATCGAGAACCAGCCTCGGCTCCGAATCGGCTTGAATCGCGAACAGAAATTCGTCGGCGTAGCCTTTCCAGGCCGTGCCCTTCTTCAAGGTGTCGTCACTAAACTTCGCCGACTCCAAAGTAGGAGCCTGCGCAAGCAAGGCGATCGGGACTATCAGGAACAGAGCAGCGCAAGCGCGCAAAGGCGTCATGCGAACCACGATAGCGCGGGGGCAACGTCAGCAGGAAACGCGAACCGTCGAGGCGCGCACGCAGCGGCACGAAGTGCCGCGAAGTAAGTGCCCCAAAGACCACACCGCACCCATCCGAGCCGCGACTTGAGCGCTCCGAAGGAGCGCACCAGGAGCGGAAACTAACTTGAAACCCCGCCCACCGGCTCCGCGCCACCCCGCCCCAGCGGAGCCTTCCACAGCATGTAGAACAACACCGCCACCATCGCCGTCGTCAGCAGACTGCCCTCCGGCCCATACTCCCCGCCGCTGACCAGCACGCCCGCTTTCCAGCGGATCGCTAGGCCGGTGACGTTCAACGCAAACCCGCTCAGATTCACTCCAAACAGCGGCAGCGCCCAGTTCCATCCAAAATGCAGTCCGATCGAAAGCCACAGCGTGCCGGTGCGCACGTACGCGTACCCCAACAGCACGCCCCACAGCACCGTATTCAAAATACCCAACGGAGTCGCACCCGGATTTCCCGCGTGCACCAAGCCGAAGAACATGCTGATCGGCAGGATCGTGGTGAATGGTCCGAACGCCTTGACCAGCGCCTGAAATCCATACCCGCGAAACAGTAGCTCTTCGCCGAAAGCGCCGAACAGCAAAACGATGGACACAAACAGCAGGCTCACCCACTGCGGCGAACCCTTCCATTCGAAGGAGGCAAGTTGGAAAATCACGGGCAGCAGAATCACGACCGCCGCCGCCACCGCACCCATGCCGATCCCGGCAAACAGCGTCGAGCGCGAACCGGCCGTCCAGCCCAGCCCGACACCCGTCATCCGGCTGCCTTCGTGAATCCGCAACGAAACTCCATTCGCAATCGCCGCCGACGCGAACACCGCCATCACCGATCCGACAAAAAGGAATTCGTTCGCCTGACCGCTCGGCGTCGTCGCTACGATATGGACGATCGTGCCGAACACCATCTGGCAGACTACCGCGAGGAAAACGAAAATGCCCACCCGCAGCAGGATCGCCAGTTTGTCCGGTTTCGCCGGAGCCTCGGGAGCTTTCGGTATGGCTCGCGTTAAGTCCATCGCGTCTCTGCTTTGGGCGCTCAGCCTAAAGCCCGGCGCCTTGCGCCAGAGGCTTCTGCGACGCCACGCGGACTCCGCGTTTCGACACCTTCGCCGGAAGAACCCGCGCGCCTTCGCGCTCGATGGCCGCCGCCACCCGAGGCGCGCTACCCGGTTCCACCAGAAACAAGACGCACCCGCCGCCGCCCGCGCCGCAGACTTTGGCAGCCTTCGCACCGGCCCGCTTCGTGACCTCGATCATGCGGTCGATCAGCGGAGTCGTAATGCCCGGCGCATTGCGTTTCCGATTGGTCCATTCTTCGCGCAACAGCCGTTCGGCGTCGGGCCAATCGCCGCGTTCGAGCGCCGCGCGCATACCGTTCGCAATCGCCGCGATTGTCGCGAAGTTGCGCTGGACCTTCTTGTCGCCGCCGATGTGCGCCTTGGTCACTTCCCAGTTGTTAATCCCGGAATTCCGCGGCTCGCCGGTATACGCAAGAACGAATCGGCTGTCGAGTTCCACATGATCGACCGGAATCGCATGCCGCGCCAGACCGTCCACCCGCAGCTCGATCGCATTCACGCCGCCGTACATCGCCGGGTAGTAATCCTGGCAGCCGGTCGAAACGCGGATGATCTGCGCCTCGATATTCTGCGAAATCTCGCGTAGCTTCTCGATTGAATAGCCGGTGCCGCAATACCTGTTCAACGCGCTGGTGGTCGCAATGATCATCGCCGACGATCCGGAAATGCCGGCTCCGGCGGGAGACTGGGAGTACGTCTCAATCTCGATGCCACCCTCCGGACGGAAGAACCGCAGGATGTGCGCGACCAGCGGTAGCTTATGTTTTTTCGCCGCGCGCAGGGCGTCGAGCGAATCGTAGGTCTCTTCGCACTTCAGGTCACGCGAACGAATGACGACCTTCGAATCCGTACGCGATTCGAGTACGCAGCCGGTGTAAATATTAACCGCGAAGTTCACGGTGACACCGCTCTCGTGAAACAGGTACAGCGGCCAGATGTCGAGCGTTCCCCCAGCCAGATCGACGCGGCAAGGGGCTTCGGAAGTAATTCTCATGGCAGCTTACGCCTACGCGCTCCGCCCCAGTATAGCCGCTAGCCGCAGCGCGAGCCGCAATCCGGCACGACCAGCGGAATCATTCTTCGACTATGCTCACTTTTGGCTCTTCCGGCTTGCGCGCGCCCGGCAGCGCGAACAATAAGGCGGTATTCACGACTACCAGGCCCGCCGCCAGCTTCAGCGCCAGCGCGGGCAGATTTTCCGTCGTCATGGATCGCGAAATGGAATCGCTGACCGATTCCGGCCCAAAAACAATCAGCGCCAGCACCCCGAAGAACATCAAGCGCAGCCCTATCTTTGCCGCCCCCGCGGAAAACTTCAGCGTCACAATCGCGGTGAATTCCGCGACGAAAATCGACGCCAGCAGCCCCAGCCCCAACGCCGAAATCAGTACCGGAGTCGCGGGCAACAAAATCTTGCCGTACCAGTGCCGCAGGTTGACCACTCCGAAACCGAGAACCAGCATCAGCACCGAGATCAACCAGCCATATAAAGAGACCAACGCGACTCGTGCGAAATAGACCATGGCCGGGGGCACCGCGGTTCCATCCGCCAACAGCATCTCCGCCATCAACGGACCCGAGAACAGCAGCCCGATCGAGCAATACGCCAGCACGAACCGCGTATCCAGAAATTCGAAGCCCTTCATCCACGGCACCAGCACACCGAACGCCGCCAGGACGAGGAGCGTTACCAGATAACTCCGTAGGTTGCCCCTGCGGATCAGTTGGCGGCTTTCAAAACCCAAAGCGCCAAAGAAATTCGACATGCCGCCATCATACAATGAGGTTCTGCCAGGACGTTCCCCGGAATTGGCATATGCCGGGACGGTACTGTAAGCCGCCTTTCGATCAAACGCCCTGAATGGTACTGTAGACACAGAAACCTCTCAGGGGTTTCATGCAGTTCGGGCGTAAGAGTCGGCCTTACCGGGACTTAGGGCAATTCCGTCTCAGGTCCCGCGCTAATCCGCGAGGCGAACCATGCCGATAGTGCATATGTAGTGAGGAATCATATGTTGGACAGGCGAGTTGAACCTCGGATGCTTTGCGCGGACCTGGTGGACGTGCAGTGGAAGGATCAGAGCGGCCGGACACGCCACAGCGTCGCCAATCTAGAGGATATTTCCCTCTCGGGTGCCTGCCTGCAAATGGAAAAGCCCATACATCTCAACAGCACGGTGCGGATTACCTACCCTAGCGGCGAACTCACGGGTCGCATTCGCTACTGCGTATTCCGGGAGATCGGGTACTTCCTAGGTATCGAATTCGATCCCGGCTGCCGTTGGTCCCAGAAGGAATTCCAGCCCCAGCATATGCTCGATCCCCGCCGTCTCCTGATCAACGACGTCGAGCCGCCCAAGGCGCTTCCACAACAGAAAACGGCGTAGGGCCCCTTGCCACTCAAGAAATGCCGGGAAGCCTCAGCCCGCCAACTTCGGCGTTAAGTACCATTTCAACTGTCCGCGAGGCGTCGGACCGAAACTCGCGACATCGATCCGCACGATCCCGCCCTTCTTGAAATCCACCATCAGGTTCGGAGCCGCCAGCAGATACGCCGCCGCCGAGCCAAACAGCGGCTGATGCCCCACCAGCAGAACCTCTTCCTCGGTTCGATTCTCCCGGATCAGATTCCACACCGCCTCCGGCCTCGATTCCGGAACCAGCGCCGCGGTCTGCTCGACGTGCGCGGCATAACCCAGCACCTCCGCCGCGATCGCTGCGGTCTCGACCGCGCGCCGGTACGGGCTGCTGATCACCAGCGACGGATGCATATCCGCCTTTTTCGCGACCTCGAGCGTCGCCCGCAATTCTTTCTTTCCTTCACCTGTCAGCGCCCGCGCGGAATCCGATTCGCCCACGCGGCCCACGTCCGCAATTCCATGCCGCAGCAAATAAATTCTCATCGCCTCTCTCGATTCTCCCTCGACCCGCTCTCTCTTTAGGACCCAGCCTGGCTCCATTCCGGATCTTCGCGGCGAAACCCATCGCAAACTGCTCGTTTTGGCGTTAGGATAAGCACAGGCGCGTGTCCGTTCCAGTGACAGGCGCAGGCTGTCTTATTTAGAGGACGGCCCACCGACCGCAGGTCGTACATTCGAGGTGTTGTAATGTCTGTCCGGTTTTTGGCCGCCTTGCTCGTCTTCGCCGCAGTCCTCGCTCCCTTGCGCGCCGACGAGAAGAAGCTCTCGACCGACCAGCGCGTCGAACTCCTCCGCGGACTGACCGCCGAATACGCCACGGCCAAAGTTCCCATTCCGAAATCTCCCAAGAATCTTGAATTCCAAGCCGGCGGCGGCTACGACGTCACCGAGTGGGGCGGAGCCAACCGCCAGTACGGAACCGCCGCTCGGGTCGGCGACATCCTCCAAGTCACCAAAGTGGACATCGGCCACGACAAAATCACCCTCGAACTCAACGGCGGCTCCAAGCTCAAGCGCAAGTGGTCTGACCACATCGAAGTCGGCATGGGCGGCAACACCAGCCCCATCAATCAGCGTCAGGCCACCAACGCTCCAGCCGGCACCACGATCGTCGTCAACTGGGGCGCTCCGCTGCCCGCTCTGCAAGCAAACGACGTCAAGAAGATCCTCGCCCCGATCCTCGATTTCGAAAAACGGACCGTCACCGAGAATTTTGTCGAGAGCCTCTCGCCTGAATTGCAGGAAGCCATCAAAAGCAAGCGCGCCACGGTAGGCATGTCGCGCGACGAAGTCCTGCTCGCGCTCGGACGTCCCGATAACAAGAGCCGCGAAACCAAGGAAGGCCTCGAAACCGAAGATTGGATCTACGGCCGCCCGCCCGGCAAGGTCGCCTTCGTCACCTTCGCCAATTCGAAGGTCATCAAGGTAAATGAAACCTATGCCGGCCTCGGCGGCAGCGTTGCCGACACCCCCAAGCAGCCTTAGGATCCCCCCTAGTGCGGCTTCGACCCCGGAGCGTGGGCGAGTACCCACGCGGGACCAATCCGGCTGTGCGGCGCGGCGGTAGGAGTCTTTGTGAAAATATCAGGTCCCGTCGCTTACGCTCCGGGTTCAAGCCGCGTGGGCTGGTGCTTGGATGTGGTGAGCGCGACCTGACAGGCGACGCTCCCAAGAATAGTCCGCAGAACCTACTCCAGCGCTCGCCCTGGACTGCCAACTCCGGTGGCTTCTTGGCTGGACTTATCGCCCGCGAAACCAGTCCGACAGAAACTGCGGCCAGCCTTAGCGCGAAGCCCGCAAGTGGCTTACCCAAAGGACCGCCATGCTCGCGTACGCCGCGATCAACAGCCAGTCAAACGCATGCGTCGGACGGAAATGCAGCATCGTCAGGCAGAACACCCGCGTCGCCGAGGCCGACCCCGGAGCCATTCCGCCGAACCGGCTCGCCGCCATCAGTTTGATTTGCAATGCGTCGATCACGCCTACGAACAGCGGATCGCCAGCCGGCAAATTAGCTAGTGCTCTGACCGCGTGAAAATTGTCCCCGGGCTGACGCCCGGGGTTCAACCCCGCCGGTTACGGCGGGATCGTTTCGAACCGAATCACGCGGGTCAGAGTACTAGTCGCCGGAGACCGCCGCCAGAATCCGCTGAATCATCCCATCCATCGACTGGTTCTGGTGCCAGTGCCACACGAACACGATGTCGTGCTCAGGATCGATCCAAATCGTATTGGAGCCGTTCCCTTCCGCCGCGAAGCTGGCCGCCGGAGCACTCGGCCAATGCTTCTTCTTCGTGTTCAGCCACCACAAATAGCCGTAATCCCCGCCATGCGCGCTCGGCGTGACGGCATCACGGAACCACGCTTCGGGAACCACCTGCTTCTTGCCCCACTTGCCCTGATTCAGAACCAGCAGCCCGAACCGCGCCAGGTCCTCCGAGTCGATCCACAACCCGCCGCCCCAGCGCGTGCCGCCGCTTACCGAGCCGACCTGCTTCCCGTTCACCTCAACCACCGAATTCGCGTACGGAACCCACTTCCAGGTAGACGACGCTCCGATCGGATCCATGACGCTTTCCTTCAGCACCTCCGGAACGCCCTTGCCGAAAAGCCGGAGCAGCGACAGCGAGAACCGGTTGATCCGCACGTCGTTGTACTCGTAGAACGAGCCCGGCTCCTGCAGCGCGCGCGGCTTCCGCTCCGCCGCCCCGAACTGCTCGTGCCCCACAAAGTCCGAGTTCTTGCCGAACATGTTCCCGTCCCACTCACTCTCTTGCTGAAGGTGGTTCTTCCAGGTGATCCTGGCATTGTGTGGCGAGTCGTAGCCGCCGTCATGGATGTACTTCGCGACGGGATCGTTGACGTCCTTGATGAGCCCCTTGGCGACAGCGACGCCGGTGACCGTGGACAGGAAGCTCTTCGCGACGCTATACACCGGATCGGCCGCCTTGGTGTCCCCGAATTGCGCCACGATGTAGCCGTGCCGCAGGATGATGCCGTTTGTCGCCGCGCGTCCCTTCGGTAGCGGACCCAGCGGAACGCCGAAGGTCCGTCCCTGGTCCTTCTCGAAATCCCAGCTGCTCCCGTTCGCCTCGGCGAACGCGATTGCGGCTTGCAATTTGGCCGCGTCCATCCCCACTTCACCCGGAGCCTTCTTCGCCCACTTCCCAGCCGGCGGGAAGTATGTCGGAGCCTTCTTCGCCGAGAGCGAAGAAGTCAGGCCAAAAGCAAGCAACCCGCAAAGGAGCAACGAACGTCGAAGCCGATTCATAGCTAGCCAGTGTCCCATGAACGCCAGAGCTAAATTCGCCCTCGGAACCGGGAACGAATTCAGCGGCCTAAGGAGGTGTCTTACCATCAGCTCTATGGATCTGGCCGTCAGCAAGGAACAGCTCGAAGAGATGATCGCCCAGTGGCCCTTCATCCGGAACGCCGGCTACTTGATCGAGTCCCTGGGCGACGGCGAATGCACCATCCGCGTGCCTTTCCGCGACTCGACCGAGCGTCCCGGTGGAGTCGTCAGCGGACCCACCTACATGGGCGCCGCCGACGGAGCCATGTGGCTCGCCATCCTCACCAAACTCGGCATCGACGACGGCTCTGTCACCGCCGAGATGAAGACCAACTTCCTCTCCGGAGCCCGCCGCGAGGACTTCTGGTGTTCCGCGAAAATCCTGAAGCTGGGCCGTCGCCTGGTCTTCGGGGTCGCCGAGTGCCGGACCCAAGAGGGCAAGCTCCTCACCCATCACACCTTGACCTACGCCCGCCCATGAAAACGAGGTAAATCCGCCGCCTGTGTGCTACCCTGAAACGTAAGTCTTCGGGGCGTGGCTCAGCTTGGTAGAGCGCCTGGTTCGGGACCAGGAGGTCGGAGGTTCGAATCCTCTCGCCCCGACCATTTCTTCCCTCTGGTATTCGGCATTACCCAAACTTTTAGTCTGTTACGAACCCATTTGAGTTCCGCATTATGGTCTGGTTAGCCACCAAAATCCTCTCGGACTAGAAGCGGACGCGCAGCGCAAACTGTCCTACTCTCGGATCGTTTACGGCGGTAATCTGGCCAAAGGTTGAGGATGGGTTCGTCGGGTAGGCACCGGCACCGAAGTTCCCGTTTCGGGTGAGATCGTTCCGATGGTTGAGGAGGTTGAAGGCCTCCGCCAGAGCTTCGATACGGAGGCGTTCCCGGATGCGGAAACTACGGCTGACGCGAGCGCTTGCCGAGAAGAAATCCGCCCCGATTCCCGCGTTTCTTGCGATGTAGTTTCCGTTTACAAGGGGTCGCGCTGTCGTGCCTTGCATGGTCGTTGCGCCGGTGGTGATATTGAACGGCAGCGCGGAGTAATACTGCATCATGCCGCTCAACTGGAATCCGTTGGTCAGCTTCTGCCACGATGTCTTGGCGGAGGCCATGGAAGAATGGATGGCTCCGTCAACGACGACGCGGTGGCGCTGATCGTCATCCGACCGGCCGTAGTCGCGCCATAGATTGAAATTGTCGATGGGCGAACTGAAGAAGAATTCGCCGACGTTGTCGAGCGATTTCGAGTACGTGTAGGACACGCGATAGTTGCCCCATCTAACCGGCCGCTGCTGGAACGAAACGTGGAGACCGTCGTAATGGGAATCGGCGGCGGGCGAATACTGGCTGTTGTTCCCGTAGGTGGAGTTGGGACGGCAGCCATTGTTGGTTCCCGCGGCTATGCACGTTGGCACGTTTTGATTGATCGAAATAATCAGATGGATGCCTCGCAGATGCTGATATCCGACGCTGAGGGTACTGGTCGAGGTCAGTTGGTGCTCAATCTCGAAGCTGCCTTGCTGTGAATAGGCATTCTGCATATTTCGATTCATGGTGGTGAAGGTCCCCAGCAGTCCGACCGGAGTGGAGGTGAGGATGTTCGGGAAGGTCGGCGCCCCGGTTTGCGCCGGGGAAAGACTCAGACTGAATTGCGTGGCGCTCGTTATGTTGGTGGTATTGCCGCTCGATAAGAGAGCGTTTGCCAGGGCGCGAAGCGGTATACGATCGTAGAAGAAACCGAAGCTGCCGCGCACAACCGTACGGCGCGAGGCTGAGGGCGACCAGGCGAATCCGGCGCGCGGAGACACGTTGTTCTTGTCGGTATGGATGGTTTCGAGGAACTGCAGGTCGTACCGGAGGCCCAGGTTAAGAGTCACTCGCGGACTGATCTTCCATTCATCCTGCACAAAAAATCCGACGTTCGGATTCGTCTGCGCGACCTGGGTATTTCCAAACGTCTGCGTGAATCCGGGGTTGTTGTAGGTCCCGCTGAGAAAGTTCGCGAGTGAGGAGAACGAGTAGCTGCCTCGGACCGATCGAGGGAAGGTGATCAGGACGTCGTTGTAAAGGAAGTCCACGCCCGCGCGCAACGCGTGCTCGCCGACCTGATGCGAGATGGTGTCGGCGATTTCGTAGAGCTTGTTGTTTCGACCGGTCGGAGAGTTGGAGAGCGTTCCGAACGTGGCGACTCCGGCGATGCTGACGGCGGGGCCGGTGGGATCCGTCGGCAGGGCCTTCAGATCGCTGTACGTGAACTGGCCGCGCGTTTCGTTGACGGTGCGCGGCGAGAGCGTGAAGATGTTGGTCGCGGCGACGGTCTGGTCGGTATTGTCGAGTCCAGCGGACGCGGTCACTGCGCTAAGGGCCCCGGCTCCGCGCGAGTTGCTGCTGGTGACGTCGTACAAGCTGTAGCGGACGCTGAACTGATCTTTCTTCGAAAATTCGTGGTCGAGTTTCGCCAGGAAATTCGTATTGTGAACGGGATTCGGATAGAGGCCGGTGAAGATCGCCGCGCCCTTGTAACCGATAGCGGCCAGGCGCGCGTTGATCGTGGCGACGTTCGAGGGCGCGATAGTAATCAGGCCGCTCTGGTGCAGTTCCCGCTGCTCGAAGTTCGCGAAGTAAAAAGTGCGGTCTCGGGTGATGGGTCCGCCGAGGCTCGCACCGTATTGAGCTTGCGTTGAAGGCAGTTTGGTATTCGAGAGAGGATTTGCAGCATTGAAGCGCTGATTGCGAACGTAGCCGTAGAGGTCGCCGTGCAGATCGTTGCCTCCGCTCTTGGTGACCATATTGATGTAGCCGCCGAGAGCGCGGCCCAATTCCGCCTGGCCCCCGGAGGTTACAACCTGAAATTCCTGGACGACGTCCAAGCCATAGAAAATTCCACTCAGGCCGGCTGCGTCATCGTTGGCCGACAGGCCATCGACGATAAAGCTGTTTGAGAAGTTCCGTTGGCTTCCAACCGAGATTCCTTGGCCGGGGACCGCCGACGTTTCCGCAAAGAGTTGATTGCTGGCCGTGTTGGTCGGCGACACCCCTGGAATGAGGAGCGCCAGGTCGAGGAAGTTGCGGCCATTCAGCGGGAGGTTGCGGACTTCCGTTTGCGAGACGGTTCCGGCAACCTGGCTGCGAGCGGCTTCGAGAATCTGCGCGTCGCCGTTGACGGTAAGGTTCGATTCGGCGGTTGCGACTGTGAGCGAGATCGGCAGTTCGAAAGCCGAACCCACGGTGAGGGTAAGTTTCTGCGAAACGTCCGAGAATCCGTCGCGATGGACGCGAATCTCGTAGGGTCCAAGCTTCAGGTATGGGAATCGGAAGCGTCCTTCCTTGTCGGTCGGAGCGGTATTGGTCAGGTTCGTGTTCAGCTGGCGGGCTTTGATTTGCGCTCCCTCGACGACGGCTCCGGTAGGGTCAATCACTCGTCCACTGATACTCGAGAATTGAATCGTCTCCTGAGCAGTCAGGGTCGGAAAAAAACATAGCACTGCAAGTACGCATTTGCGCATCTGGAAGTCCTTTTGAGGCTGTATCAAAACAATGCGCGCAGAGCCAACTTGTGAGCGCGAAGTGATCCAGTTCGGGAACACTACGCGCGGCGCAGTGGTACTTCAGCGACGCAGATACTGATGGGGCTTAGAGGAATTCCGGTGGAGGACGCTGGTGGCGGGTAACGTCGAAACGACGATCGTGGACGGAAAAACGGCGAAGAGTAACCCTGGAAGTTAGTTGAAGCTGGAGTTTCGGACTTTCAAATCTTTCGATCTCGAATGAACTGTCGGCCGGAGCCGACAGAGAGCCAAACCGGCAAGCTCCCTGGCAGCCATTGACGGACTTGAGCTTCGCGACCCCAGGCGTCTCTTTGTTATGGCAACAGCAGTTCGCCTTCGAACGCTTGCAGCAGGCCATTACGCCGTAGGAAGTTTGGGAGAACGCCGATGCTCCGATGGGCAGCAGGAACGCGAGCGTCAGCATAAGGCTGGTAACGGCACGCATAGCTCTACCGAACGAAAACATAACCTTCGATCAGGATTGTCTCACGGCGACTGGAGTGGGTCAAGGAAGTATTGCTTCCTGATTCCGATGCCTCGACTCCATCCCAGTCAGGCAATAATCGATCCGGTTTGCGCGGTATCGTAGCCCGCTAGCACTTCGAGTTTCCGGCGAAGGGTCGCCCTTTGGAGGACGTCGAGGAACGCCTTCGCGGCTGGCAGATCAGCGGTCCGCCTCTTCATCACGAGGTCGTAGCGCTCGCTGTGGAGGGGGACGAAATCGAGGCCAAAGGTTTGCGCGGCGGAACGGGTCGCGAGACAGACGTCGGCATCTTTCGAAAGCACGCAGTAGGCGGCGGCGAGATGGCCGTAGGCAATCCGCTCGTAGCCGTTCACCTTGCTGCCGCCGTCGATGCCGGCGTTCTCCAACATCTTGTCGAGCAGTCCGCGGCTGCCCGATCCAGGCTCGCGATTGATGAACCGGACGTTCTTGCGGGCCAGGTCCTCGACCTTCCTGACCGACTTGGGATTGCCGGAGGCAATGACGAAGCCTTCTTCCCAGCGCGCGAACGTGATCACGCTGAAGTCCTCATTGGGAAAGTGCTTTCGGATAAACGGCAGATTGAACTCGCCGGTCTTCGGATCCTCGAGATGTGAACCGGCGATGTGCACCTTGCCTTCACTCAGCCATGTAAGAGCGAGCTTGCTCGATGCGGCGGCGGACACGATCTCGATACCACTGGCTTTCTCGACCATGCGCGAGAGCAAGCCGGTGGCGGGATCGCAGCCGGCCAGCGCCAGGCGTTTCTGTGACGCTTCGTCCTTCGCGAAAACCACGATGTCGGCGCGGCCCGCGGTGCGGCCCGTGCGATCGATAATGCCGTCGGCCTCTGGCATGTAGTAGGGCGAAGCGCTGACGGGAACGCTCACCCACTTCGAACCCATTTGGCAGATTCGTACAGGCTGGCCTTTCACGGCGGGCTCGGCGGAGAGAACTTCGGCGGACAAGGACTCGGGCGTTTTGGCGGTTCCGTCTCGCAGGGAGAACAACTCGTCCACGGTAACTTCGAGTTCACGGGCGAGGTGCAGAGCCACTTCAGTGTTGGGGACGTACGTTCCGGCTTCGATGGCGTAGATGGTTTGACGGCTGACCTGAACGCGCTGGGCAAGGTCGGATGCACCAACGCCCCTGCTTTTTCGAATCTGACTGAGCCGGTTTCCGACGCGGGTTTTCACAAAGCTACTTTCCCAACACGTCACATTGTAGCGTTTGCGCCGGAAATGGACCGTTTAGAAATGGATCTTGCCGACGAACTCGAACACGCGGGGATTGCCGGCGCTGGTGATCGAACCGAAAGCGGCGCTGCCGAAGCTGCCGTTCGGATCGTTCAGTGGCGGCGTGTTCGACACGTTGAAGGCTTCGGCGCGAAACTCGATGCGCATACGTTCTCTGATGCGGAAGGTTTTGCCGATCATCAGGTCGGCGTTCTGGAGACCGGGTCCGCGAACCGGATTGCGGGAGGCGGTTCCGATCACGAACTGCGCGGCGTTCGAGAACGCGGCGGTGTTGAAGTACTTCGCGACGGAGGGGGTCGCGAATTCGTTCGGATCGCTGAGGCGGTTGGGCCTTTGAACCGCGAAGCCGAGGCTGGAATTGTTGTTGGTAGCCTGTGTCACGGCAACGGCGTCGCCGGCTTGCACGCGCACGAGTCCGGCGAATTGCCAACCGGAAATCTTCCAGACGCGCGGGATGTCGTAGACCCAGCCGAGCGCGAACACCTTGGGAATGTCGCCGCTCGACACGTCTTTTTCGAGGTGACGGTTGAAGGCGTCGGCGGCACCGGTAGTGCCAAGCACGGGACCGGAAAAGATGGTTTGCGAGAAGACGCTCGAGGCGTCGTCGATCAGCTTCGAGAAGGTATAGGCACCGTTGATGGAGAGGCCGTGCGAGAGCCGCTTCTCCATTTTGACCGCTGCCGCGTGATAGCTGGAATTGCCGAAGTTGTCGCGGAACAATGCGAGCGTCGTGAAGCGCGGATACGGGCGGAGAAGCTGCTGCTGCGCGATGGTCGCGCCTCCGAGAGACGACGAGGCGGGGATCTGCCCGACGTACGGATTCGGAACTCGGCCTAGAAGGGCGGCACCAAGCGACAGGTTTTCGGCAGGAAGCTGATTGATATTGGCGTCGGGAATTCCGAGTCTGGTGTTCTTCGAGCCGAGATAGCTGGCTTCGAAATTCCAGTTTTTGCCGAGCGTCTTCTCGAGGGTGAAGTTCCATTGCTGGGAGTAGCCGGAGCCGTTCTTTCGATCAACTCCGAAGACGCCTTGGCCGAGACCGGAATTCGCATTCGGAGCGCTGACTTGCACGGTGGGTCCGGTTGAGAGCGGGAACGCCGCGTTCACGTTGTCGGCGGATTGTTGACCGACGGTTTGGACGAAGGGGAATTGCGGAATCGTAAAGGGCGTTGTGATGCCGGATTGCTCGAAGTACACCATGCCGTAGCCGGAGCGAATAACGAGGCTGTCGTTGATCCGGTAAGCGAGGCCGACGCGCGGCCCGAAGTTACCGAGTTCCAATTCGCGCGCGGTGTGCGGGAATTCGAGAACCTGCGTATGCAGATTGAAGACCGCGCCCTGATCGTGCTTTTCGATGGAGGGGAAGTTCAAAGTGTAACGGGTGCCGATGTTCAAAGTGAGGCGCGGCGATACCCTCCAGTCGTCGCCGACGAAGAACTCCGCGATGTGGGCGCGCGGCTGGATCACTTGCTTTTGAATGTCGATGGTGAAGGCGTTGACTTGTCCGAGTAGGAAAGACGCGAGGGCGTTTCCGCTGCCGGTGACGGAAGCGCTGTTGGTTCCGGTGTTGCTGAATCCGAACGCGCCCGTGGGATTCGGCGGGTTGATGACGTCGAGCGCCTCGCGCCGGATGTCCAGGCCGAACTTGACGGTGTGGCGTCCGCGGACGAGCGTCAAGGTGTCGAGGAATTCGGTAATCGATGTCGTGAATTTAGAATTGGCGGCGGTGGTCGGTCCGATCTGCTGGAAGCCGGCGACGCTGAAGATGGGGAGCACCGAGGCGAAGGAATTTTGCGGGAGGCCGGGCACGGTGACTCCGCCGTTCTGCAGCGAGCCTTGATGGAGATCGCGCCGGGAGTAACCGAAGCGGAACTGATTCAACGCCGTCGGGGAGGCGATCCAGTTGTAGTCGCCGACGAAGGCGTGTCCCCGGGTGATGGCATGGCCGACGACGCCGGACGTCAGGCTGCCGCTGCCATCCGGAAGAGGGGTGACAGGCGTGTCGTCGTCGCGAAAATAGGTATAGCGGCCAAAGACGCGGTGCTTCTGCCCGAAGTAGCGATCGACGCGGAAGTCGGCCTGGTCCTGATTGTCGGGTTCGGTGGCGGTGCGAACGAAGTTATTGGCTCCGGCGACGTTCGGCAAGGGGTAGTGGGCGAGGATCTGCTTGCCGATAGCGTCGAAGCGATCGAGCGGAATGGTGTTGTTAACGAATGGAACGCGGGGCGAAGCGGCGGGGTCGAAGATGGTCTGAGTGAAGACGCCTCCGCGTTGGGCGAGGGTGGGCACGACGCTGAATCGCGTGATGCCTGTGCGCAGGCGCGTTCCTTGCCAGTCGGCGAAGAAGAAGGTCTTATTGGCCTGAATCGGCCCACCGATGGTGACTCCGTATTGGTTGCGGCGGAATAGCGGTTTCGGGCCGGGCTGCGCGAACAGGTTGCGCGCGTTGAGGGCTTCATTGCGGAAGAATTCGAAGACGCTGCCGTGAAATTCGTTACTGCCGGACTTGCCGATGACCATGACGGTGCCGCCGTTGGAGCGGCCGTATTCCGGCGAATACGCGTTGACGTTGAGCTTGAATTCGGCCATGCCGTCGATGACCGGGTAATAGAGGACCTGACCGGGCTCGGGCTGCAGCACGCTGATCCCGTCGTAGATATATTCGTTGGTTCGCGGACGGCTGCCGTTGATTCGGGGGAGGAAGTTGCCGTTCGGCAAGGCGACGCCGGGCGACAGCGTTACGAGCGGAATGAAGTTGCGTCCATCGAGCGGCAGCGTGGTGATGGTTTTCTCTTCGACGTTCAGGCTGACCGCGCCGCTCGAAGTTTGCAAAAGCGGAGCGGCAGCGTTGACGTCGATCGACTGATCCGGCTGTCCGACTTGCAAGGTGAGATCGAGGGTGGTCGAGGCCGCCAGACGAAGGGTGATGCCGGACTGGCGGTAGATGCGGAAGCCGGACTGTTCGACCACCACGACGTAGCGCCCTGCCGGAAGGCCGACGATGTGATATTCGCCGCGTTCGTTGGTCACAGCGGCGTATTTGGCGGCCGTGGCCTGATCGATCGCCTCGACCTTGGCTTTCGGCACGGCGAGGCCGGAGGGATCGCGCACGTCACCGAGGAGTTCGGCGCGCCCGGCTTGTCCAAAGAGAGGCGCGGCGAGGAGCGAAAGGAGGCAAAAGAGGACGCACTTTCGTTTCGACATAGTGACTCGCTAAAGTAACATTGTTAGTTTAACACGTCATTCGGAAGGAGCTTCGGCAGCGACAGGATGTCGAGCGCGGTACGTTAACGACATGGCCAAGCGGAGCGCGGGACTGCTTTTATTTCGGCGGCGAGAGGGGAATTTAGAGGTCCTGCTGGTGCATCCGGGAGGTCCGTTTTGGGCCGGTAAGGACGAGGGGGTGTGGTCCATCCCGAAGGGGGAGTATGCGGAGGATGATGATGCATTCGCGGCGGCGAAGCGGGAGTTTTTTGAGGAAACGGGACTGCGGGCTGAGGGGCAGGGGATCGCGCTGGGCGAAGTAAAGCAGGCGGGCGGCAAGGTCGTAGTGGCGTGGGCGATGGCGGGGGATATGGATCCGTCGCAGATCCGGAGCAATACCTTTTCGCTCGAATGGCCGCCGAGGTCGGGCCGGAGGAAGGAATTTCCTGAGGTGGACAGGGGAGACTGGTTTTCGCTTGCTGCGGCGGCGGGCAAGATTGTGAAAGGTCAAATACCGCTGCTTGAGCGCGCTGGGGAGATTTTAGGCTGAGAGTGGGGGCGTAAACACAAAAAAGGCGGAGCCGATGGCCGGCTCCGCCAAGTTGTTCGAAGTAGCTAAGGAAGTCCCGCTTGACGTTCCGAAACTTTGCCGAGTCCGGCGGTACTTGCGCCTAGACCAGATTCGGGATCTTGATGATCTTTTTCTGGATGGCGTATTGGACCAGCTGCGCTTTGTTGTGGATATCCAGTTTGCGCATGAGATTGAACTTGTGGGCTTCGACGGTTTTAACGCTGAGGTTCAGGTCGCAGGCGATTTCCTTCACGGAATTGCCTTCGGCGAGCATCTTGAGGACTTCGCGCTCGCGCGTGGTCAATGTGGCGAAACGGGGGAGGCGGTTGGCGGACTTGATGCGGCTGCGGAAATCGTCTACCAATTGCGACAGCATGCGCGGGCTCAGATAGCTGCCACCGCGGCAGATGTCGCGGATGGCGGCGACGAGCTGTTGCGAGGGGCTGTCCTTCAGGACGTACCCGCTGGCGCCGACTTCCATGCCTTCAACGAGGTAGTCTTCGTCGTCGTACATGGTGAGAAACAGGACCTTGGTTTCGGGGCGGTTCTTTTTGATCTGACGGGTCGCCTCAAAGCTGCTCAGGCCGGGCATTCCGATATCCATCAGAACGACGTCCGGACGGGCTTCGTTGGCTTTCTCGACGGCATCGCCGCCGTTCGCGGCTTCGCCCACTACTTCCATGTCCGATTCCGCAGAGATGAGAGTCCGGATTCCTTGACGAAACAGCGTGTGGTCGTCCGCCAGCATAATTCGAATCTTGGCCATATCGTTCGCTCGTCCTTCGCTAAGTTTTGGATCGCCGCGGTTTGCTACTTACGGCTGCGCGCTTTTTATCCGCCTAGCGCGTCTCTATCTTTCGTAATCGGCAATTCGATCGCGATTCTCGTACCGCGCTCCCTTTTCCCCGCGCCGGGATTGCTTTGCACATCGAACCGGCCGCCTAACAGGGCCACACGTTCGCGCATCCCGGAAAGACCGAAGGACTCGCGCTTGGCGAGCGCCTCGGTTACGTTGAAGCCGACACCGTTGTCGTCCACGACTAACTTCAACATTCCATCGGCCGAAGTCACGGAAATGTTTACATTGTTCGCCTGAGAATGTTTACCGATGTTGTTGCAGCACTCCTGCACGAGGCGATACACAATAATTTCAATCTGTTGCGAAAGTCCCCCGATGCGGGCAAGATGCAGGCGCATACGGCAGGGATGAAGCCGGCGGAAGCGGTTGACCAGCTGCCGGAGCGCGGCGCCGAGGCCGAGCGACTCGAGAACGGCGGGGCTCAGTGCGGCAATCAGGCGGCGCATCTCTAAGATGGTCCGTTCGGTGAGATCACGGGCTTCGCCGAGCTTTGAACGCCATTCGCTTTGTTCTTCGGGGATGGATTGCTCAAGCAGCTCCATTTGCAACCGGATGCACAGCAGAGACTGGCCGGCTTCGTCGTGGAGCTCGCGGCTGATGCGGCGGCGTTCCATTTCCTCGACGTGCAGCATGTGCTCGGCCAGGCGACGGACCTGCTCTTCGCGGCGCGCGAGATCCTCCATCAAACGGGCCTTTTCAGCGGCCATCCAGCAGCGTTCGGCGGCGGCGGCCAGCAGTTCCTGCTCGCGCGGCAGCCATTCATAATTCTCCGAAAAGCCGAACTGCATGACGCCGGTCACGCGGCCGTCATCAGCGAGCGGAATCGACCAGCAGGAGGTGAATTGGCGGGTCCAGTGAGGGTCGAGGAGCGTCGAGGTTTCGGCGTCGGCGCAAGAGATGTAGCGCGGCTTCGAAAGGGCTTTCTTGAGGGCCGGTTTCGAAGCGAACATCACGGCGAGTTCGTTGGGTGTCGCGGCCTTTAGCTGCCACACCTTGCCCGAATCGTCGAGCAGATACAAGCGTCCGGCATCGGCATGGCAGACCTGGACCAGGCAATCGAGGAAGCGTCCGAGGAGTTCGCCCAGATTTCGCGATTCGAGTTCGACCCGGAAGAGCTCGTAGAACGCCTGCGTTTCCGCCTCGCGGACCTGATAATAGGCGTTATTGAGCGTGAGTACTACGCAGAAATGCAGTTGTTCCCGGACCCACTGGAAATTGGAGTACTCGCCGGGAAGAAGATCGCGCAGTGTGGGCGTCAGGATCTTGTCGTATTCCTGGAGCGCTTCGAGAATCGCACTGGGCGGCAGGTTCAACTTAGCGAGGCGGCGTCCGTTGTATTCGACTTGTTCGATGAACTTGAGAGGCGCCTGACCGGCCGCCAGGATGCGGGTCGCTGAGCCGATGGTGATGGCGGATAAGGCGGTGCGCTGTTTAGGTTCAAACGACAGCGCCTTCAGGCGGGTTTGAAAGCGACGCTCCAGGCTGTCCGCGTGTGGCACCAACAGGATCGCCAGCCGATGCAGATGGACGCGAAGCTGATCGCTCAGAACGTCGGCAGCATCGGCAAGTTCCGGCGAGATCTGCGTGGTCTGCAAGCTGGGAGCCCTAAGGCCCGCGTTTCGGGACACACCTATATATCGGCAGCTAAGCGATTCACTTTAGTACACCCACTACTCCGTTTTCGGCGGCGAGGTCGGCGGCAGTCTTTCCGGCTTTGTTGCGAAGGTCGCGTTTTGCTCCTTTTTCGAGCAGGACGACGGCGACGTCCTGGCGTCCGAAGGAGGCGGCGACATGCAGTGGCGTGGAGCCGTCGGCGTCGAGAGAATTGACGTTCGCGCCGTGTTCGATCAGCCATTTACAGATGGCAGCCTGGCCGGAAAGGGCGGCGTCGTGGAGGGCGGTGGCCCCAGAGGAGTTGGTCGCGTTAACCTTAGCGCCTTTAGATACAAGAAGTTCAACCGTTGAGGCTTGGCCCTTCAAAGCGGCGTCGTTCAAAAGGGGCGCGCCTTCGAAGCGGACCTTATTAATGTCGGGGATTTTTGCGATCAGGATTTGGACCAAATCGTTTTGCCCACGGAGGACGGCTTCATGCAGGGCTTTGTTGGCGGAAACGGGGGCGCCGCGATCGATCAGGAGTTCGGCGACGCGGGCGTGCCGCTGGTTGAGAGCGAAGTCGAGGGCCGTGGCACCAGATTTATCCTGGGAGTTTATGTTGGCTCCGGCATCGAGCAAAGCGGTGACGGTTTCGAGCTGGCCTTTGGCGGCCGCCAGTTGGAGGGCGTTCGCGCCGGTATCGGTGGTCATGGCGGTGAGGGAGGCTCGCTTTTTGATTAGGAAGAAGACGGCACTCTGTTCGCCGCGCCAAGCGGCCTCCATCAAAGGCGTGGAACCGTTTTCGTCACGGGCGTTGACGTTGGCCCCGTGCTTGAGCAGGAGTTCGAGGAAGTTGACGTAACCGCGTCCGGCGGCGAGGTGGAGGGCGGTGGATCCGGCGCGGAAGGTGGCGTTGACGTCGGCTCCGTTGGCGATCAGGAGATCGGCGGCTTCGTAACGGCGCATGATGACGGCGTAGTGCAGGGGCGTGGAGCCGCCTTCGAGATGCCGGGCGTTGATGTCGGCTTTCGCGTTGATCAGAAGTTGGATGGCTTCGAGGGATCCGGACCAGGCGGCGTCGTGCAGGGGCGTTCCGCCGAGGGAGTCGCGGTTGTTGACCGGGGAGCCGGTTTCGAGCAGCTGGCGCATGCGGGCGACGTCGCCGGCGCGGGCTGCTTTGTGGAGGTCGTCGAGGGCGGCGAACGCGGGAAGGCAGAGGATCAGCGGCAAGATCCGGCGCGCAACTGCTTCGCGGACCCGCATGGACGAAGCCCTATTTCTTGGCGCCGTTGATCAGCGAGTCGAGTTCCTTGACGATGGCTCCGCTTTCGAGCATCTTGCTCTTGTCTTCCCAGGACCAATCGCGAACGATGTTGCCGTTGGGATCGATGACAAAGAGGTGGGGGGTGTCGTAGGAAGGCTTTTGGGGCGTCAGTCGGAAGTACGTGCGGGTCATCTGACCCTGGTCGAAGACGACGGGCGAAGTTACCTTGTGGTCGTTGATGTACTTCCGAACGGTGTCCTGATTTTCGGGCGGTGCGATGACGACATAGATCATCTGCATTTTGCCGGCGTACTTAGCTTTGAGAGGTTCGAGAGTCTTGGTGAGCTGCGAGCAGTGCGGGCACTCGGTCTTCATGAAGTCGATGAGGAGCCATTTGCCGCGGAAGTCGAGGACGTCGTAATCCTTCAGGTTCGAATCGGGCAGGGTGAAGCTGGGGGCACGGCGGTTCGAGAGTTCGTTGGCGCCGAGGCACAGGGCCAGGGCGGCGAAGAAAAGGGCTGTCAGTCGCATTTCTTTCAAGGTATCAGCTTCGTGAGGATGGCTTGTTGCGTGGCGGTATTCCGGTTCACCGCTCATGGAAATCGGCGCTGACTTCGTTCGCGGTTCTGACGGAGGCGAGTCCCGTCGCTCATGCTCCGGGTCAAGCCGCGCTACGGGGTTGCGAAAACTTTGGGGGCTAGGGGGGAGGCGGCGAAGGCTTTCCAGTTGGACGGTTGCTGGGTCGCGATGAGGGTGATTTGGTGGCCGGCGATTTCGATGGGGATGTTATCGCGGTGGAGTTGGCCGTTTCGTTCTTCGACCAGGGTGATGACGTGCTCGACGGGAGTCGCGAGGTCGCGCGCGGAACTGCTTTCCACGTCGGCCTTCGTCCAGTGCAATTTGCCATCGGCCTGCGGGGCTAGGAAGTTCTTCCATTGATCGCTGTAGACGATGAAGATCCAGGGGCCTTTTTTGTTGTCATATAGCTGGCGCAGGCTGATCTCGACGCCGTGCGGCTGCGAGTTGATGGAGGGCATGCGCGGCGTCTTGAGAAATGGCGGCTCGCCAGCCCACTGGCGATGGAGGATCAGCAGGGTGTCCGGCGTGGCGTCCGGGGTGAGGGTCCGGATTTGCTCAAGCACGCTGCGATCGTGAGCCCATTCCTTGGCGTAGTCATCCTGAATGACGAACGAGTACAGGGTCAGCACGATGAGCACACCGAGGGAACTATTCGTGAAGGTGCGGCGCCAATACTTTCCGCTTGCAAGCGATCGCAGCGCGAAGAGGAGTCCGGCGACAAAGAGGCTGCTGCCGAAAATTGCTGCGAGTGAAAAGCGGGTGTCGCGGCCAGTGATCGGGAAGGCTTGCGCGCCGGTGAAGGCGGATACGGCGAATCCGAGCAGGAGCATCAATAGTCCTGGGAGGGCAGCCCGGCGAATCCACCACACAGCGCGTTTGATCGAGCCGGCCGTTTGGCGACGAGTTCCGCCAAAGGACAACGATCGGAAGAGCGTGATCGAGACAAAGGCGATGAGGCCGAGCGTCCAGAGAACGGATTCGGTGGCTGCGTCGCGGCGGGCAACGATGGCCGCGTAGGCGTAGGTGATGAAGGAGTGGGCGGTCCACGAAAGAGCGAAGGCGGCGGCGTTCCAGGCGGTGGCTAATAAGGATGGCGAGTTGAGGGAGGACGATAAGCGGGCTTCGCTCAAGAGGCGGCGCAGGATCAGGTAGACGAGCAGGATCGCGCCGCAAGTCGCGAGGTGCAATGCGAGGCTGATCCAGGTCTTTCGCCCGCGGCGGAATACGGGTGCGGCGAGGAAGACGAAGAAGAAGGGTTCGTAGATCAGCAGCGCCATGGAGGCGAACAGGTAGGACCACGCAAACTGGCGCGCGCGGGCGTAGATCAGGATGGCGAGGAAGAGACAGATGAAGCCTGGAGCGGACCATAGCGTTCCGTCGAGGTGCTGGCGAATGGTGGTGAGCGGCGAGACCGCGAACAGGGCCGCGGTTATGGACGCGAACAGCGTCGAGTAGCGGAGTTTAAGCACGTGATAGGCGAGTACGACGCTGAGGGCGTAGAGTATCGCCGCGATCGCGTAGAGCAGTCCGATACTCTCGAAGACGGCTCCGAGATAGGCGAAGACGTAGAGGCAAACTTCTTGAAGAGGGCGTCCGACGTAGAAGTTCCGGACGGAATGGAGCAGGGCCGTGAACCAGCCGGCGGCGGGCGTTCCCCAGGCTCCGGCCATGTAATACCAGTCGTCTTCGTAGAAGCCGAAGCGGCGCAGGTAGGCGAAATTCGCGAGGATGGCGAAGATCGCGAGGGGCACAACGGCGTGTCCATGTTCGAGCCGGTAGCGCCGAAGGGCTTGGAGCATAGGAACGGAAGAAGCCTACGCTTCGTTTTCGCGCATCAGGGAGGCGAAGGCCAGCAAGCAGCCCGGCACGATGAAGGTGAGGTAGATGGGCTCGAAGTTGGCAGTGACGAAGGCCCAGATTCCGACGGCGACGTAGGCCACCGAGATGATGGCGGCCGGAAGCAACGTGACCGGCTCGCCGCGCAACCGCTTGAGGAACAGCGTCATCCCGATCAGGCCGAAGGTGAGCATGGCGAGTCCGCCGAATTGCCAGGTGATGTTCAGGCCGATGAGCAGGTCCGGCGGAATCGTGGTGGCGTTCAGCCTGGTTTCGATAGCGGGCCAACCGAGGAAAGAATGCGCGCCGCTGCTGAGTGCAATAAGGACGGACGCGAGCATTCCGACATAGTTCCTGATGCGGTTCATCGCGGTTTTTCGTCCTTACTGACTTCGCTCGACAGTTTGCTGGCCAGGGGCTTGGTTTGCCCGGCGTACTTGTTGCCCGGCTTCAAGCGATAGGGAACGGACACTTTGGAGGTTAGTTGCTCGAAGGTGAACGAGCAGATTCGCATTCCAGGGTAGAGGGCTACGGGCATGCGGCCGAGGTTGCTGAGTTCGAGAGTGGCTTGGCCGGTCCAACCGGGATCGAAGAGGCCGGCGGTTCCGTGGACGATGATGCCGATGCGGCCGAGGCTGGAGCGTCCTTCGAGGCGGCCGAGGACGTCGTCATCGAGCTCGAGCTTTTCCTCGGTAATGGCAAGGACAAATTCGTGAGGCTGCAGGATAAAGGGCTCGCCGTCGGCGACTGTCACCTCGCTCATCAGGTCTTGGATGGCGACTTTTTGGCGGAGGTCGATGAAGGCGTGGCGGCTGTGTTCGAAGATGTTGAAGGTGTTGCCGAGGCGGAAATCGACCGAGCAGCTGCCGAACTGTTCAGGCGGAAGGTCGGGCGTAATGCGAATCTTGCCCTCCGCGATGTAGCGCTTGATATCGACGTCCGAAAGAACCATAAGAGGGAATGGTAGCAGGGCACTCGAGATGTCAGGCCGCATTCCAGGAGCCCTACGCTAGACTGGTGAATTCATGCCCGCAGTCTTAGCACCCTCAGCCCTAGCCGTCCCCCCTTCCCGCATCCGCGAACTGGCCGAAATCGCGATGGGGATGGACGGCGTCCTGAAATTATATTTCGGCGAGTCGAACGTCCCGACGCCAGACTTCATCAAGCGCGCGGCGCAGAAGGCGATGGCGGACGGCTTTACGTTCTACACGGAGAACGCGGGCCTTCCTTCGCTCCGGAGGGGGCTCGCACGCTACTACGAAGAGCGCCACAAGGTGACGCTCGATCCAACCTCCGAGATTGTGGTTACGGCCTCGGGCGTACAGGCGCTGAACGTCGGAATTCGTTGCGTGTTGGATCCGGGTGACGAAGCCATCGTGCTGACTCCGGCATGGCCGAATGGAAGCGCGATTATTCAGATGGCGAATGCGGTGGTGAAGCAGGTTCCGCATGTGTTGCAGGGCGACCGCTACACGATCGATTACGGGGCGCTCGAAGCGGCGGTGACGCCGAAGACGAAGCTGCTGATTTACACGTCGCCCTCGAATCCTTTGGGCTGGGTGGCGACTTCCGAGGATCAGGCCAAGCTGCTGGAGTTCACGCGGCGGCATGGAATCTGGCTGCTGGCGGATGAGGTGTACGAGCGGCTGGTGTATCCGGATCCGGCTCCACCGGCGAAGTCGGCGCCGGTGGTGCCCAGCATTCTGACGAAGGCGACGCGCGAAGATGCGGTGATGGTGGTGCAGTCATTCTCGAAATCGTGGTGCATGACCGGATGGCGAGTCGGCTGGCTGGTGGCCCGCAAGGATCTGGCGGCGCGGGCGACGCAGTTGAATGAGTTCATCATTTCGCATGCACCTAGCTTTGGGCAAAAAGCCGGAGAGACCGCGTTGCTGTGGGGTGAGGACACGGTCGCGGAGATGCTGGCAAGCATGCGAGTCAATCGCGACTTTTGCCTGGCTGCTTTGCGGAAAGTTCCGGGCGTGACGGTGCCGAAACCGGAGGGCGCGTTCTATTTGTTTCCCAAGATTGAGGGCGTCACGGATTCGTTCGACTTCTGCAAGAAGATTTTGATGGAGACGCGGGTGGGGCTGGCTCCGGGAGTTGCGTTTGGAGAAGGTGGAGAAGGCTCGATCCGAATCTGCTATGCGGCGGAGTTGCCGATTCTTCAGGAAGCGATGAGCCGGCTGACTTTGTTTTTGAAGTCGCGGTAGAGGTGATGGGAAAGCGCACAGGCCGGAGGCTGTGGCCACCTACATGCATAGGCCGGAGGCCTATGCCACCTATATGCACAGGCCGGAGGCCTATGCCACCTACACAGGCCGTGGGCCTATGCCACCTACACAGGCCGTGGGCCTAGGCCACTTACATGCACAGGCCGGAGGCCTATGCCACTTAGGTTTTTCGGTACTGCGTGGGATACGCGGTACGCATTTCGTGGGCGGTTTCTACGGCGTCTCCGATTTGGATGAGCGGGCCTTTGCCGATTCCGGGGCAACTCTTCGCGGTGCTATGCCAAGCTTGGCGGGTCTCGACGATTTCCGGCCAGTAGGGAAACAGGCGGCACTGCGTGGGCTTGTCGGGGTGCAACTCGCAGCCGCCGCCTTGGAGGAAGTGGCATTGCGATCCGCGCGGCTTGCGGAGGCGTAACAGATGACGCGTGCGATAGACGTATTTCTTCTCGAACGCGGGCGCGGTCATCCCGACGTGACGGGCTGCGTTGTTGAGGTCGGCTTCGGTCAAATAGACGTAGCCATCCACCTCACAGCAGTTGGTGCAGCCTTTCTGGCACTCGAAACGGAACTCATGCACGCCTCATGCTACCATTCCGGTTAAATATGAAGACCTACAGCTGGAACGACATGGCCGCGGAGCAATTGAACCCGCTGGTGGCGCGGAAGGCCATTCATGGGACCACGGTTACGATCGGCCGTTTTGAGCTCAAAAAAGGCTGCGTGGTTCCGACGCACAGCCACGTGAACGAGCAGCTTTCGACGATTGAAACCGGCTGCCTGAAGTTCATGTTTGGCAGCGAGGAAGTCTATGTGCGCGCGGGCGAAACGCTGGTGATTCCGCCCAACGTTCCACACAGCGCCGAAGCCATGGAAGATACGACGGCGACCGATGTGTTCGCTCCGCTGCGCCAGGATTGGATCGACGGCACCGACGCGTACTTGCGTAAATAGAGCTTAGCGCAGCAGGTGTTTCGCGAAGAACTCTTCGGCGCGTTTCTCGGACGCGCGTGTCGCGTGGGCGTTGGCGGGAACTTCCTGTTTCGACTTGCTGGGGTCGTCGAAATTATGGGCGGCTCCGGCGAATTCGATCAGGTGGATGTCGCCGCCCGCGTCCTTCACTTTTTTCTCCCACTTCATACAGCGTTCAGGCGAGACCTCTTCGTCGGCTGACCCGAGGAACATCTGGATCGGCGCGTAGTTGCGGTAGGACTTCTGAATCGCCTCCATACCGCATCCCGGATAGAAGGCCAGGGCGGCGCGGAAGCCGCTGTCCGGCGTGGGATTCGAAATGCCCGGCGCGCGGCTGGACATGGTGACGAGAACCGTCATTCCGCCGTTCGACCAGCCTTGCACGCCTATGCGATCCGGCTGGATGTCGCGGCGCTTGCGCAAGAAAGCCAAAGCTCCGTAGGCGTCGAGGGGGCGAACGGTCTGCTCGCTGACTTCCGAAGGGCGGTCTTCATAGCTGCCCTTGCCGAAGCCTTTCGTGAAGCCGCGCGAGCCGAAGCTGTCCACCATCAGGGCAACGTAGCCGCGCTCGGCCCAGAATTCTCCCCAGAATTTGTGGCGCTTCGATAGCGTTTCGGCGGTGTAGCGGCCGTTGGCGAGCGAGGAATAAGCTCCGGCGCGGCCGTGGAGCATGACGACGGCGGGGAAGGGTCCGCGTCCGGCGGGCTTAAAGATGTAGCCGTCCAGTGTGGTTTGGTTGTCCGCGCTGAGGAACTGGACTTTGTCGGCGGCGCGAGCCGCAAAGGGAATGATTCCGAGGAAAACGCCAAGAAGAAGCAGCCGCATTTTTATAGTATGCCTTGGCAATCCGAATTTTGCGTCAAGAACCGCTACTTTGCCGCCTCGTGCGGCATCCTTTTCTGAGAGGGATTTGAAATGAACATTTGCATCATCGGGTCGGGAAACGTGGGCGGAACGCTGGGAACGCGGTTCGCCAAAGAGGGCGGGCACAAGGTAATCTTTGGCGCGCGGAATCCAGATTCCAACGAATTGAAGCAGCTGCTTGCGGATGCGGGTCCAAATGCGAGCGCGGCATCCGTCGTGGACGCGGCGAAGGCGAGCGACGTGATCCTCCTGGCGACTCCGTGGAGCGCGGCGAAGGATGCGATCCAAAGTGCGGGGGATCTGGCGGGGAAGATCGTGATCGACGCCACGAATCCGCTATTGCCGGATCTGAGCGGGCTCGAAGTTGGACGCGACTCGTCGGCCGGAGAGCTGGTAGCGCAGTGGGCCACGGGCGCGAAAGTGGTGAAGGCCTTCAACACGGTTGGCAGTAACGTGATGGGCGATACCAAATTCGTGAGCGGGCGGGTCGCGATGTTTTATTGCGGAGACGATGCTAGCGCGAAGAAGGTGGCGGCGGGCCTCGCGAGTGAGCTCGGCTTCGATGCGCTCGATGCGGGTCCGCTGACGCAGTGCCGAGTGCTCGAACCGTTCGCTTTGCTGTGGATATCGCTGGCGTTCAAGGCGGGCTTCGGGCGAGAGATCGCTTTTCAATTCATGCGGCGCGGAGCGTAAGCGGCCGATTTCGGTGAACGGACCGGATAACGGGGTTGAGTGGCGAGTGGGGGCGGAATTGTGTGAACTCGCGCAAAATTCTTCTGGGACGGAACAAAACTTCGGACGTCTGCGTCCGTCTTATTACCAAAGCAGCAAGTCTCCGCGCGGAACCCTTTCCCCAACAAATCCCGCGCGGAGACGACCCTTCGTTCTGTGTCCAGAATTGTACACCTAAGTCCCGAAACCGAACAAGGGCTTTCTTCATCCCTCCGTCATAATTAGTTCCAGGAAATTCACAGAGTTGGAATTGACGATTCCTTCGACGTGCTGGAAAGCCATGATTTTCCTGGCCTTATCGTGCGGCTAGCGTGCTGATCCTGGGGCAAGACTGAAGATCCACCAGATGCGATTCATGGTAGACGTCGCCTTCTGAATTTCCACTGGCGCAGGCTGAAGGTTGGCGGTCCCGTCGCTCACGCTCCGGGTTCAATCCGAGGCGGGGGATTCGGAAGCCGGACGTTCGGTCGTCCTATGTGGAACGGGCTTGTTTGGCTAGTTGGTGATGGCACCTTCGGCGGCGGAACCGACCAGCTTCACGTATTTGGCAAACACGCCGGTCTTGTATTTCAACTCCGGGGCTTTCCAGGCCGCCAGGCGGCTCTTCATTTCGTCATCGCTGATTTCTACCGTGATGGCTCGTTTTTCGATGTCGATGAGGATCGTGTCGCCTTCTTTGACGGCGGCGATGGGCCCTCCGACGGCGGCTTCCGGGGACACGTGGCCGACCATAAAGCCTCGGGTGGCTCCGCTGAAGCGGCCGTCGGTGAGGAGGCCGACGCTTTCGGACAAGCCGGCGCCGACGATGGCACCGGTCACGCCGAGCATCTCGCGCATTCCGGGACCGCCGCGCGGACCCTCATATCGAATGACGAGTACATCGCCTGCCTGAATGCGGCCTTCGAGTACGGCGTGCATGGCGGTTTCCTCGTTGTCGAACACACGGGCCGGACCGCGCTGCTGTTTGCGTTCGATTCCGGTGACCTTAATGACGCAGCCTTCAGGCGAGAGATTGCCGCGCAGGATCACCAGTCCGCCGGACGCTTTGATGGGATTCGAGAGCGGACGGATGACTTGCTGGCCGGGGGTTTCGACGGCAGCGGCCGCCTCCTCGGCGAAGGTTTTGCCGGTGATGGTCATGGCGGATCCGTCTACGAATTTGCCATCGGCGAGGCGCTTGGCAATGACGGGCATTCCGCCCGCCGTATGTACATCGACGGCAACGAAGCGGCCGGAGGGTTTCAGGTCCACCAACAAAGGAGTGCGAGCGGAGATGTCCTGGAAGTCGTCGATCTTGAGAGGCACGCCCGCGTCCTGGGCCATGGCGAGAAGGTGGAGCACGGCGTTGGTGGATCCTCCGGTGGCGGCGACGGAAGCGATAGCATTTTCAAACGCAGCACGGGTGGCGATCTCGCGCGGCAGGCGGTTGTGCTTAATCGCATCCATAATAACGGCGCCGCAGCGGCGGGCAACATCGTGTTTCGCGATATCGACTTGCGGGACGGCGGCGGTGCCCATGGGCGCGAGGCCGATGATCTCCATGACGGTGGCCATGGTGTTGGCGGTGAACTGACCTCCGCAGGCTCCGGCGCCGGGGCAGGCGGCATTCTCGACGGCCAGGAGTTCGGCGTCGGATATTTTTCCGGCGGCGTTGGCGCCTACCGCCTCAAATACGTCCTGGATGGTGAGATCCACGCCGTTGCGGCGGCCGGGCATGATGGTTCCACCATAAAGGATGAGTCCGGGGACGTTCAGGCGGAGAAGCGCCATGGCGGCGGCGGGGATGGTCTTATCGCAAGCGACCAAGGCGATGATGCCGTCGAACATGTAGCCGCGGGCGCAGAGCTCGATCGAGTCGGCGATGAGGTCGCGGCTGACGAGCGAGGCTTTCATCCCTTCGGTGCCCATGGTGACTCCGTCGCTGATGGCGATGGTGTTGAATTCCATGGGCGTGCCGCCGGCGGCGCGGACACCTTCCTTCACATAGGCGGCCAGTTCGCGCAGGTTGAAATTGCACGGCATGGTTTCGATCCATGTGTTGGCGATTCCGATGATGGGCTTGCGGAGGTCCTCGTCGGTGAAGCCGATCGCCTTGAGCATGGCCCGTGCGGGGGCACGGTCGCGGCCCTGGGTGATGGTGTAGCTGCGAAGCGGATTAGGCATGAATACCTATCCTACTTCGGGTTGTGCTTCGAGGGTTTCGGAGGTGAAATGTGACCGCTTCTGACGTGCTTCTTCGGAGCACTTTAGTCGCGGCTCGGATTGGGCGCTTTGGCGGGGCAGATGGGGAGCACTTACTGCGCGGCACTTCGTGCCGCTTCGTGCGCGCCTCGATGCCGCGCTCCGCATTTGCCGGATTACTTGCGGTGGAATAAGCGCTTAATTTCCGGGGTGAATTCCCTCAGGATGTTTCCGCCGATCTCGAAGGCTGCTTGCTGATGGCCGCTGCGGAGGGCGTCCTTCACGCCGTAGCGATCGGGATACCATGCGTTCGCAATAAAGGCGCCGGCGTAATCGCCTGAGAAGCGCGCCCAGTCGAAGCGCACCTTACCTTCGTGATTACGGGTGATGAAGGTCCATTTTATGGCGTAAAGCACGCGGGCCTTGGCGCCCTCGCAACCGCATAGGTGATAGCGGGTGTCGAGTCCGGCGGCGGCGGCGAGGACGGTTCGGACGGAATCATCCGCGAGGAACTGGCCGAAGGAGGAGCCGCTGCGCTTGAAGTAGGCCTTCGCTCCCTGATGCCACTCGGGCGGCGCATTCGCGATCTGTTGGCCCGCGCCGGCGCCAAGTGCCCGAAAGTAGGCGGTCGGATCCTCAAAGTTATCGTGGAGATAGAGTTTCCAGCGCTCCTCGCCGGTCATCGGGACATACGGAGTTCCAGGAGTTATCGGGGAGGCTGCGGATGGCTGCGCATAGAGGCCTGTAGCGAAAAACATGATTCCGGCCAGCGCGAGCCTCATGCTCCAAGAACATTTACAAACGAGCAAACGAACCTCCAGCGAAACAGACATCTCTTACTAAGATATTCTCCCTCAGCAATGAATCTCTTTTTATTTTGTGGGGGCACCTAACACGGTTGCTCCCGGCAAGGATGCCAAGCTGTCGGGGCGGTTGTTCGCCGCTACGCTACACTGAAGGCAGAAATGAGTTCGCTGTCTCCAAAACTCCAGCTCCGGGTCGCGCAGAAGCAAATTCTGACGCCTGGATTGGTCCAGATGGTCACGGTACTCCAGCTGAATCGCATGGAGCTGAAGGACCTGATCACGGCTGAAATCGCCCAAAATCCGGTTCTCGAAGAGACGGCGGAGGCGGGCGAAGAATTAAGTCCGGAAGAAGTGCAGGCGCTGCTCGAGGTCGAGCGGGAACGCGATCCGGCGGACCAGTCCATTATTGAGGCTTCCCGCGTGGAGGCGGAACCGGCGGAATTTGAAATGCCGGAAATGGATTTCAGCGAATCCGGCGCGGAACGGCTTACGGTGGCCGAGCCGGCACCAGCGATCGACGCTCCGGCGGCCGATGAAGTTCCGAAGGTGGACGCGGATCCGTTTGACGAAATCGACTACGGCAGTTTCTTCGACGACTACCTGGATCCGGGTTATAAGAGTCCCGCGGCGGAGAATGTCGAGAAGCCATCCTTTGAGACGTTTCTCTCCTCGCCGGTCACGTTAAGCGACTACCTGCATTCCCAACTGGCGGTGGTGGTGCTGGCCGAGGCGGTCCGGGACGCGGCGGAAGGCATTATAGGCAACCTTGACGAGAACGGCTACCTGGTGGCTGGCGTCGAAGAAATCGCGGCGGCGGAAGAGCACAAAATCGAAGATCTGCGGGAAGCTCTGCGGGTTGTGCATACGCTCGATCCGTCAGGCGTCGGCGCGCGCGATCTTCGCGAATGCCTGCTGTTGCAGATCGAAAGCCGGAACGGGAAGGGCGGAGTCGCCTGGCAGATCATCGATCTGCACATGAAGATGCTCGAGTCGCGGCAGTTCCGCGAAATTGCCAAGGCGTTGAAGCGGCCGATCGAGCATGTCCAACTGGCGATCGAGATGATCAAGCATCTGGATCCGCGTCCGGGCCTGCGCTATGGTGGGCAGGAGGCGCGCCGGATTGAGCCGGACGTCTACATCGAAAAAGATGGCGACGAGTACCTGATCACGCTGAACGACGACGAAATTCCACAATTGCGTTTGAGCTCGCAGTACCGGCACATGCTCGACCGCGATAAAGAGCCGAACAAGGACGTCCGGAATTACGTCAAAGAGCGTTTCGCCAGCGCGTTGCAGCTGATGAAGAACATCGAGCAGCGCAAGCAGACGATTTTGAAAGTTTGCCAGAGCATCATCCGGCGGCAGGGCGACTTCCTCGAACGAGGGATCGACGAATTAAAGCCGATGATGATCAAAGAAGTTGCCGAGGAGATAGGTGTACATCCTTCCACGGTAAGCCGGGCGGTATCGAGCAAGTACGCGCACACTCCGCAAGGCGTTTTCGAACTGCGCTATTTCTTCTCGGAAGCCGTTCAGGGGCCGTCCGGCGCGGCGACACCGCTGCTGATCTTGAAGCGGCGCGTGAAAAAGATGATCGAGGAGGAGGACCACACACATCCACTCACCGATGAACAGATTACCGACCGGCTACAAGCCGAAGGCATTCAAGTGACGCGACGCACGGTCGCGAAGTACAGGGAAGACATGCGCATTCCGTCTACCCACCAGCGCCGCGTAAAGCCTTAAACAAATCCAAGAATTTGGATGCGAGCCCGCATGGAGCGGAGCCGCGTACATGAAGAGAGGGGTCGCATGAAGATCACCTATTCCGGAACCAACGGCGAACTATCCCCGATCGAACAAAAGAAGATCGAAAAAAAATTCGCGAAGCTGTCGAAAGTGGTCGAGAAGCGCGGCGAAAAAGGCGCGCACGTCGTGGCTTCGAAGACCCGCCATCTGCAGAAAGCGGAGGTCACGATGAACCTCCGCGATCACGCGCTGGTGGCGGTCGGGACGGACGGCAGCCTGTTCAATGCGTTGTCGGCCGCGATCGAGAATCTGGAGAAACAGGCCCTTAAGACACAAGCTCGCGCACGCGATACGCAAAGGGCCGGCAAAGCGCCGGCGATTCCGGGGGAGAAGGTCGAGCGGGAGGCTCCGCCGACGCGGATTGTGAAAGTCACGGCGCATCAAAAACGCAAACCGATGACGCTCGAGGAAGCTATTCTCGAGATGGGCGATCGGACGCACTACGTGTACCGGGGAATGGAAAGCGACCGCACAACGGTGATCGTCCGGCGGGCTGACGGCCACATCGATCTGATTGAGGGATAATTAAGCCCTGTATAAATGGCGACGCGCGAAACAGAGCTGGTCATCATCACTGGATTGAGCGGCTCGGGGAAGGGCACGGTCCTTAAGGCGCTCGAGGACCTCGGATATTATTCGGTCGATAATTTGCCGACCGACCTGATTCCGAAATTCGCCGAATTGACGAGAGACTCGCCGAACATCCGGCGCGCCGCCTTGATCGTGGATATCCGTGAGCGCGGTGCGCTGGCAAAACTTCCGAAAATCATCGCCAAGATCAAGCGGCAGGTTCCGACGACGCTGGTGTTTCTCGAAGCCGACGATCAGGTTTTAGTTCGCCGCTTCAGCGAGACGCGGCGTCCGCATCCATTGGGGACGAAACAATCGGTCGCGGCCAGCATCAAAGACGAGCGGGAAGCCTTGGAACCGATCCGCCGGCTGGCTACGCATACGATCAACACGACGCAGTTCAATGTCCATGAACTTCGGGAACTGATCAAAGAAAAATTCAGCGGCGATCGGGTAGAAGGCAAGATTCTGCTTTCGGTGAACAGCTTTGGATTCCGCCACGGGCTTCCCACCGATAGCGACCTGGTTTTCGACGTACGGTTTCTGCCGAATCCGAACTACATTCCGGAATTCAAGAAATTGACGGGACGCAATCCGCGCGTGGCCCGCTATATCGCGTCGTTCCCGCAGACACAGGAGTTTATTGAGCGGATTTCGGCGCTGCTGATCTACCTGATTCCGCATTACATTCGCGAAGGCAAGAGTTACCTGACCATCTCGTTTGGCTGCACCGGCGGACATCACCGGTCCGTGATGATCGCAGGCGAGGTCTGCAAGCGTTTGGCGAAGAGCGGATACAAGGTGAAGGAATCGCACCGGGACATCGCGAAGGCGGTTTGAGGGAATGGGAATGATTGATTTTGCCCTGATGCTGATGTTGGCGTTCCAGTCGCCTTTCACCGCGGCCCCCGAGCACTACAATTTAGAACTTGATAATGAGTACGTGCAGATCGTACGAGTGCATTATGAGCCGGGCGGCATTTCGAAAATGCACGACCACCCGGAGCGTCCGACGGTCATGATCTACAACACGGACGGTGGCAAGCTGACGTTCAAGCACAAGGACGGTCCGGATGTGGAGCGTCCGCCGGTGAAGGCTGGCGGCATCCGGTTCACCCGCGGCGCGGCGGAATCGCACTTAGTGGTGTACAACGGCGACAAGCCCTCCGAGTACATGCGGGTGGAATTGAAGACGGAGCCGTTGGATTTGCCGGAGCGCGACGTACGAATGGCACCTGGGGAATGGACTCCTTTCGAGAACGGACAGGTACGGATTTTTCGTGTGACCTGCGGGCCCAAGACTACCTGTCCCGCGTCGGCGCATCCGTCGGACCCGGCAGTGGTGGTTAGTGGGTCGGACTACCGCTGGCTCCCGGCTGGCTCGGCAGCCGTTGAGAATCCGCGCGAAGTCCCAGTAGACCAAATCCGGATCGAGTTGAAATCGAAACCGATCGCGAATCAGCGCAGCCAATAGCGGCAGGCGGATGCGGCCGCGAGCGCCATGCCGATTCCGGCTGCGGCATCCGCGGTGTAATGATATCGGCCGTAGACGGTCGCGACAGCGACGGACAACGCGTACACGACAATTGCCCAGCCCCGGCGAGAGCAATTCGGTAGAACCCATAGGAATCCAAGTCCAGCGGCGAGAGCGGACGAGACGTGTGCACTGGGAAATACGCTGGAGTGGATTCCGTAACCGCCCACTAAGAAAAGATTGAACTCGCGGAACACTGTGGTGATTTCGGGAACGTCCAGGCCTGGAAACACGACGCGCGGCGGGTCCGACGGGAAGTAGGGGAATAGCGCGTAGGTACTGAGCGTAGCGGCGAGATATAGGGTCATCCAGCGATCCACGCGATCGTCGCGAGTTTGGGCGTCTACGCCGGCCCGATATTGAATGGTGATCAGCGAGGCCACGCAGAATACGCCGATCCCGTACACGAAGGCGTAACAAAGTTCGAGATAGGCGGGCACGATCACGCCGGTGGATTCGATGGCGGGACGTAGCCACGCGAGGATCGAGCGGTCCCACACGATCCAGCTATTTTCGAGCGCGCGCGATTTGTCGATGGCCGTAAACCAATCCATCTCGCGGTAGGCGGTGAGCACCACGCCGAAACGAAGTACGGCGAAAACCGAGCGAGAAGAAGGCCAGCGCCGGCTGATCGACGAAGTGAGCGTAAGGTAGGCGGCTGCGATCAACAGGAGCAGAACCGGATGCGGTCCGGCGGTTCGGACCGGGTGGGTAACGAGAGAAAGCAGGGCAGTGTAGGCGAAGAAAAGCAGGAAGAGACCTTCAGGAAGCGGAAGCCGGAAGATGCCGGGACTGAAGATAGCTCTCACGTTACGCTTGTTATGATGGTAAACGGGCACGTATCCCCGCTTTTTTACTCATGTCTGAACAACAAGACCCATCGCACCAGCCGCTGGGAATCAATAGCTGGCTTGAAGACGAACTCTATTCACAGTACAGGCACGACCGGCGTGCGGTAGACGCCGAATGGGCCAAAGTATTTGAAGCCAATGGCCAGGCTGCACCCACGAACGGCGCGCCAGCAGGTGAACGCCCGAAAACTTTAAACGGCACGCAAACAATTTCAGGCGCGGGCTCGCCGTCCGTACCGCAACCCCCCGCTTTTGAACCCGGTCCCGCGGATCATTTGGTTCCGCTGCGTGGAGCGGCGGCGCGCATCGCCGAGAACATGACCGCCAGCCTGAGCGTCCCTGTCGCGACGTCGCAGCGGGTGGTTGCCGTGAAGGTGATCGACGAGAATCGCAGGGCGATCAACGAATTCCGCAGCGCGCAAGGGCAGTCGAAAGTTTCCTACACGCACCTGATCGCCTACGCGATTGTGAAGGCTGTAGAGACGGTTCCTTCTTTGAATCACGCTTACGCGGAGACGGAAGGCGCGGGTTACCGCGTGGTTCGGGACCTGGTGAATATTGGCCTCGCCGTGGACGTCGCGGGCAAGAACGGCGCGCGATCGTTGGTGGTTCCCAATATCAAAGCCGCGCAGGCGATGGACTTCGCGCAGTTTCTTGCGGGCTACGACGAGCTGGTGAACAAGGCGCGCACGAACAAACTGACGGTGCCGGATTTCCAGGGCACGACGATTTCTTTAACAAATCCGGGCACGGTGGGCACGACGGGTTCGACGCCGCGGCTCATGCCAGGACAGGGCGCGATTATTGCTACCGGTGCGATCGACTATCCGCCGGAATACCGGGGCGTTCCTGAGCAGAATCGCGTTTCGATGGGACTGAGCAAGGTCATGATGATGACCTGCACCTACGACCATCGCGTGATTCAGGGTGCGGAATCCGGGACGTTTCTGGGGCGTATTCAAGCGCTGCTCGAAGGCGAAGACAAGTTCTACGAACAACTTTTCGCGAGCATCGGGATGACGCAGGCGCCGACGCATTGGCAGTCCGATGCGGCGCCGGTGGCGCTTGCTCCTGACGTGGATCCGGCGAAGTACGCGGGCGTCGAGATGCTGAAGAATGCATTTCGTTCGCGCGGCCACCTCGAGGCCAAGCTGGATCCGTTAGGGCTTTGCGTTCCGAAGCCGCATGCGGATCTGGATCTGGCGCAGTATGGCCTTTCGATTTGGGATCTGGATCGGCCGTACGGAAATGTGACGCTGCGCAAGACGGTCGAGAAGTTCCGCAGAACCTACTGCGGATCGATCGGTGTCGAGTTCATGCACATCGCGAATCCGGCGGAGCGGGAGTGGATCCGGCAGCGGATTGAGGATCAGCCGGCGAAAGCAACCGCGGAGCAGAAAAAGCACTTGTTGCAGACGCTGATCGAGGCCACCGGCTTCGAGTCGTTCCTGCACACGCGCTTCATGGGCCACAAGCGGTTCTCGGCGGAAGGCGCCGAATCTTCGCTCGCGATTTTGGAAGAGATGCTGGCGGATTCCGCGCGCGCCGGCGCGGCGATGGCGATCATCGGCATGGCGCACCGCGGACGTCTGACGGTGCTCGCGAATCTTGCGGGAAAGAGCATGACGCAGTTGTTCAGCGAGTTCGACGGCGACATCGATCCGGACACGATTTCCGGCTCGGGCGACGTGAAGTATCACCTTGGGGCGCGCAACGAACGCGAATTCGACGGCAAGAAGATCACGGTTTCGATGGCGTTCAACCCGAGCCATCTCGAGGCTGTGAACCCGGTGATCGAAGGCCTGGTCCGCGCCGAACAGGATCTGTTGGGCGATACGAAGCGCGAGCGCGTGGTGCCGATTGTAGTGCACGGCGACGCGGCTGTGGTGGGTCAGGGCGTGGTGGCGGAGACGGTTAACCTTTCGCAAATCGAAGGCTACAAGACCGGCGGCACGTTGCACCTGATCGTCAATAATCAACTGGGATTCACGGCGGAACCGGCCGAATCGCGGACTTCGCAATATTGCAGCGACATCGCGCTATCGATTCAGGTTCCGGTATTTCATGTCAACGGGGACGATCCGGAGGCCTGCCTGCGGGTTACGCAACTGGCATGCGAGTATCGCCGGACGTTCAAGAAAGACGTCTTCATCGACATGGTCTGCTATCGGCGCCATGGTCACAATGAGGGCGACGATCCGAGCTTCACGCAGCCGGTGATGTACCGCCAGATCAAGGTTCAGAAGCCGATTTCGACGCTGTACGCGGATCGTCTGGTAGCCGAGGGCGTGGTCTCGGCCGACGATGTCGCGGGGATACGCAAGGGTCTTACCGACAAGTTCAACGCCGTTTTCGATGCAGCGCACCGTGTCAAAGATGATCTCGAATATGAGGAAGTGGAAGAGCGGGAGACGCTAATTGCGTCGGCGGTTTCGACGGGCGTGGATGCGGCGCGACTGAATGAAGTAATCGACCGGATCACGACTTTTCCGGGCGACTTCCATCTCTATCCGAAACTGAAGGGCTTCATCGAGAAGCGCCGGGAATCGATGCGCGGCGCATCCGCCGATTGGGGTCTGGCCGAAGCATTGGCATTCGGAACGTTGGCGCTTGAGGGCAAGGCGATCCGGCTGACGGGGCAGGATTCGAGCCGCGGAACGTTTACGCAGCGGCACGTGGAGTATTCCGATGCGGAGAATGGTCGTCACTACATTCCGCTGCAGCATCTCTCGCCGACGCAGGCGCGTTTCGAGGTGTACGACAGTCCGCTGAGCGAATACGCGACGACCGGTTTTGAGTTCGGGTACACGACGGCCGATCCGTCCACGCTGGTGTTGTGGGAAGGGCAGTTTGGCGATTTCGTGAACGGTGCGCAGATCATGATCGATCAGTTCATATCGACTTCCGAGGCGAAATGGGGCCAGCCCAACGGCCTGGTGATGCTGCTTCCGCATGGCAATGAAGGACAGGGTCCGGAGCACACGAGCGCGCGCATCGAGCGCTTCCTACAGCTTTGCGGCGAGAACAACATGCAGGTCTGCAATTGTTCGACACCGGCCCAATACTTCCACTTATTGCGTCGGCAAATGTACGGCGGCACGGATGGCCACGGAGTTCGCAAGCCGCTGATCATTTTTACGCCCAAGAGCATTTTGCGCCATCCGCGGGCCATTTCGGCGCTTTCAGAACTGGCCTCGGGTTCGTTTCACGAGATCCTCGCCGAAGGCGTGGCGGATCCGGCGGAGATTACCAAAGTTCTGGTCTGTAGCGGAAAAGTCTACTACGACCTGCTTGCCGCGCGCGATGAACGCAAAGCATCGCATGTTGCGATCGTGCGGGTGGAGCAGATTTACCCGTTCGCGTCGGAGCAATTCGAGGGCGCGGTCGGCATGTATCCGGCTACGGCCGAAGTCGTTTGGGTGCAGGACGAATCCCGAAATATGGGAGCGTATCGTTTTGTCGAAGAGCGGATGCAGCCGATTCTGAGCAAAACCAATCGGCAGCTTCACTATGCGGGTCGGCCCGAAAGTGCGAGTCCGGCGGCGGGTTCGCTGAAGCGCCACCAGTTCGAACAGGCGAAGCTGATCGGCGAGGCGTTCGCGCCCGTGACGATGCCCAAGCCGCTGATGCGGCTGGTCCGTCGGAAGAAGCAAAGCTAACGCGACACACCGAAAAAGCGAAGGCCGGGTCCGCTCTTGTCGAGCAGCCCGGCCTTTTTGTTTTTAGAAGGAGCTAGCGCGAAACGGGAGCAGCTTCGAGGATCTCTTCCGCCATGAATCCGAACTTTTCAAAGTTCTTACGGAACAGGCCGGCGAGATGTTCGGCGGCCTTGTCGTAGGCCACCGGATCGCTCCATAGCGAACGAGCGTCGAGCAGATTCGTGGGCACGCCTGGGACACTTTTCGGAACCGCCACGCGGAACACCGGATGCGGTTCCATCTGAACGTCGTCGAGCGATCCGTCGAGCGCTGCGTTCACCATGGCGCGCGTGTAGGGCAAGTTCATACGCTCGCCGACACCATACGGACCGCCAACCCATCCCGTATTCACGAGGAAGCACTGCACTCCGTGACGTTGCATTTTCTCGCCCAGCATTTTCGCGTACACCTGCGGATGGCGCGGCAGGAAGGGCTCGCCGAAGCAGGCGCTGAAGGTGGCGGAGGGCTCTTTCCCGAGGCCGCGCTCGGTGCCGGCGACCTTCGCGGTGTAACCGCTGAGGAAGTGATACATCGCCTGCTCGGGCGTGAGCTTTGAAATGGGAGGCAAGACCCCGAACGCATCGGCGGTCAGAAAGATCACGGTTTTCGGATGTACGCCAACGCCTGGGATGACGGCGTTGTCAATAAAATTGATGCGGTAAGCGGCGCGCGTGTTCTCGGTGATTTCGTCGGAGTTGAAATCGAGCAGCCGCAGGTCCGGCTCCATCACGACGTTTTCGAGAACGGTGCCGAAGCGAATGGCGTTCCAGATCTGAGGCTCTTTTTCCTGCGAGAGTTTAATGCATTTCGCGTAGCAGCCGCCTTCGAAATTGAAGACGCCGGAATCGCTCCAGCCATGCTCGTCGTCGCCGATCAGGTGGCGATGCGGATCGGCGGAGAGGGTCGTTTTCCCGGTTCCCGAGAGCCCAAAAAACAAAGCAACGTCGCCATCTTCGCCGACGTTGGCGGAACAGTGCATCGGCAGCACGTTCTTGAAGGGAAGCAGATAGTTCAGGATGGTGAAGACGCTCTTCTTCATTTCACCGGCGTATTCCGTGCCGGCAATGATCACGATCTTGCGCTTGAAGTTGATGACGATGCAGGTCTGCGTGCGCGTGCCGTCTTTAGCCGGGTCCGCGTAGAAGGTCGGCGCGAAGAACAGCGTGAATTCCGGGATGTGCTCTTCGGTCGTTTCCGGATCGGGGCGAACAAAGAGCTGGCGTGCGAACAGATTGTGCCAGGCGCGCTGGGTGATGACGCGAATCGGTAGGGTGTGCGCCGGATCGGCTCCGCCGAAACAATCCTGGACGAAAGCTTCCTGGCCGTGCCAGAACGTCAGCATGCGGTCGTATAATCCGTCGAACTGCTCTTCCGACATCGACTGATTGACGGAGCCCCAGTGGACGTTGTTCTCCGTGCCGGCTTCGCGGACGATGTATTTGTCTTTGGGCGAGCGGCCCGTGAACTGGCCCGTGCGGACGACGAATGCGCCCCCTGATGCCAACAAGCCCTCATGTCGCTGAAGAGATTTTTCGATGAGTTGCGCGGTGCCCAGATTCCAATAGGCGGTTTCGAAGTTGCGCAAACCATGCTGCGAGAGGTCGTATCTACTTGGACGAACACCTGCGTTTTGCATAGGTCAACGTTCGAGTTTATCACGCGGCCCCCGGACGGCTGGCGCGGCGGCTATCATGAGGTATGAATTTTCGGCGGGCGCTACTTCCGCTCGCGAGCCTAATCATCTGTTCGGGGGCATTCGCACAAGTCATCGACTTCGAGTCGGGCGGTCTTAAATTCAAGACGCTGACTCATAACGGAGTCACGGTGATGTTCGCGAGCCTTCCGACGCAGGTCCGCGACTACGCGATACTTCAAATCGCGGTTTCAAATGGATCGAAGATTACCTGGAGTATCAAGCCGGAGGATTTCCATTTCGAGCGCGCGGACGGTCAGGTGACCTCGGGTGTTCCGGCGCGCGAGGTCGTCCAGCAGTTGATCGACCACGGCGGGCGTGGGGATGTGATCAAGCTGGTGAACGCGTATGAGGCTAGTGTTTTTGGGAACACGCGGATGCGTTCGACGAATGGCTACGAATCCCGACGGCAGGCGGCGCACGCTGAGGTGGGGTCGAATAAGTTGAAGGCCGCGGCGGCCGCTTCGGCTATCGCGCTGGTGTCGACGAAGCTGAAGCCGGGCGAATCTACCGACGGTGCTGTATTCTATTCAACCGGCGGCAAGCCATTGGGAACAGGCCACTTATATGCGAACGTCGCGGGCGAGCGTTTCGAGTTTGACGTCGAAGTCGCATCCCCGTCGCATTGAAACGACAAGATCCAGCGCTGCGTGGTATTCTAAAAATGTATGTCGATCCCGAACGTTAAGCGCTACCGTATTTCGAGCCCGGACGGCTCGCAGACGGCCACTTTGATGGCTGTGCTCCCCAAAGATATTGATGTGAATGCGTACTTGCAGGACGCCTCCAAGCGGTTCGACTGGAAGGCCCACCTCGAAGCGCAACAGCGCCAGTTCAAAGTCCGCGTCGGTCAGCAGAAACAGAAGAAGGCGAAATAATCGCCGCGGGCTTTGCCGCCCGCCTGACTTCGCGCTCCACTTTCCCATGCGCCGCGACTTCCGTGACCAATGTCCGGAATTAGCGGCGCATTTCTATTTTTGGCGCCCCTGCTATGCAGACCGAACTAGCAACTTTTCTCAGAACCGCATTCCTGGTCGTGGCCGCGCTGCTACCCATCATCAATCCCCCCGGAGCCGCTCCGATTTTCCTATCGATGACGGCTGGGCTGGACGCGCGGACGCGCCAGAGTATGGCTTGGCGTGTCGGGATCAACGCGCTGATCTTACTCGTCGTGGCGATGTTTATCGGATCGTACGTACTGGCGTTCTTCGGAATTTCACTGATGGCGGTCCGGCTGGGCGGCGGTTTGCTGGTGATGGCGAGCGGCTGGAAACTGCTGAATAGCGAGGAAGCGGAAAAGCATCCTGACGTGGCGCCGAAGGTGTCCGAATCGAAGCTCGCGAGCCAGGCGTTCTATCCTTTGACCTTCCCTTTGACCGTAGGGCCAGGATCGATCTCGATTGCGGTTGCGCTCGGCGCGACGCTACCTTCACCGGGCGTTTCGTTGTGGATGAAGCTGCTGGCCAGCCTGGTGGCGATCGTCGTAGTGGCATTGACGGTCTACTTGAGTCTGCGATCCGCGCCGAACCTGCTGCGGTTTTTAGGCAACACCGGAATGACCGTCTTGCTGCGGATGTCGGCGTTTATTCTTCTGTGCGTTGGCGTGCAGATCTTGTTGGGCGGGTTCGAGGATTTTTACCGCACGCTGTCAAAGCCGAGCCTTTAAGATCCGCAACGCTTTGAGGCCTTCGGACGCGACGTCCGGATCGGGATCCGAGGCGAGCGGTTCGAGATACTTGAGCGATTCGCGGTCGCCCGAGATGGCGAGTACTTGCGCCAGTTGGGTTTTCTCATCGCGGCTTCCACTGCTGAAGATGGGGTAGACGACTTTGCGGATCTCGACGTTCTGGCAGAGCTCGATCAGGAAAGCGCGCGCGACGCCGCGCCACGATTTGAGGTTGAGCGAATTTACGAGGTAGTGCAGCGCGCTAAATTCGCCAAAATCCGAATCTCCCGATCCGACGACTGCGAAGGCGAGCGAGAGCCGTACGCTCTGCTTCCGCTCGTCGGCGAAAGCCTTTTCGAGCATCGGACGATCGGCGGGATTCTTGAGACGCGCATAGCCTTCGGCGGAAGCGGCGCGGAGGGCGTCGTCCTTGTCTGAGAAGTAGCGCTGATAGACGGCCCGGTTCTCCGCCATGGGAAGCATGGAGAGGGCGGTAAGCGCGGCCCGGCGTACGCGAGCGGAGCCGGCGCGGTCCAGGACGTCGCGCAAATCCGGCGCGGCGGGACGGTATTGCAGCAAGCCGGTTGTCTCAATCGCGGCGAGCTGAACTTTTTCGTCGAGATCGCGCAAGAGAAACTGAATCCGCCCGCCGGAATCCTTGTCGCGGATTTTCTGGATCGCCATCAGCGATTCGTAGATGAGCGGCGTGTCCTTCGAACGCAGGGCGTCGTGGAGGTCATTGATCGCCGCCCGCGCCCGGAGAACGCCGATCGCCCGGGCGGCGCTGGCGCGGACTTCCATGCTGGATCCGCTCCGAACCAAGGTGCCGAGGACGGGTGAAATTGCAGGTAGAATTTCGACGTAGGGATCGATGATGAGGTCCGTTTGCTCGTTGAACTTTGCCTTGATCGTGGAACCGACGCGTTGCAGTGAGCCGCTGAACCCGCCGGCTTTGACGTAACCAGGCAGGTAGAAATTCACGATTCCGTCGGTCGCTCGAATCTGAACTTCGGCGTCGGCGTCGCGAGTGGCTTTCATCAACGGCTCGAGTGTGGTGCGTCCGCCGATTCCGACAATCGCTTTGACGGCCTCAACGCGCACGATCGTATCGGCGTCGTCGAGGTAAGGGATCAGTTTCGGGATCAGTTCCGAGGACCCTTGTTTGGCGTATTCGCGGACGGCCTTGGCGCGCTGCTTCGGATCTCCGGAGGAGGCTGGTTCTTGCGCTAACAAGCCGAGGCAAGTGAACGCGGCGGCAAGAAGTCTCATACTTCTAAGACTATCGCCGCCGGATCCCGGTTGCCAAAAGGATGATCGGCGTGCAAAAACAAAAACGCGCGCCGAGTACTGTTATTCAGCGCGCGTTAGTCACAAGGAGGCGCCGGATTTCGCCGGTGCCAAGGCAATCTCTTAGAGGTGAGCGTCGAGCATTTTCTGCAGATCGGCCTTGCCCATGGCACCGACCTTCTGTTCGACTACCTTGCCGCCCTTAAACAGCAGCAGGGTGGGAATTCCGCGAACGTTGTACCGCATGGCGGTGCCATTGTTTTCATCGACGTTCAGCTTGCCGATCTTGACTTTACCGACGTAGTCGGCCGATAGGGCATCGATCGTCGGAGTCATCATGCGGCAGGGTCCGCACCATTCCGCCCAGAAGTCCACAAGAACCGGGACCTCGGAGCCAATTACCTCAGCCTCAAAGGCCGCATCCGTAAACGTGAGCGTGTTTTCGCTTGCCATACTTCCTTCTCTCTATCTAATAAGATGCACGGCTCGCTGTTACGGTCGCAACGAAATCCCGCGGTACAACTCCGCGTATTGACTCGCCGCGACATCCCAGGAGAAGTTCGACCGCATGCCTGCCTGCTCCAAAGCGCGCCACCGATCCGCTTGCCGGAAGGCCGCCAAAGCCTCCCGAATCGCGCCAAGCATCGCCCAGCCTGAGAACTCCTGGAACTTGAATCCGGTGCTCTCTTTGATCGTATCATCGAGCCCGCCGACCGCGCGAACGATGGGCACGGTTCCGTATTTCAGGCTATAAATCTGGTTCAAGCCGCAAGGTTCATACTTGCTGGGCATCAGGAACATGTCGGCCCCCGCTTCGATCCGGTGCGCCAGCCCGTCGTCGTAGCCGATGCGGACTCCAAACTTGTCGGGACGGACGCCCGCGAGATAACGGAACATGTCTTCCGTGCCGTGATCGCCGCTGCCGACCACAGCGAAAGCGCAATCTTCGTTTGCCAATTCCGCCGCGACCTGGCCGAACAACTCGAAGCCTTTCTGCTCCGCAAATCGCGACACGATTCCGATCAGCGGACGATCGAGGTACTGCGGCAGGTTCAGCTCGGCGAGAAGTTCGCGCTTGCAGATCCGTTTTCCGGAAAGATCGGCCGGCGAATAGTTCACCGGAAGGTAGCGATCGGTTTCCGGATTCCACTCGTGATAATCGGCGCCGTTCAGGATTCCGGTGACGGAACCGCCGCGGGAACGCAGCAAGCCATCCAAGCCGAATCCGCCTTCGGCCGTCTGAATTTCTAGTGCGTAGCGGGGACTCACTGTACTGATGTGATCCGCAAACACGATGCCAGCTTTCAGGAAATTGACGTCACCGTGATATTCGAGCAGATCCTGCCTGAATAGCGCCTCGTCCAGGCCGAGATCCGCCATCGCCCAGCGCCCAAAGCGGCCGTGATAGCCCATGTTGTGGATGCTCATCACGAGCTTGATGCCGAAGAACGTCGGGTCCCCGCCGAAGGTGTGGCGAAGGTAGGGTCCGACCAGACCGGCGGGCCAGTCGTGGCAGTGGAGGATCTCCGGCCGGAAGATATGGCGTATGACTTCGAGAGCCGCGCGGCAGAGGACGCCGAAGCGGATATGGTTGTCGCTGTAGTCGTCGCCGTCCTCCGCGTAAACGCCGGCGCGGTAATAGAGGGGTCCGCAGTTGACGAAGTAGAAATTAACCCCGTTGTCCCAGACGCGGTCGATGGAGCAGCTGAAGGTGCGCGAGCCCATGCGAATCGGCATGTCGTTATAAACGCGCTCGGCACTCCAGGGCACTTGCGCCATCTGATAGCGAGGCAGGATCACCGCGACGTCGTGGCCTTGTTTCGCAAGGGATTGCGGGAGCGCGCCACACACGTCCGCCAGTCCGCCGGTTTTGATGTACGGTGTGGCTTCGGAGGTGACCATCAGGATCTTGGCCATGGCGACTATTGTTTCAGGAAAGGCGGGCGATAGCAGCGCTAAACTAAAATCAGGCCGTAAATGAAAGTCTTCATCTCCTACAGCACCGCGGTCGATCAGATCATCGCCCTAAGAATTCAGACCATGGCCGCTGTGTATGGAATTGAAAGTTACGTTCCGCCTGCTACAACCCGCTATTTGATGAACGGCCAACTTCCACCAGGCGTTCAACGGGCGCTTAAAGAGTCCGAAGTCGTGCTGGCAGTGATTACCCATGCTCCAGCTCCCAGCGCCATTGAGGAGATGCGTGAATCGCGGGGAAAAGTGTTGATACCAATTGTCAGTCCAGGTGTTCCGGCTCAAGCCTACGCGCAATTCCCAGAAGTTTTTGTGGTCGATCCGTCAAACCCTTCCGATGTCGAGCGGCGCATAGTAGACTATCTCAGCAAAAAGCAGAGCTCTGAGGCTACAAGAAATGCGCTCGTTGCACTGAGCGCTCTCGCTGTAGCGGTGCTTCTACTTGGATCTTTGGCTTCCGAAAAAGCATGAGTTGATCGTTGTCGCGACCTACCGCCACGGCGAGAGCTCCGCCTTCGTCAGCTTGCAAGCCGCTCAGGTTCTGGGATCGCTGTCGGTATTGTTCGAACGCATCTGGGTTCCTTCGAGTGTCCGGCGAGAGCTCAAGGATGGCGGAGAGAAAAACGCTTCCGCATTAGCAGCTTTAATGGAAACTGCGCTCTTTGAGCCCTGCGATGAGTTCGACCATGGTTTGGTCAAGACTTTACTCGACACTCGAAGACATCGAAAAGAGGGGCGGGATCAAGGTGAAGCGGAGGCTGTCATCCAGGGCGCGTTGCGTGATGCAAGCATGGTGATTATTGACGATCGATTGGGTCGTAATGGGCGACGAATCACAGAAAGGTGTGCCACGGTGCGATTTGGGTGTGCAAGGAATTGCATCGCACCGGCTTCCTTCGCGAACTTCGGCCTTGCTACCGGGCAATGATCTTGGATGGCAGGCGCCAACCCATAAAAATCATGAACGAGTATCTATCGTTGACCGGAGAGGCTGCGCTCAACGAACGGGAAGATGCATCTCCAGGTCTAGAGGACGATACTAGGAACTGAAGTGATGCAAGCCCACGAATCCAGCAAAGCCAAGCGTGCTCCGGTGCGCGCGAAGAAAGCCCGCGTGACGTTGCCTCTCGATGAAGAAATTATCGCCTGGTTCCGCCAACAGGCCCATCTGCACGGCGGGAATTACCAGACCGCGATCAATGACGCGCTGCTCGAGCACATCATCCGCGAAGAACTGCACAGCGCCGGATAACGTACAATACCCATTCGCGTGCAGCCTCTTCGATCTCTTGCCGATCCGCAGTCGCCGGAGTTCCAGGCCAACTATTCCGCCTTGTCGGCGGAAGTCGTCAAGCTTCGCGCCGCGCTAAAGCGTTCGACAGAGGGCGGCGGCGAAAAGTACACCAAGCGTCATATCGAGCGGGGCAAGTTGCTGCCTCGCGAGCGCGTCGAACTGACACTGGACGAAGGATCCTATTTTCTCGAGATCGCTCCATTAGCCGGAATCGGCATGGATGGCGAGGTTCCTGGCGCCGGCGTCATCGGGGGCATCGGGCTGGTTTCGGGACGCGAGTGCCTGATCATTGCTAATGAGGCGACGGCCAAAGGCGGCGCGACCGGCGAGCCGGGCCTCTGGAAGAATACGCGCCTCGCTGACATCGCGATGCAGAATCGGTTGCCGACGATCCTGCTGGTCGAAGCGGCTGGCGCGGATTTGCCGCAGCAGGCCAAAGTTTTTGTGCCGGGGGGCCGCGGCTTCCGCGAGCTTACCAGGCGCTCGAAGATTCGGATTCCGACGATCTCCGTGGTCTTCGGCAGCTCCACCGCCGGCGGTGCGTATCTGCCGGGCATGTCCGACTACACCGTGTTTGTCCGCAATCAGGCGCTGGTATTTTTGGCGGGTCCGCCTTTGGTGAAAATGGCGACCGGAGAAATTGTGGACGAGGAGTCGCTGGGCGGCGCCGAGATGCACTCGAAGATTTCCGGCTTGTCCGACTATCTGGCGAACGACGAGATCGACGGAATCCGGATCGCTCGCGACATCGTGTCGCACTACAATTTGCCGAAGCCGCCCATGCCTCCAGGGGCCGGATCGGGCGACGAGCCGCTTTTTCCCGCCGATGAATTGCTGGGGATCGCGTCCGCCGATGTGCGCGTTCCTTTCGAAATTCGCGACATCATTGCGCGCATCGTGGACGGATCGCGCTTCGAGGAATTTAAAGCGTCATACGGCACCACGCTGGTCACGGGCTTTGCGCGCATCCATGGATTTCCGGTCGCGATTCTTGGCAATAACGGCGTGCTGCTTTCGGAATCCGCCGCGAAGGGCGCGCAGTTCATCGAACTCGCGAATCAGCAGAACATTCCGCTGATATTTTTGCAGAACATCACCGGCTTCATGGTGGGACGCAGTTATGAAGAGCAAGGCATTATTCGCAATGGCGCGAAGCTGATCAACGCGGTTTCGAATTCGACGGTGCCGGCAATCACGATCATGGTCGGCGGCAGCTACGGCGCTGGAAATTACGCAATGTGCGGACGCGCCTACGAGCCGCGATTTCTGTTTACGTGGCCCAATCACCGGATCGCGGTGATGGGCGCGCAACAGCTTTCGGGCGTCATGGACATCATTAAGCGCGACGCGTTGACGAAAGCAAAGCTGCCAGTGGATGAGGCGCAATTGGCGTCCGGCAAGAAGCAACTCGAAGAGCAGATCAATCGCGAATCCGATCCGTATTTTGCAACGGCGCGCTTGTGGGACGACGGAATCATCGATCCGCGCGACACGCGAACCATTCTTGCGATTTCGCTTTCGGTTTCCTACAACCGGCCCGTCGAGGGCACGATGGAGTGGGGAGTGTTCCGGCACTAAATGCCAGAGATCAAGCCCATCCGAAAGCTTCTGGTAGCTAACCGCGGAGAGATCGCCTTACGCGTCATGCGCACGTGCGCGGCGATGGGGATCCGGACTGTCGCGGTCTATTCCGAATTCGACCGGCGCGCTCCTCACACGCTCGCGGCTGACGAAGCGGTGCATATCGGCGCCGCGCCCGCCCGGGAATCATATCTGAGGATCGACAGGATCCTCGACGCGGCGCAAAAAACCGGCTGTGATGCGATTCATCCCGGCTACGGATTCCTTTCGGAGAATCCTGAATTCGCGGAAGCTTGTGCGAAGGCCGGCATCGTATTTGTGGGCCCGAGTCCGGCGGCGATGCGCAGCATGGCGTCGAAGACGGCCGGCCGCGAGATCGCAAAGGCTGCCGGCGTGCCCGTCGTTCCGGGAGCCGAAGGCGGATTTCCGGTCATCGTGAAAGCCGCGGCCGGAGGCGGCGGGAAGGGCATGCGCCGCGTGGACCGCGCCGAGGATCTGGAAGAGGCGATGCAGGCGGCGGCCCGCGAGGCGCAGGCCGCATTCGGCGATTCCAGTCTCTTCGTGGAGAAGTACATCGAGCGCGCGCGGCACGTGGAGGTGCAGATCCTCGGAGATCAGCATGGGAATCTGGTCCATCTTTACGAGCGGGAATGTTCGATCCAGAGACGGCACCAGAAGTTGATCGAGGAATCGCCGTCACCTGGAATCACTACTGGGACACGAACAGCGCTGACCGAAGCGGCGCTGAAATTAGGCCGCGCCATTGGATACTCGAGCGCCGGAACGGTGGAGTTCCTGGTCGCGCCGGACGGCAGTTTCTATTTCATCGAAGTGAACGCGCGCATTCAAGTGGAGCATCCGGTTACGGAGGCGGTCACCGGCTTGGACTTGATAAGACTCCAGATCGAAATTGCGGAAGGACGCCCACTTCCTTTTTCGCAAGAAGGCGTTTGCGCCAATGGCCACGCCATCGAAGCGCGGCTCTGCGCGGAAGATCCGGATCATGAATTTCTTCCCTCCACGGGACGCCTGTTGAACTGGATGGCGCCTGCGAATGTTCGCGTCGATGCCGGAATTACGGCGGGCAGCGAGATCGGAATTCATTATGATTCGATGCTGGCCAAGGTGATCTCCCACGGGCCGGACCGCGCTTCCGCCGTCCGCCAACTGCAGTCCGCGCTCAAAAACCTTGTCGCCCAGGGGCCAATCACAAATCGCCTGCACTTGTTGTACGTTCTCGATCATCCCGCATTTCAGGCAGGCGAGACCCACACCGGATTCGTCGCGGATGCCGGTCCAGCGCCGCGGTTTGCGGACGAAGAGCAAATGGTCGCGATCCTTGTCGCCCATATCGCCCAAGCAAGTTCACCTCGACCATTGCCGGGAGTGCCGGCGAATTTTCGCAATACTCTGTTTCGCGATCCCGCAATGAAGTTCGAAGTCGATGGGCGGGTTGTGACTGCGAGTTACCAAGGCCTCGAAAATCAGGCGTGCCGGGTCACGATCGGCGCCGTCAGCTACACGGTCTCCCTGGTGAGCGGCAACCGCATCGAAGTGGACGGCCGGCAGATTGGAGTTTCGATCGCGAAAGACGGCGAAGTGTATCTCGTCGATACCGCTCAATCCAGCCACCGGATCACTCGGATTTCGCGATATCCTCAATCCGGCGGCGGGCCGAGTACTGAAACCGCCAATTCACCGATGCCCGGCCAGGTGCTTCGGATTCTGGTTGAACCCGGCAAGGAAGTGAATCCGGGCGACCCGCTGTTGATCCTGGAAGCGATGAAGATGGAGCAGACCATCCGAGCTACGATTCATGGGCGCGTCGGCCAGTTGCTGGTCCGTATCGGCGACGTCGTGAAGCCCGGCCAGATGCTAGTCGAAATCGGGTCTTTATCTGAAACGCAAGAGTGACTAAGGAGATTTTTGCCATGCCCCCCGTTCTCGATCCTGTGGCAACGCCAACCGAATATCCATACTTCGACGAGCACCATAAGCTATTCCGCGACACGGTGAAGAAGTTCGCGCAGAACGAAATCGCGCCTAACGCGGAGAAGTGGGATCACGAAGGTCTGTTCCCGACGGAGCTTTTCAAAAAGGGCGCGGATCTCGGGCTGTTCGGCATCCGTCTCGATCCGAAGTACGGCGGCTCCGGCATGGATTGGTGGGCCAGTGCCGCCTACTACGAAGGCATGTCGTACACCTATTCGGGCGGCGTCAACATGGGCTTCATGGTGCAGAGCGACATCACGCTGCCTGCGCTGCAGGAACTCGGCACCGAGGAGCAGAAGGAAGAATTTCTCGCGCCGGCCATCGTCGGCGACATGATCGCGTGCCTGGGAATCTCGGAGCCGGGTGGCGGGTCCGACGTAGCCGCAATGAAGTGTTTCGCGCGCGAGGACGGCGACCATCTGATCATCAAGGGTCAGAAATTGTGGATCACGAATAGCCCGCGCGCCGACTTCATTATCCTTGGCGTGCGGACGGGTCCGGATGTACACAAGAATGTCTCGCTGGTGATCGTCCCGACGAAGACGCCCGGCTTTTCTGTGGGCAAGTCGATTCATAAGGTCGGGATGATGTGTTCGGACACCGGAGAACTGTTCTTCGATGATGTTCGCATCCCCAAGAAATACATCCTCGGCGAGTGGAACAAGGGCTTTTACTACATCATGAACAACTTTCAGGGGGAGCGCCTCGCCGCCTCCCTGGGAGCCGTCTACAGCATGGAGCGGGCTCTTGAGCTCGCGATGAATTACGGTCTGGAGCGTCACGCGTTCGGCCAGCCGATCCGCAAGAACCAGGTGTGGAAGCACCGCTTCGCCGAACTCTATACGGAGGTCGAAGCGTCGAAGTGGCTGGTGTATCGTGCACTCGATCTCCTGAACCGCGGGGTCCCGTGCGTGCGGGAAACGACCATGGCCAAGCTCCATTCGACGGACCTTTGCCAAAAAGTCATGTACGAGTGCATGCAGATTTTTGGCGGCTTCGGCTACACCACCGAGTATCCGATCGGGCGCATGTGGCGCGATTCGCGCCTGCACACCATCGGCGCCGGATCCTCTGAGATCATGAAAGAGATCCTCGCCAAGATCTACAAGATCTGATCATGCCGACTTCAGCAAATCGCCGCGAGACTCACAACTCAATATGATCCGAATCGCTAACGGCCAAGGCTTTTGGGGAGACTCCCTCGAAGCGCCAGTCGAACAGGTCCGCCGCGGACCGCTCGACTACCTCACGCTCGATTACCTTGCGGAAATCACGATGTCGATCGTGCAGAAGCAGAAGTCGCGCGATCCGAAAGCCGGCTACGCCCGGGACTTCGTGGACATGATCGCGCGCGTGCTGCCGGATCTGGTCGAGCGCCGCGTGAAGGTTATCGCCAATGCGGGCGGCGTGAATCCGCAGGCCTGCCGGGATGCTGTTCTCGACATCGCACGCCGCCAGGGCCTGGCCGGCAAGTTGAAGGTCGCGATCGTGGCGGGGGACGATCTGATGCCGCAGTTGGATGCGCTGCTGGCGCGTGGCATCGAGTTAAAGAATATGGAAACGGGCGAGCCCCTCGCCGGAATCCGTCCCTTGGTGCAGAGCGCGAACGTCTACCTGGGCGCTTGGCCGATCGCCGAAGCGCTGGCACAGGGCGCCGACATCGTGATCTGTGGCCGTGTTACCGATACCGGTCTCGCGCTCGCGCCGATGATCCACGAATTCAAGTGGGGCAAAGAAGATTGGGACAAGCTGTCGGCCGGTACGATCGCGGGGCATTCCATCGAGTGCGGAGCCCAATGCACCGGCGGAAATTGTCAGGTTGATTGGCAGACGATGCCGGATTACGCCGGCATCGGCTACCCGATTATTGAGGCCGAACCTGACGGCACTTTCGTGATTACCAAGCATGCGGGCACCGGAGGGCGCGTGACGGTCCCCGGGATTAAGGAGCAGTTGCTGTACGAGATGGGCGATCCGAAGGAATACATCACGCCGGATTGCGTTGCCGATTTTACGTCGATCAAACTCGAGCAAGCGGGCGAGAATCGGGTCCGGTTCAGCGGGATCAAGGGCCGTCCTTATACGCCGTTCTACAAAGTTTCGATCAGCTACACGAACGGTTTTAAGGCGACGGGAACGCTCGTGTATTCGTGGCCGGATGCTTTCGTCAAGGCCAAGCTGGCGGATTCCATTTTGCGCCAGCGCCTCGAGAAGCTGGGTCTGAAGTTCGACGCGATCCACAGCGAGTTTGTCGGCGCTGGATCGTGTCATGGCGGAATTCTCGCCGGCGAACCGTCAGCGGAGGCTCCAGAGATCGTCCTGCGCATCGGAGTGCGTTCGCACAATAAAACCGCCGTCGAACGCTTCACCAAAGAGCTTGCTCCGCTTGCGTTGAACGGTCCGCCGGTTGTCACCGGATTGGGTGCGGGCAGACCCAAAGTGGAGGAGATCGTCGCCTATTGGCCGGCGCTACTGCCTAAAACGGAAGTCGTGCCGCATGTTTCCGTGGAGGTGGCGTAATGGCTCGCGTACGATTGGTTGAAATTGCGCATGCCCGTTCGGGAGACAAAGGCGATACGGCGAATGTCGGTCTGATCGCGAGAGATCCGAAGCATTATCCGGCGCTGGTGCGCGAAGTGACGGCCGAACGCGTGAAGCAGCATTTCGCCGAGTTGTGTAAGGGCAAAGTCCAGCGCTTCGAACTTCCCAACCTCGGTGCCCTGAATTTCCTGTTGCACGAAAGTCTGGATGGAGGCGGCACCATGTCGCTGAAGTCCGATCCGCAAGGCAAGACGTATTCCGCGGCGCTGCTCCGCATGGAAATCGAAATCGACTAGTCCCGTGGCGGCAGTGGATTGCGTAGCGCAGGTTGCTGCGCGGGCGGCAACAGCATATAGGTGACGAGCGCGACGCCAGCCGGCTTTCGTCCCGCCGTCATTTCCACGCGCGCTACGCTGAGAGTGAAGCCGACCCGCAACAGGCGTGCCCTTACCGTTAAGCGGCCGGACTTGACTGGACGAATGTAGTTGATTTTCAGTTCGACGGTCGTGATCGGGCGCGCTCCACCGAGGTGCCGCTGCGTCGCAAGACCGGCGGCCGCATCCGCCAGGGAGGAGAGGACGCCTCCGTGCAGGATGCCGTCTTCATCCAGCAGCTTTGGAATCACATCACACGAAATCGTAATGCCGTCCGCGTGCAGCCGGTCGATGCGCATTCCGAGCAGCATATTGAAGGGCATGCGCGGTATGAACGTGCGAAGTTGCTCAAGCGTGAGTTTGTCTGGCACGGTCAGTCGCCAAGTGTACCGTAGAGCGGGTGCGGTGGAGTATCCTTCGTAAGGCATGCAGATCAGAGACAAAGTAGTCGTCGTCACCGGTGGAGCGCGCGGAATCGGCGCTGCTCTCTGCCGATCGTTCCAGACCGAAGGCGCCAAGGCGATCGTCGTTTCGGACATCGACGCGGCGGGGACAGACGCCGTCGCGAAAGAGGTTGGCGGCCTGGCGTTCGCTGCGAACGTCGCCAACGAACCCGAGGTCCAGGCGCTGGTCAAGAAGGCCACGGAAACCTACGGGCGTATCGATATCTTCTGCTCGAACGCCGGCATTATCGTGGACGGCGGACTGGATGTTTCGGACGCCGAATGGCAACGCATTTTCGGCGTGAATTATTTCGCGCATCTGTATGCGGCGCGCGCTGTGATTCCGCAAATGATCGCGCAGGGCGGTGGCTATTTAATGAACACGGTCTCCGCGGCAGGGCTGCTGACGCAGATCGGCTCCGCTCCGTACTCCGTCACCAAGCACGCCGCGCTCGCGCTGGCGGAATGGCTTTCGGTCACGTATGGGGATCAGGGGATCCGCGTGTCCGCGCTGTGCCCGCAAGGCGTTCGAACCGATATGCTGCTCCGTCACGAAGGGAACTTCCTGATGGAGGGATCCGTGCCGCCGGAGCACGTGGCCAATACCGTCATGAAGGGAATTGCGACAGAGGAGTTCTTGATCCTGCCGCATCCCGAAGTGCGTGATTACTTCCAGCGCAAAGGCAGCGACTATGATCGCTGGCTGCGCGGCATGCGTCGTTTGCAGTCGCGCGTGATGGACGCGTCCGGCGCGATCAAGAATGTGAAAGAGTAGTTTTCTTTGGTGCTTTATGGAATTCAAACAACCGCTCTGGAACTTTGAACAGGAGCCGTTCGCCGGCGAGGAGCCGGACGAAACCAGCTTCAACCTGCGCGCTTATTTCGATCGCATGGACGACGAAAAAATGCTCCAGTACGAGGACAGCTGGCCGGACGAAAAACTGATGGAATGGGACTCCAACTTTACCGCGGACGGCGAATTGCTGATCGCGTGTTCCGAGCGTGAGATCGATGCGGAGGAGTATCGCCGCGTTCTGCATCAGGCGCTGGAGTATCGATCTCGAGTGCGCCCCAGCTTGGCTGCCCAGTAAAGAATCAGTATTCGCACAGTGCGCTGTGCTCGGGGTACTTCTTCCGTTCTTTTTTCGGACCGGTCGCGTTGTGGCAGTCCTGGCAGCTTTCATTGGTCAGGACGCGGCGATGCCGTTCCGTCGAATGCGCGTGGACTTTGTGGCAGTTTAGACATGTCACATCCGATCCGACTACGGCCACATCGCGTACATTTCTCAAGACGTGCCTGTCGCCTGGGCTGAGTTTCGCGTCATCCACTTTCGCGAAGTCCACCTCATAATCCTTGAACAGGTTGTCGCCGACCACGAAGTTATTCGGATACGGCAAGCCGGTCGATTTCGCCTTCGCCATCCCGCGCAAGTGGCAGGACGCGCAAATCGCGTTGATGGCTTGCGTATCCGACCGTTTCTTCTTCGAGAGCCAGATTAGCGACGTGTCCTTGGTGTGATTGAGGTCCACGACGCCGTGGCAAACGTAGCACTCATGGCCGATGGCCGCGAAGGATTTCGTAGCGGGATCCACGGCGGTCGCGTGGCAACCGGTGCATTTGTCCTGAAACTTGGCTTTGTCCCATCCCGCGCTGCCGGAGACCGTCCACACGCCGTTCACTTTCGCGGCGGTTAGATTTTGAATGTCGAATTTGTTGTAGCCGTTCTTCTTAAGAAAGCGCGCGTGATTGCGGCTTCCGAGGAAGTGCGTTACTTCTTTGGCGAACGGCGCGACGGCTGGATCCTTTAAGAGAGGCGCGAGATCCGGCGCGTCTTGCGTCTCTCGCAAGGTCGCGCCGTGCGCGTTCTTCGGCCAGTCGTGCCCGATATCCGCCCGGTGGCAGAACAGGCATTCGTCGCCGTGAACGAATTCCGGGGTTTCCTGGCCGACATGATTTGCGCCCCACGCCGCCGGATCCTTCTTTTGACCATGGATCGTGCCGGCAAACACAATCAGAAGGGCAATTGTACGGCGCATACTTTCGACCCAGGTAGTTATTTGGGCGCCATTCGAAGCGCACCATCCAAACGAATCGTCTCGCCATTCAACATCGGATTCTCGATGATGTGCTTTGCGAGGAACGCGAATTCCGACGGTTGACCCAGTCGGGATGGATGCGGAACCTGCGCGCCCAATGATTGGCGAACATCCTCGGGAAGTCCGCCTAATAGCGGCGTGTCGAAGATTCCTGGCGCGATGGTGCATACGCGGATGCCGATACCCGACAGATCGCGCGCGACCGGGAGGGTCAGCCCGACCACGCCGCCCTTCGACGCGGAGTATGCCGCCTGGCCAATCTGTCCGTCGTAGGCGGCGATCGACGCGGTGTTCACCAGGACTCCGCGATCGCCGTTCTCGTCCTTTTCATTCGTGGACATACGCGCCGCAGCGAGGCGAATGGAATTGAAGGTGCCAATGAGGTTGACGCGGATCACCTTCGAGAATTGTTCGAGGTCCATCGGACCTTCTTTATTGACGGTCCGGCGTGAAACTCCAATGCCGGCGCATTGGATCGCGATCGACAGCGGTCCGTCCACCTGCTCGTAAGCAGCCTCGAGGGACGCGGCGTCGCTGACGTCGGCTTTGACGAATTTCGCGCCTCCACCCAGCTCGGTGGCCAGCGCCGAGCCCAGCGTCTCGTTCACGTCAATGACAAATACCCGGGCTCCATTGGCGGCCAGCATCCGGGCGCACGCAGCTCCCAGGCCAGATGCGGATCCAGTCACGAGTGCGGTCTTACCTTGTATATTCACAGTCCGATTCTCCTATGCTTTGTGCGTGCCTGCGATCCCGCGCGAAATTAGATCGCTGATCTGTTCGTCCGAATAGCCGGCCTGCTTCAATATTTCTTCCGTATGCTGGCCCGGGGCCGGAGCAGCGCTCGGTGCGCGCTTTTGTTCACCGTCCAGGTGAATGGGACTCGCGATGGTTTCAACACCCGGGAGTGCCGGATCGTCGAGCGGAACGATCACGTTCGCCGCGCGCATCTGCGGATCGGCGGCTACGTCATGCACTGTTTGCACCGGACCCCACGCCAGATGCTCTTCCTTCAGGCGCTGACGCCAGTCTTCCATGTCGAGCTTCGAGAATTCATCGTCGCAGATGGTGGTTAAAACCTTGCCGTTCTCCATGCGCGCGTCCCCGGTCGAAAATCGCGGATCTTGCTCGAGTTCGGGGCGGCCGATGACGCGGCAAAGACGAGGCCAGTCCATACTCGCTTGCACGCCGCAGAGAACAAATCGCTGGCCGTCGCGCGCAAGGAAGTGATTCGCGAGAATGTTGTTCTCCCAGCGGTCACGATGGCGGATGCCGGTCGCACCGACCAGTACAGCCTGCAGGACGCAGGCATTGGACCACGCTCCGTTGGCGAGCAGCGACGTCGTGACGCGGCCCCCTTCGCCCGTTTTCTCACGCCGGAAAAGCGCCATCATGATGGACGCGAAGAGCGCTACCGATGTCGGATGGTCGCCCATCCCGGGAACCGATAGCGCGGGATCGGAGCTGGCTGCATGGACCGAATTCATCAGACCGCTGCGCGCCCAATACGCAGTCATGTCATAGCCCGGCCTCGCGATGTCTGGCCCGGTATCGCCGTAGCCGGTGACGTGGGCGTAGATCAAGCGAGGGTGTTTGATTTGCTCATAATTGAGCCTCAGTTTGTCCAAAACGGCGAACTGGCAATTCGTAATGAAGATGTCAGCGTCCGCAACCAGTCGCAGCAGCGCGTCGCGCCCGGCGTCGTCTGCCAGATCCAGGCTGATGCTGCGCTTGTTGCGCGCATCGAGAATCATGCTGTAGTTGTGCTCGCTGATCGGCATCGCGCCCATCTTGTACAGCGTGCGATACGGATCGCCGTCCGGCAGGCGCTCCACTTTGATGACGTCCGCGCCAAAGTCAGAGAGGATGGCCGCGGAAGCCGGCGCAGCGATGTACGTCGCCACTTCGACGACGCGAATTCCGGAAAGAAGCATTAGTCTTTCTTGGGATGCCCTTCGATGACTTCGATGCGGATTTTGTCGGGGCCTTCGACGAAGGCAAACTTGATTTTGCCGTTCGCGATAGAGCGCGGCTCCTCCGTGACCTTGACGCCGTCTTTCTTTAGGCGGACCATCGCCGCCACTAGATTGTCCACGCTGAAGCCCAGGTGATCGACGGCGCGGCCCTTCGTGGATTCGAACGTCTTGCGGCCGTCCCAATCCTTGGGCATTTGGCTCCGCGGATACGCTACGGGATAAATGATGATGTTGACGTTGTCCATCATCAGGGACGCGGACGGTCCAATCGGGATTCCGTTGTACTCGCGCTTTTCCTTTTGATAGCGCGCGCCGGTCGCGCCGAATTCTTTTACATACCATTCGCCAGCGGCGACCGGATCCTCGCTGAACATGTGCACGTGGCCGAAATTGTGGTGACGCGCGGTGTTGAGTTCAATCAGTGTGTGCTCAGGTCCGTCCACGTAAGCGTAATAGAAAAGGCCCTTGCCCTTCATCGCCGCGTTTCCGCCGATGTCGCTGATGTCCTGGATCGGCGTCTGGAACTTGGTGCCGGAATCCAATTGGCGCTGGTACTCCTTCGGCATATCTTCGGCGCCCCAGCCAATGTGCCAAATGGTCGAAACGATTTCGCTCGGCGGCGGCGCGGGTACTTTTTGGAATAATAGCCAGGATTTCTGCGCCCACACCGCATCGACCAAACCTTCGAATTTCGCTTTCTCGGCCGCGAATTTCGTGGTGTAGAAATCGATCGCCGCCTTCGGATCCGTTACGTTCAAATGGACGTGATGAAAGTGGGCAAGCGGCGGAGCCGTTGTGGCGGCCTCCTGCGCAGCAAGATACGCGACCGTAAGTGTGGCGGCAATCGCGGCGACGAACAGTGTCTTGCGCATGGCCGGTATTATAACCGGCCCCGCGGTTGAAAAGCGCCGTTGTCGCAACGCCTACTGGCGCGGAGCAGTCAGCACCGGATGATGACCGCTCGCCGTGATCAACGAACGGGTCCGTCCGAGTTCTTCCTTTGCGAGTTCCACCTGCACTTCGCGGACTTGCTTCAGCCCTTGCTGGACCAAGCCGAAGAGAACGAACCATCCGAGGAAGCCGAGCACGATTTGCTTGGAGTAGAACGGCAACTGGAAGGGCGTATTCCACAACATGTGCAAGACCATCGGAATGATCATCGCGCGCCAGAAGAGCGGATTCAGGAACATGCCGAGATTGAAGTTCTGCTGCCCTTTTACGCGCCAAAGAGCGGCTCCGGCGATTGCTGTCCAGGCAACGTGCATGAACGGGGCAAGGATCGCGCGAAGCTGAATGATGTAGAACATCGTGTCCGAATTCTTTTCGGACAAGAGGTACCGGAAGGCGTATCCGGCGCTCTCAAATACGCCGAAACCGCCGCCGACGGCTGCCCCGAACAGCAGGCCGTTCAGGATGTATTTGTATTTTGTATTGCGAACGATGACAACGAGTGTCAGTAGCTTGCCGACCTCTTCCACCACGCCAGCCGCCGAAGCTCCCAAATAGGAGGAAAGCCCGGAAATCTGAAAGCCGATCAGCGAGATGAACAGCGAAACGATTCCGCCTATACAAAGCAGCGATAACGTATAGACGAACGATACATTTCGAGGCGCATTGAGCTCGAAGAACAGAATGGTCGTGGCGAGCGGCATGCCGAGCGAGCCCATCATGATTAGGCCGGGAATCAGATTCGGGTTCTGGAAATAATTGAACGCGAAGCTGAACATCAGATAGACGATTGCGACAAACAACAGGACGCGGCCGAAGAACCAGGGTCGCGGCCAACCGGTTGGAACCTCTTCGATCGAGGGCGTTGTTTTCGCGGTTCCAGCAATAAAGTAGTCGTCAAGTTCTTCCTGCGAACGCTTCTTGAAAACGTCCGAGAACATGTCTTTCAGGCTGAATCCCTCGAGTTTTTCGGTGCTCGCGAGCGCGTTCAACCGCGACCCGAGCGAATCGAGAAGTCCGCCCACGCTTACCGGCTGGGAACCAACCAACCAGGTGGAAGAACCGATGTGGAACTGTTGGCCGAGCGTCAGTCCACCGGTCGTCATGGCCGTATTGACGACCGTGACGGTGCAGCCGGGGAAGGTCTGAAAGTACAGGATGTTGTCGCGCCACGAGAGCGCAACGTGCTGCTCGGCGACCTGTGGATCCATCGTTCCGATGCCGGCCACGCGACCCAGGGCGACTTCGCCGGCGCTAATCATGAACGCTTTTCCGCTGTCCGGACCGGCGATGCATTTCAACTGGACTGCCTGCAGCGCGACCGCTTGTTGCGGATATTGCGGCGCATGTCCGTGTTGCGGATACTGCCCGGGCGCCTGCTGATATTGCGTCGACTGCGGGTTCTGCTGTTGGGGCTGATACTGAGGTGCCATCGCCTGCTGAGGGGCGAGCTGCGCGGCGAATACCGAAGACGCGGGACTCCAGGATTGCCAGCCGGCTTGCGAAACCTGCACCGCGGGGTTCAGCTGTCCGCTCTGAATCATCTGGACCAGTTGCTGTCCATCAATCGGTCCGCGGGTCTCGGAGCCGAATAAGTAATACCACTGGCCGCTGGGGCTCATAAGACGACTGCCTCCCTGCAAGGACAAGAGTGAAAATGGAACCGGAACCTTAGTTTACACAGAGAATTTCCGCCCGGTGCGGTTGTGATACGTTTCCCAATGGCGTGCCGTCAGGCCGCGCAACCCGAGAGGAATCCGTAAATGAACCTATTTTGGCTGCTCCCAGCCTTGCTCGCGATTCCGGCTGCCGCGTCCGACTATGTCGAAGGTGAATTCGCGACTAAGTTGGTTCCGAAGCCTGTGCCCTACGCCGTCCTCATGCCGGATGGCGCGAAGGAATCCGCCACTCCGCTTCCGCTGATGCTCTATCTGCACGGTGGTGGCGGTTCGCGCGACAACTTGAAGCGAGTACGGGCGTTCTTTGACGAAATGTGGAAGGCGGGATCGTTGCCAAAGATGATCGTAGTCACCCCGTCGGTTACACCGCGATGTTTCTATATGGATTACCCGGATGGCTCTGAAAAATGGGAAACCATGCTGCTCGGGCCCTTCACCGAATTCCTGCAGGAGACGTATCGCGCCTCGCCCGATCCTAAACTTCACTTTGTGATGGGTGCATCCATGGGCGGCATGGGAGGACTGCGCATGGCATTCAAACATCCGGAAAAACTGGCGGTAGTGATTGCTCTGGAACCCGGAATCGAGCCCATCCTGCATTGGAAGGATATGAAACCGCGGCATCGATTCTGGCGCGACGATTCGCTTTTTGAAACCGCGTACGGCAAGCCTGTCGATCCGCTGTATTGGGAGGCGAACAATCCGGCCTCCATCGCCTTGCGAGATGCCAGGAAACTAAACGCCTCGGGCCTGAAAATTTACTTGGATGTCGGTGACGACGATCTGTTCCTACTCAACGAAGGCACCGAATTCCTACATCGGGTTCTGTCGGACGCGGGTGTTCGCCACGAATATCACCTGGTTTATGGCGCCGATCACGTCGGCCGGACCTTACGGCCCAGGCATCTTGAAGGGCTCGCTTTTCTGAATCGGATTCTGAATCCGCCCGGTCCGGATCCGCAGGTGATTCAAACCCGTCAACAGATCGATCCGCTGCGGAAGCGCGCCGGCGTGCAATAGTCTGGGATGCTCGAATGAGTCTTCGGTCCGTGCTGATGTCACGACGCGGAAAATGGACGCGATCGTGAACGCGGCCCACACCAGCCTTCTGGGCGGAGGCGGTGTGGATGGAGCCATTCATCGCGCCACCGGGCCGGAACTGCTCGCCCAAGTTACCCTAGGAGAAGGAAGTATGAAACCCTTTCCCTTGGTCCCACTTTTAGCTATGACTGCGTCACTTTTTGCCGCCGACTCGACCGTGAAGCCGCCTGTTGCGAAGATTGTCCCGAAGCAAATCACCCAGCATGGTGAAACGCGCACGGACAACTACTTCTGGCTGCGCGATCGCAAAGATCCAGATACCATTCCGTACCTCGAAGCGGAGAACCGTCACACCGAAGCGGTGATGAAGAACACCGATCAGCTGCAGTCGAAACTGTATGCGGAAATCCTTGGCCACATCAAAGAGACGGACCTCAGCGTCCCCACGCGGCGGGGCGAATGTTTCTATTACACGCGGACCGAGAAGGGCCAGCAGTATCCCATTTACTGCCGGAAGAAAGCGGTGGCGGGCGCTTCCGGACTCGAGTGGAGCGAGACTTCGAAGGAAGAAGTTCTACTCAATGTGAATCAGTTGGCCGAAGGTCACAAGTATTTTCTCGTCGGCAATTTCGCTGTCAGTCCCAATCAGAAGATGGTCGCGTATTCGACCGACACCAGCGGCGACGAAGTGATGACGACGCGCGTCAAGGATCTTTCGACCGGCAAATTGCTGGCTGACAAGATCGATAACAGCTACTACACGATCGAGTGGGCCAACGATAACAAGACGTTTTTCTATACCGTCCTTGACGACGCCAAGCGCCCCTACAAAGTGTTCCGCCACACGCTGGGAACCAAGAAAGACGTTCTCGTCTATCACGAGACGGACCAGCGATATTCTCTGCAGATGGGCAAGACGCGCAGCAAGAAATTTCTGCTGATCGAATTGTCCAGCGCGCTCACGTCGGAGGTTCGATTTCTCAGCGCGGATACGCCGCGCGGCAATTTCGAGCCGGTGATTCCCCGCCAGCAGGGCATCGAATATGACGCCGACCATCATGGCGACTACTTCTACATCCGCACCACGGATGGCGCGCCGGATTTCCGCGTCGTGCGCGCCCCTCTTGCGGATCGATCCAAGGCGAAATGGGAAGAGATTCTGCCCCCTCGTCCCGGCATCGCGGTCGATAATCTGGACACGTTCAAGGATTTCATGGTCGTCTGGGAGCGCCATCAAGGTCTGCCAAAGCTGCGGGTAATGGATCTGAAGAACGCCGGTTTCCACTACGTCAATTTCGAAGAGCCGACGTATGCCGTGGGCCCTTCCGGAAACACGGAGTTCGATACGCCGTTCGTGCGCTTCAGCTACGCCTCGATGGTGACGCCTGGATCCGTATTCGACTACAACATGTCCACGCACAAGCGCGAGCTGAAAAAGCAGACCGAAGTGCCGAATTACGACTCCACGCAGTACGCGCAGGAACGCATCTACGCGACATCGCCGGATGGCGTCAAGGTGCCGATTTCACTGGTTTACAAAAAAGGCTTCGTGCAAAACGGCAAGGCTCCGGGATTCCTGTACGGATACGGTTCGTACGGAATCTCCACCGATCCGACTTTTTCAGCCAGCCGTCTCGCCCTTCTGGATCGCGGTTTTATCTGCGCCATTGCGCACATTCGCGGCGGCGGCGACTTGGGAAAAAGCTGGCATGACGCCGGAAAGCTGCAGACCAAGCGGAACACGTTCATCGATTTCACGACCGCGGCGGAATATCTCGAAAAACAAAAGTACACGTCCGCCGACCGCATGGCGATCATGGGCGGAAGCGCCGGCGGATTGCTGATGGGCGCGGTCGCCAACATGCGTCCCGACCTGTTCCGCGCGGTTGTCGCCAAGGTGCCGTTCGTTGACGTCATGAATACGATGTCCGATGCTACGCTTCCGCTGACCGTTTCCGAGTACGAGGAGTGGGGCAATCCGGATGCGGATAAGAAGGCCTTCGACTACATGAAGACCTATTCGCCCTACGAAAACGTCGATGGCAAGAAGACCTATCCCTGGATGCTGGTGACCGGCGGCTTGAACGATCCGCGCGTGTCGTATTGGGAGCCCGCGAAGTGGACCGCCTCCATGCGGGCGCTGCGCAAGGATACCAATCCTCTACTGCTCAAGATCCAAATGGGTAGCGGACACTTCGGATCCTCGGGCCGCTACGAGCAGATCAAAGAGACAGCTTTCGATTACTCTTTCATCCTGACGGCACTCGGAATCTCGCAATGAAATCGATCGCTTTGTTCTTCTGCTTCGCAGCCGCTGTCTTCGCCCAAAGGCCGTTGACCGCGGAGGATACGCAGTCCGGCAAACAGATCGGAGAAGTGAAACTCTCGCCCGATGGCGCGCGCATAGCGTTCACTCTTACAACGCAGGACACCACGACATGGAAGTCGATGACGCAAGTGCTTTCCATGCCGGCAATGGGTGGCGAAGCGAAGCCGGTGCCTGGTATTCGAGAGAGCGCGAACACGCTCCGCTGGTCACCGGATAGCAAGAAGCTTGCCTATTTCGCTCTCGACGGTTCCGCCCAAGCCTTATTCGTCACCGACGTCGCATCCGGCAAACAGACCAGGGTCTGCGCGTATGATCACGGCAATTCCTACTTGCCGCATTCCGGCAATTCGCTTTCGTGGTCGCCGGATTCGAAGCAGTTGGCCTTCGCGGGGACGTTCGATCCGAAACCGGCGCCTGCGGATCCGATGGTCGTTACGCGCATTCTCTACAAGACGCGGACCTCCTATTCTGACAATCGAAGAACTCACATCTACGTTGTTTCCGCGTCCGGCGGAACGCCCAAAGCGGCGACCTCCGGCAATTACGACGAGCACACCATCGATTGGGGCGGACGCGAAATAGTGTTCCTATCCAATCGCGAACGCGATCCCGATGCGAATTTCAATTACGACATTTTCGCCGTGACACCGACAGGCGGAATCCGCCAACTGACCCGGACTCCAGGCGTGGAAATGGATCCGCGCGTCTCTCCCGACGGCAAATGGATCGCCTACACTGCAACCAAACGGCGCGTCACCACGATCGATTCGATTGCCGAAGATGCCCATGTTTGGGTGATCTCGTCGGACGGTGGCGAAGGGCGCGAAATCGGATCCGCCCTGGACCGACGCGCCGCGAATCCAGCCTGGTCGGCCGACAGCAAAGCCATCTTCTTCACGGCCGGCGATCATGGCAAGACCGTCGTCTACAAAGTCTCCACAAGAAATGGCGATGTGAAGGCGGTTATCGACCGCAATGGCCAAGCGGGAAATATCAACCTCGCCAAGGACGGAGCGATCGTTCTCACCATGACGGATCCTGTCACGCCTGGCGAGCTCTTCCGCGCGCCGTTGACCGGACCCGCGCAGCAACTGACGTCTTTCAACGTCGAGCGTGCAAAAGGCCTGCTATTCACGCAGCCAGAGCTGATCTCCTATTCGAGCTTTGACGGCACAACGGTCGAGGGTTTCTTTTATCCCGCTCTGAATCCCGCGCCCGGCGCGAAGCAGCCGATGATCCTGACGGTTCACGGCGGTCCGCATGGCGCGAATGGGTGGGCCTTCAATCCGACGGCGCAATTTTACGCCGGACGCGGCTACGCCGTGCTGGCGCTGAATCCGCGCGGAAGCAACGGCTACGGCCAGAAGTTTTCCGATGGCAGCCTGAATAACTGGGGCGGTGGCGACTACAAGGACCTGATGGCCGGCGTGGACTACGTGCTGAAGACGCATCCCGAGATCGACGCGAATCGACTGGGCGTTACCGGCGGCAGCTACGGCGGTTTCATGACCAACTGGATCGTTACGCAGACTCCGCGATTCAAAGGCGCTGTCGCCGTCGCCAGCGTCTCGAATCTGGTCAGCTTCTACGCGACGTCTCTCTACCAGGATCTCGTGCATCAGGAGTTTAACGGCTATCCCTGGGATAACTACGAACTGCTTTGGAAGTGGTCGCCCATGGCGCACATCAAGAACGTCACCACTCCGTTGCTACTGATTCATGGCGAACTCGACAACGACGTCCACATCGCCCAAGCCGAGGAAATGTATACGGGCCTCCGTCAGCGCGGCGTCGAAGCGATGCTAGTCCGCTACCCGAGGGAGGGCCACGGTTTCCGCGAGGCAAAGCACCGCGTCGATTCTCTAACCCGGACCATCGACTGGATGGACCAGCACGTGAAGTCCATTAAATAAGGCGAAACCCGCATTGCCCACCGCGGGCGGAAGCCTTACTGTGGAATTACGATGCGGCCCGCCGCCTTTAATTACTACGATCTGCTGCAGATCAGCCCCCACGCCGAAGGGGAAACCGTCGAGCGCGTGTATCGCATTTTTGCGAAACGCTATCATCCCGATAATCCCGTCACAGGCGATGCGGAGCGCTTTGTTCGTCTTACCGAGGCTTACGAAACGCTTCGCGATCCGGTTCGGCGCTCGGCGTACGACAAACAATTCGAGGTCGAGCAGACGCAGGCGCTGACGATCTTCCTGAGTAAAGAATTTACAGATGGCATCGAAGCGGAATCCAAGATTCGCATCGGCCTCCTGTGCCTGCTTTATTCGAAACGCCGCGCAAATCCTGATTTCGCCGCGCTCTCGTTGCTGGATCTCGAGAACCTCATGGCCTTTCCGCGCGAACATCTGTTGTTCGCTATTTGGTACCTCAAAGCGAAGAAGTTGATCATGCAGGACGACCGATCGAGCTTCATCATTACCGCGGATGGAGCTGACTTCCTTGAAAGCCAACTGCCGACCAACGAAATCCTGTATAAGATTTATCGCGCGTCCGAGACCGGGCTGATGGTGTTCCCCAAACAGCTCAGCCAGAAAAACAAATAGCGCGCCGCGGCGACTGAGGTAGCCTAATCGTATGTCCCCTCAACCACAGCAGCCCCGGCTGCAGCTCGTCAACGGTCCGGATTATCGCGAAGGATACGCGAACAGCGTCCAGATCCGGATGAGTCTCTGGGACTTCTGTCTCAGCTTCGGCGTTATGAATCAAACCACGGCCGATTTGGTGACCATTCAGGCCTTCCAAGGCATCTATCTCAGTCCGCAGCAGGCGAAAGCGCTCGCGAATATGCTAAATCAGAACGTCGCGCAATACGAATCCACGTTCGGCGAAATCCGGCTGGGACCGCACGCGCCGGAAGCCGTCATTCAGTAATCGATCTGCGAAGAAGTCTGCACTCGATGCGCTATTTGGACGCCGTGCGCCCGTGGGCTTTCTGCTTCGCGCTTCTCGTTGCACTCCATTTTTCGCTACTGAGTCTCCCCTTTTTCTGGGACGAACTCGGGCAGTTCATTCCCGCGTCACTCGACATCCTGCGAGACGGGGCCTGGGTTCCGCGAATGACTACGCCGAACGTCCATCCGCCCGCTGTGATGGCATACCTCGCACTGGTCTGGAAGATCTTTGGCTATTCAATTTCCATCACGAGAGTCGGTATGCTCGCCATCGCCGGCCTTGCACTTGCGTCCACGGCCGGTTTAGCTAAGCGGCTTGGAGTCTCGTCTTCTTGGACCGCTGCCTTCCTGCTAGTCACACCGCTGTTCTTCACGCAAGCGATGATGGCGCAGCTCGACATGCCGGCGATGGCGCTGACGACGACTGCGTTGGTCCTGTTTCTGGACCGCCGATTCGCTTTGTGCGCCGCCTGCTGCACGCTGCTCGTATTGACGAAAGAAACCAGTATCGTCGCTCCGGTCGTATTCGCCGCGTGGTTATGGCACGAGGGACGCCGCCGCGAATCCGCCTACTTCCTTGCCCCTGTGATTGCCCTGGGAGCGTGGCTCCTGATCCTCCGCGCCGCTACCGGAAACTTCCTCGGAGATTCGCAGTTTGCGCAGTACAACATTGGATACGCGCTCCACCCTGTACGCGCCCTCTTTGCGATCCTTCGCCGGATTTTCTATCTGTTTTTCGCCGACTTCCGATGGATCGGCACGTTGCCTCTGGTCTACGTATGGTGGAAATCGCGCGCGGCAACGAAGCCCACACCAACTTCCGCCTGGACCCTGTGCCTGGCATTCGCGGCATTGCAGGCCCTCGCCGTCACCCTGCTTGGCGGAGCCGCTCTCGAAAGATACCTGCTCCCCATTTTTCCGATTCTTTGCGCGGCATTCGCCTCGATTCCGAGGATCTGGATTCGGCTCGCTCTTCTCGCCGGACTGATCGTCAGCAACTTCTGGGCGCCCCCGTACCCGTTTCCGTTCGAGAACAATTTAGCGGTGGTGGATTTCGTCCGGCTCCAGCAGGACGCTGCCAGCTACATCGAGACGAACTACGCGAATCAGGCGATTGCTTCGGCGTGGCCATTTACCGATGCCATTCGGCGTCCCGAATTCGGCTACGTCTCAAGGCCGGTGACCGCGGTCGAATCGCGCGACTTCGGCGCGTCGACGTTCGATCCGCGGCAAGCGAATGTTGCCGTGGTCTACACCCGCGTCTGGCCCGGCGGCTTGCTGCCGATTCTCAGCCCGATGATGCGGCGTTACTACGGGTACGATGCGCCGGTGACGGGCGCGGACTTGGCGCATCGCCAGTTCCACCTAATCCGCCAGTTTGAACGCGGCGGCCAGCAGGCGGAAGTGTACGTGCGAGACGGCGTCCGCCCATAAAACCCACGGTTTACCGGCTCAGCCGATGGTGAATTGGTGGATGAGATCGTTCAGAAACAACGTCGGCCTAGCTTAGGCGCCCAAGACCGAAAGCAGCGACTCGCGGAGTACCGCCTCGTCAGCGGACGGAACTTTGCCGCCATTCCAAGTCACGTAAAAGACGTCCAGCGCCTTATGCGCTTCGGTGTCGATCAAGACGACATCGATGCTGCATCCCGCGGCCGTCAGCGTTCGCGCGACGTCATACAGCAAACCTGGCCGGTCCTGGGCCGTAATCTCGATGAGCGTGGCGTGCGAAGACGCTTCCTGGTCAAACGATACTCGCGCGGCCACTGCTGCTTTGCGGCTCGGAAGAATAGGTCGCGGACGGCCGCGAAGCAAATGATCGAGGTCGACTTTGCCCAGCACAACCCTCTCGATGACATCCAACAGCCGCTCGTCTTCCCCCGGATTCAACTCGAGCGTCCGGATCGGATCCGCAAACGCAAACGAGTCGAGCACCTGCCCCTGATTGTTGGCGAAGGCCTCCGCCTTGAGGATGTTCATCCCAAATCCCGCCAACGCTCCGGCCACCTTCGCGAACAGCGCGGGCCGATCCTGCGTCATCATGCGGAGCCGGTAAATTCCGCGTTCCTGTTCGAGCGAGAGCGCGATGCCTCTTTCCTTGGCCTTTGCGGCTAACTCCGCGTCCGAGGCGATCTCTTCGGTCGAATGTGTCCGCAGATAGCGCGTCGGAAAGCCTTCGAGAAAGGCAGGCCGGCCCGCGCCCTGATGAATGCGTTCTGTCTCCAACTCGCGAGTCAACTCGTGATTTGCCGCAAGATACGCTCGCCAAAGCTGTTCGCGCTTCCACGGACTCATGGCGGTCGGATGCACTGCGCTGATGTCGGCATACGTAACCAGCGTCAACAGCTTCAGTTTCTCGACAGTCTCGACGCGATCGGCCAGCAGCCTCGCTGTTTCGCGATCATCCAGATCGCGAGAGTTCATGATGGTCGAGATTTCGAGGTGGCGGGCAACCAGGAAACGGATATGGGCCCGCTGCGCAGGCGGAATTTGCAAGCGCTCAAAAATTCCCTCCGCCAGCCGCTGCGATTCCGTGACATGATTTCCGCCGCCCTTGCCGATATCGTGCAGCAGCAGCGAAAACCGCAGCAGAGCGCCATCTTCGATTTCGCTCATAAGATTGCCGAACCGCCCATCATCGATGTGATCGAAGGATTCGATCGCGACGATGGTATGTTCATCCACCGAATACCGGTGATGGAAATCACGGACGACCAGGTATTCAATATTCAGCCACTCGGGAAGCACTCGCGCCAGCATGTCGCTGGCCTGCATCGCGCGCAGAGCGGCCAAGGCGTGGCGCGCGCCGAGGATTTCTTTCCAATCGTTCCACGTGATCTCGACAGCCGGAGGATTTGCCGTCAGCCGCCGGATCGTATCCGGAGCCAGACGGATCCCGTGACGCGCGACAAACAGGAACAGCCGGATCAACAGCCGCGGATCATCTTCGAGCGCGCGCGGATGCCGCAGATAGACGCGTTCCTTTGAAACCGTAAATTCGGAATTCGACAGCCGGGAAATCCGGTCTCGAAATTGGGAAAGCAGTCCGCTTGCCGCCGACTCCACCGTCTCCAGTTTGAGAATCAGCGCGCGATAGACAGCGCGGGCGTGGCGATAATAACTCCGCATCAACTCGGCGGGGCGTCCGCTGATGTGATCCTGCGCGTCGAAATTCAGGATGTTCTGGTCGCGGCCCGCCAACGTATGCAGCCGCGTGCGGATTCCGCTCAGGAATTCGCGAGCCGCTGTCAGGTCGCCGTCTTCGTCCTCAGCTCCTAGCTTTCGCAGCCAGTGGATCACCTGCAAATCACGCAATCCACCCGGACCATCTTTAATGTTTGGCTCGAGGTGGTAGATGGAATTCTGAAATTTTCCGTGACGCAACCGCGTGATGGCGGCGAGCCGTTTTTGTACCGCCAAACGCTGCCCACGCAGGAATTGCGGCATCCGCTCTTCGAGGCGCGCGTCCAAGCCGGCGTCGCCCGCAAGAAAGCGGCGGTCTAACAAGCTGATCGCGAACTCAACGTTATTTTCGTCGAGCGTTAGGCATTCCTCGAGCGTATGCACCGAATGGCTGACGCGCATGCCAGCGTCCCACAGTAATTGCAGGAAACGCGAAACCTCTTCGCGGATCGGTGCGGTCAGCCGCTCGTACTCGACGAGTAATAAAATATCGACGTCCGAAAAAGGATACAGGTCGCCGCGGCCGAATCCGCCCACGGCCAATAAGGCGATCCCTTCGGGAAACTTGCCGACGATGGCATCGGCAAATGCCGCGCGCACCTGCGCCTCGATAAACGACGCACGGCTGGGAGCAACTGCGGTCATGAAACCCTAGAGCGCTGATGCTCCGCGATCGCCATTGCGAATGCGGATCGCATCAAGCACGTCGAACACGAAAATCTTTCCGTCGCCGATCTTGCCCGTGCGCGCTGAATTCGTCAACACGGTTAGCACTTCTTCGAGCCGTGCGTCCTGGATCACCAGTTCGAGCTTGATCTTCGGCAGCAGGTCCACCTGGTATTCCATGCCCCGGTAGATTTCCTTGTGCCCCTTCTGCCGCCCATGCCCACGGACTTCGGCGATCGTCATGCCGTCCACGCCGATGCCCTTCAGTGCTTCCTTTACTTCTTCCAGTTTGTGCGGTTGGATGATCGCTTCAAGTTTTTTCATGGGAAGATCCGCAGTTCAGAGACAATCTGCTATGCCTCGAAATTGTACCCTTCTTCCCCATGCATGCTGAGGTCGAGACCTTGAATCTCTTCGTCCGGCGTGACGCGAACGCCACCCAGGACGGCGTCGCAGATCTTCAAAAGTAAATACGTGCCGACCAACCCAAGTCCCGCTGCGATCAGCACGCTCAGCGTCTGATTCCACACCTGGATCAGATTGCCGTCCACCCAGCCGAGCGGCTTCCCGCTCATGAGGTCGTTGATTTCTTTGGTGGCGAAGACGCCCGTCAGAATCGCGCCAAGCGTTCCCCCGGCGCCGTGCACGCCGAACGCGTCGAGCGAATCGTCATAACGGAATTTGTTTTTCACCCACGTGACCATGAAGAAACAGAACAGTCCGGCAAGCAAACCAATCAGCAATGCCGGAAACGGCTTCACAAATCCCGAGGCAGGGGTAATCGCAACCAGCCCGGCAACACATCCGGATATTCCGCCGAGCATGGAAGGTTTTCCGTTGTGCACCCATTCACCCGCCAGCCAGCCCAGTGTCGCGGCGGCCGCTGCGAAGTGAGTCGCGACAAAAGCGCTGGTCGCAAGGCTCGACGAGTTCAGCGCGCTACCGGCATTAAATCCGAACCAGCCCACCCACAACAGGCAAGCTCCGATCGCGCTGAGCACCAGGCTGTGCGGCCGCATCGGTTCCTGCGGATATCCGCGGCGCTTGCCCATATACAGCGCGCAGACGAGCGCGGAAAAGCCCGATGTGATGTGCACCACCGTTCCGCCTGCGAAATCGAAACATGGGATCACGCCGCCGAGCGCGGCGTTTAGGAAGCCGCCTTTGCCCCAAACCATGTGCGCCATCGGCAGGTATACGATTACCAGCCACAAAGAAGTGAACAGCAACATCGCAGAGAAGCGCATCCGTTCCGCGAACGCACCCGAGATCAAAGCCGGAGTGATGATCGCGAACATCAACTGATAGATCATGAAGGTCTGCTGCGGAATGGTTGCCGCATAAACGGCATTGGGCGCCGCGCCCACTCCATTCAAAAACAGATAGCGGAAGTCGCCGAAGAACGCGGTGCCCTCGCCGAACGCCAGGCTGTATCCGAAAACCGCCCACAGTACAGTGACCAGCGCCATCAGGACGAAGCTGTGCATCATCGTCCCGAGGACGTTCTTTCGCCGCACCAGTCCGCCGTAAAACAGCGCCAGACCCGGGCCGGTCATCATCAGCACCAGCGCGGAACTCACCAGCATCCATGCGTTGTCGCCGGCCGATTGGGCCGATTTCGTCGCCGCGTCCAGCGCCTCCAGCCGTTTTTCCAGACTCGGAGCCGCCTGCGCGAATGCAGAAACCGGTAGAAACACGACGGCCATTGCGAATAGCCAGCGTAAGTACAGCCTTGGCATGGATCTCCTTGTAACGCAAACCTCCGGCTGGGCAACTAGGCCCGTAGAGGGAGACGAGCGTCACCGCGTGACAAGCCCCTAGTATAGGTGCCGTCGACGCGGGCTTACACCCAAAAGTTTTTATGGGGTCGATGGAAAGAATTGATGGGGGAGACCAGCTGAACCGGACGGCCTAGCGGGAAGTGGAGACCAAGTCGCGTGTGAGCGCTTGGGTGATGGTCTTCTCCAGGGAGCTGAACTCGAATCCGATGTGATACTTCCCTGCATATCGCGAGCAATGACGGACGGATGCGTTGCCTGTGAATTTGATACGGTCCGCGCGGATCACCACGTAACTTCGGACCTCGATTGGCTCGGGGCACTCCAGCTCCATGCCAGACTCCGAAATATTGAGGCATTTTGCCCGGGCAAACTTCTCCTGCCCGCGGCCGTCCTTCCACAGCACCTGGACCGGGCCACCATAAAACAAACGGTCATGGCGACGCGCATCTTTTGTCATCTAGTCGTCTTATCGGCCATCGTTGACTCAAGGATTAGCCTTCCGGCACCTGACACGCGATAAACTGTTCGTCCATGGATCACCACTACGCGCAGATCAACGGCATCCGCATGCATTATGTGTCCGCCGGGAAAGGCCCCCTGATGCTGTTCCTGCACGGATTTCCGGAATTCTGGTACGAATGGCGAAACCAGCTGACCGAATTCTCAAAGGACCATCACGCCGTCGCGCCCGACCTCCGGGGCTACAACCTGAGCGACAAGCCGGAAGGCGTCGAGCATTACAAAGCCCGCATCCTCGTCGAAGACATTCGCGCCCTCGCCGACCACCTGTTGGGCGACGCGCACGCCAAATTCACACTGATCGCCCACGACTGGGGAGGAGCCGTCGCCTGGGCTTTCGCCATGACGCATCCCGACCGGCTGCATCAGTTGATCATCCTGAATTCTCCCCACCCCGCCGTCTTCGGACGCGAACTCCGCGACAACCCGGCGCAGCAGCAGGCCAGCCAGTACATGCTCTTCTTCCGCTCTCCGAAATCCGAAGAAGTGCTGCCTCGCGAGAATTATCGCCGCCTCGGCGCCATGGTTTTCGGTCCCTGGATGGACGACGACGTCCGTGCGGAATATGTGAAGGCCTGGTCGCAACCCGGCGCCTTGGTCGGAGGACTGAATTACTACCGCGCTTCCCCGCTCGCGCCACCCTCGGCCGAGCACGGCATCGCCGGCGAATCCTTCAAAACCGATCCTGCCCTCTTCACCGTCCGCGTGCCGACTCTGGTGATCTGGGGCGAGAAGGACCAGGCTCTCCTTCCAGGGAACCTCACCGGCCTCGACGAATACATCCCCGACCTCACCATCCTCCGCATTCCGGAAGGCTCTCACTGGATCGCCCACGAGCATCCGGAACTCGTGAATCAATACATTCGCGACTTCATGAATCCCGCTTGACGAGCTGCGCCATCCACAGCCAGGACGCGATATCCTAACCGGGCCGTGCCAAAAGCTTCTTCAACTCCCACGCCGCAAGCCGCATCTTCGGAGCCGCCGTATCCCGCCAGCGGCTATGCCTGGTACGTCGTCGGAGTCCTGACGCTGGTCTACGTCTTCTCCTTCATCGACCGCCAGATTCTTAGCCTGCTGGTGCGCCCCATCCGCCGCGACCTCGGAATCTCCGACACCGAGATCAGTTTGCTGATGGGCTTCACGTTCGCCGTCTTTTACACATTTTTCGGAATTCCGCTCGGACGTCTCGCCGATTCCCGTAGCCGCCGCGGCATCGTCGCCTGGGGCTTCGCTCTTTGGAGCCTGTTTACCGCCAGTTGCGGTCTCGCGCGGAATTACGCCCAGATGCTCCTTTGCCGTGTCGGCGTCGGAGTCGGAGAAGCCGCCCTGTCCCCGTCCGCCTACTCGCTAATTTCGGATTACTTTCCACCGCACCGGCGTTCCACGGCCTTGAGCGTCTACGGTGCCGGAATCTATATCGGCTCCGGACTCGCTTTCTTCCTCGGTGGAATCGTCGTCAACCTCGCGTCGGGGAAAGAGGCGTACCTGGTGCCCCTACTCGGTGAAATTCGCGGCTGGCAGCTTATCTTCTTTATAGTCGGCCTGCCCGGCCTCCTTCTAGCACCCCTGCTACTGACGGTTCGCGAACCCATCCGCCGCGGTGTCCGCGCCGGAGCCGCTAAGCTCCCCATTTCCGAAGTCGCCGCCTACGTGAAGCAAAACCTGCCTACCTTCATCTGCCACAACTTCGGCTTCGCCAGCGTCGCGTTCACCACCTATGCCGCGTCAGCTTGGATCCCGACTTACTTTGTCCGGCATTTTGCCTTGAAGGAAGGCTCAGCCGGAATCAGCTTCGGCGCGATCGTTACCGCTGCCGGAGTTCTCGGCGTGATTTCCGGCGGCCGCCTCGCCGACTGGATGCGTTCCCGCGGCATCGAAGACGCCAACCTGCGCGTTCCCCTGTACGCCATCCTGATCGAATTACCCATCGGGGCCTGGTTCCTGCTGACCGAAAATCTGAACCTGGCGATGTTGCTGCTATTTTTCTCGACGTTCCTGACGGCGGCGCCGTTCGGCTGTGCGCCCGCCGCCATGCAGCAGATTATGCCGAACAACATGCGCGCGCAGGCGTCCTCGCTCTACCTGTTCGTGAATAACCTCATCGGCATCGGAATGGGTCCAACCGCCGTCGCCCTTTTCACGGAGAAGGTCTTCCACAATGAAGCGGCGGTCGGTTCGTCGCTGTTGGCCGTCGGCTTAATCGGCAAGATATCCGCAGTGATCCTCTTCGCGATCGGCCTCAAGCAAATCCGGAAAAGCGTCGAACGCCTCAGGGTGTATCTCGCCGCTCACGCGTAGCCGGCGAATCATTCCACCCACAAGACCGGTTGGCGGAGAAAGAAAGTCCGGATCACTTCCTCCACGTTCGAATCCGCCGGCCCTCGGCCAGCAGTAGGATCGCGACCAGACACCTACTCGAGAACCGAGATCTGGATCTTCGAGCCATCCGATCCCCCAACGTAAACGCGTTGCGTGGCCTTCACAAAGTCCGTTGGCAGCGCCCGCGGAATGTCCATGAACTTTTGTGGATTGCGATCGGTTAGCGGAAACCACGAACTCTGAATCTGGATCATGATCCGATGCCCGGCACGGAACGTATGCGCCACGTCCGGCAGATGGAACGTAATGCGATCCGGCTTGTTCGGCTCGAATGGGACCGTTTTCTCAAAGCTCTTCCGGAACTTGCCTCGAAAAGGCTCGCCGCGTATCAGTTGCTGATATCCGCCCAGCCGGATCGTATTTGCCGGCTGCCCCCGCGGATTGTCCGTCACATTCGGATCCGGATACTCGCCCGGATACACATCGATCACCTTGATCACGAAGTCGGAATCGGTACCGCTCGTCGAAACCTTGAGGTCCACCGCGATCGGGCCGAACACCGAGACATCCTTGTCGAGCACTTCGGATTTGTAGACCAACACGTCCGTCCGGGTCGCCGCGAAACGCTGATCCTCGGTCATGTAGTCGCCGCGCATTCCCATTCCAACGTGCCCGATATACGGCACCGGTTTATTGGGATCGGAAACGTACTCGTCGAATGCCGACACGCCCGGCTGTTCCCACGAAAGCTTGCCTTTCGCATCGAGAAAAATGGACTTCGCCTGCGCCGCTTTCGGCGGCCAGGTTTCAAACCGCCGCCACTGATTCGCGCCGGTCTCAAACACCCAGGCTTTCGGAAACTTGCCGTCACCCTTGCCCTTCAGGTGATACGAGAAAAACGCGAACTCGATCTTCTCGCGATAGAAAACGCCGGTCTTCGAACCGAAACTGATGTTGCCGACTTTGTCGCCGTCGCCTCGCGCGAATCCGCCGTGCGTCCAAGGGCCCATCACCAGCGTGTTGTTCTTGGGCGGCGTGTGCTTCTCCATGAACTCGAACATCCGCAGCGGACCCTGTAGATCCTCCGCATCAAACCATCCCCCCACCGTCAACACCGCCGGCTTGATGTTCTTCAGATGCCTCCAGATCGCATGCGCCTGCCACGTTTCGTCGTAGGCGGAATGCTCGATGTTGATCGTCCAATACGGATTCTTGCCTTCGAAATACTTGCGGTCCGCGGCGAGCAGAGATCCCATGTTCAGATAGAACTCGTAGCCGTCCGGCGTCCCGTAATTAAACGGCGTCCGCGTCGGCGGCAGCATCGGATTCTTCTGCGCGTCGAAGCCGGTATAAAACCCAAAGTTCGCCGCCAGCATAAACGCGCCGTTGTGGAAGTTGTCGTCGCCCATGTAGTAATCCGTCACCGGAGCTTGCGGCGAAGCGGCAACCAGGGCGGGATGCGCGTCGATCATTCCGGCGCTGGTAAAGAAGCCGGGCTGCGAAATGCCCCACATCCCGACCTTGCCGGTGTTGCCAGGCAGATTCTTAATCAGCCACTCGATGGTGTCGTACGTGTCAGTGCTCTCGTCCGTATCCTTAGGGCCTTTGTTCGGCTTGTGCGGGCGAATCTCGGTGAACGAACCCTCGCTCATGTAGCGGCCGCGGACATCCTGATACACGAAGATATATTTGTCTTTCGTGAAGAGCTCGGAAGGCCCCAGGCTCGGCCGGTATTCATCCGCGCCATAAGGCCGCACGCTGTACGGAGTCCGGTCGAACAGAATCGGATACGTTTTGCCTTCAGAGAAAACGTCCTTCGGAATATAGACCGAAGTGAACAGCCGGATGCCATCGCGCACCGGAATCCGGTATTCGTACTTGGTGTAATTTTCCTGGATGAACGGAGCCAGCGGATTCGCCGGTTGCGCGAATCCAAGCGCGGCTCCAGCCAGAAACAGAACAACGGCATTTTGCATTAGACTGCGTATGATTTTAGTCGGTTTCGCGGACCTCGTGTCTCACAGGTCTTCAGGCCGCCACATTTTTCGTGAACCGTGGTCGAGTCGCTACTCCGCGCCAGCCCGGCGCTTTGGCCGGCACCGCCGCCAGCAGCAAAGCAGGAATGCGCATTTGCTGATTGTACGTCCCCGTGGAAACCGCCGCACCCGGCGCAAGCCTTTGCGTTGCCCCTGTGAGTTACCTTAGTTGGGAATGTCATTGCTCCAGGTCGTAGTGCTTGCAATCCTTCAGGGATTCACTGAATTCCTCCCCATCAGCAGTTCCGCCCATCTGGCGCTGGTTCCCTGGCTGTTCGGCTGGCCGGACCAGGGTTTATCGTTCGACATCGCCCTCCACATCGGAACACTCGCCGCCGTCCTGATTTACTTCTTCCGCGATTGGCTGCAAATCATCGGTCAGGGCCTCGGCCTGAAAGGAGGACCCGATCCCGAGCTTCGCCGGAATCGCATGCTCCTCTGGCTACTGGCCGGCGCATCGCTCCCCATCGGCATTGCCGGTCTCTTATTCAAGCACCAGGCCGAAGAGGTCTGGCGGCATCAACCGTACCTGATTGGCGGAATGCTCATCGGCGTCGGACTTCTCATGGCTCTCGCTGAGCGGTCCGGCCGCAAGATCCGCGACCTCAGTAATCTGGGCGGCTTCGACGCCGCCGCCATCGGTCTGGCGCAAGCCATCGCCGTCATCCCCGGAACATCGCGCAGCGGCATCACCATCACCGCCGGACTCTTTCGCGATTTTGATCGCCAGTCTGCTGCCCGATTCTCCTTCCTCCTGTCCACCCCCGCCATCGCCGCCGCCGGTCTCAAGGACATCTACGATCTCACCAAACACGGCGGACTCGCGCCCGACCTCCGCGTCCCTTTCGCCCTCGGAATTCTGGTCAGCGCCGCCACCGGATGCCTGGTCATCGGCTTCTTCATGCGCTACCTCCGCAACAACTCCCTGAACTTCTTCGTCGGCTACCGCATAATCTTTGGCATACTAGTAATCGCTCTGGCCTATTTCCGCGGCTACGCGGGATGAGGATATTAGGACCAACTCGACATCCGCGGCTCAATGAAGCCGCCGCGGTGGTGTTTTTGCTCGCCGGACTATTCGTTTTGTTCAGTCTGGCGTCGTATTACCCGCAGGATCCCTCCTGGAATACAGCCGGAGGCGCGGCCAAACCAAGCAACTTAGGCGGCTTGGTCGGAGCTCTATTCGCCGACGTCTTCCTGCAGTTCTTCGGCCTCGCAGCCTACGGAATCCCCGTGCTGCTCTTCGTCCTCTGCTGGAAGTGGCTCTTTTCTTCGCAGATTTCCGCGCCCTTTATCAAGGTGATCGGAGCCGCGCTCCTGATCGGATCCATCTGCTCGACCTTCACCCTGCTTCCGGCCTGGCGTCCCATCGGTAAAATACTTCCCGCCGGCGGCATGCTCGGATCCCTGCTCGCGGATGCGCTCGTCGCCAATCTAAACGGCATGGGCGCTGCGCTTATGACCGCGGCGGCATTTGTCGTAGGCGTTTATCTCGTCTCCCGTTTCTCCATGTCCGTGCTCGCTGGCTGGCTCGAAGGCCCCGCCGCTGTGTTCGGCCGCCTCGTTGCCCGCTGGCGCCAGTGGAATGAAAGCCGCGCCCAACGCGCCATCGAAAAAGCCAAGGTCCGGAATGCGCGCCGTGCCATGGCGAAGATGGCTCAAGAAGATGACGACGAGAATCCGCTGCGGCGCCACGGCCAGTTCCCGCTCGTCCCCGCCTCCGCCAATGCGTTGGTTGCCGCCGATCCGAAGACGGTGCCCGCACCCATCAGCATTCCACCCGCCCTGCGATCCAAGCGCGGATCCGTCCCTCCGCCCGTTCCCGCGCCTGCCGTGGACGACATTCCGATCCATACGCTCGAGATGTATACGCCTCCCCCGCCCGCCGCGGAAACCGCCCCGTGGGACGAGCCCACCGCTCCGCAGTTGGTCAATGGCGAAGAAGCACAGTCCACCCGCCGTTCTTCCGCCAGACGCCCCGCGTCGTGGCGTCTTCCAAATACCAACCTGCTGAACGAGCCCAGCGCCCGCCTCGCCTACGACAGCCAGGAACTCAAGGACACCGCCGTCGCTATCAAATCGAAGTTCGAAGAATTCAACGTGCGCGGTTCCGTGGTCCAGATCAACCCTGGGCCCGTCGTGACCACTTTCGAGTTCAAGCCCGAAGCCGGAGTCAAGCTTTCGCGCATCACCACGCTGAGCGAGGATCTCTGCCTCGGCTTACAAGCCGAATCCGTACTCATTGAGCGAATTCCCGGCAAGCCGACCGTCGGCATCGAAGTTCCAAACACCAAGCGCGAAGTCATCAGCCTCCGTCAGATTCTCGAATCCGAGGAATTCAATACCTCCGCTTCGCCGCTGACCATGGCCCTCGGCAAAGACATCAGCGGACGCATCAAAGTCACGTCGCTCGAAACCATGCCGCACCTGCTGATTGCTGGTTCGACCGGAAGCGGCAAGTCCGTCATGGTCAATTCCGTGATCATGTCGGTGCTGTACAAGTCCACACCACAGCAAGTCCGCATGATCCTGGTGGATCCCAAACGCGTGGAATTCGGCCTCTACGAAGGCATTCCGCACCTCCTGACGCCGGTGATCACCGACGCGAAGAAGGCCACCAATGCGCTCCGCAACGCCGTCCTCGAAATGGAGCGGCGTCTCAAATTGCTCGCGTCTCTGGGCGTCCGCAATATCGATCAGTTCAATAAGAAGATTAAGGTGCTGAAGGACAAGCCGCGCAGCTTGTTCGAGGATTCTTCAACCGAGGAGGAAGAACTCGAACATCTTCCCTACATCATGATCGTGATCGACGAGCTCGCCGACCTGATGACGCTCGAGCGCGCCAACGTCGAAGAATCCGTCATGCGCCTCGCGCAAATGGCCCGCGCCGTCGGCATGCACTTGATGCTGGCCACCCAGCGTCCGTCTGTGGACGTCGTCACCGGACTCATCAAAGCCAACCTGCCGTCGCGCATCAGCTTCCGACTACGCACCCGCGTCGATTCGCGGACCGTCCTCGATGCGATGGGCGCGGAACACCTGCTCGGCCAGGGCGATATGCTGTTCCTGCCACCGGGTTCGTCGCGCCTGATCCGCGTGCACGGCCCGTATGTTTCGGAGACCGAAATCGCTGACGTTGTGAATTTCTGGAAGGAACAAGCCCAGCCCGAATACGACCAGACCTTCCTCCTCGCTCCGCCGTCCGACGACGACGATCCGGAAATCGAGGAATACGACGGCGAACAGGATCCGATGTACGAAGACGCCGTCCGCTGCGTCCTCGAGATGGGTAAGGCCTCGACCTCGACTCTCCAGCGCCGCTTACGTTTAGGCTACGGTCGCGCCGCGCGAATCCTAGACATGATGCAGCGCGAAGGCATCATCGGACCACCCGACGGCAGCCGCCCGCGCGAAGTCCTGAAGCGTCCGGATTGGCTTAAAGAAGTCGAAAGCCAAATGCGCTAGATGTACCGGTTCTGGCACGGCCCAGTCGTCGGCATGCGGGTCTCCCAGGTTTGGATGGGTTACGCGAGTGTCTCTTTCTTGAATTCGGAAGGCTAACTCCGGGCACGCCGCTGCCTGCAACATCTAGGCGAGTAGCACGTCCATCACGAACCAGAGGCGAATGGTCGCTGACCACGATGGAATACGGACCTCGTTGGAACATCGCCATTCCTGGCCGATCCTTGGCTACATCTCGCAGCGCGTACCGACAGCAACAGTCCGCGCTGAGCCACGTGCTGGGCCGACGCCTGCTTTCCTTGGAAGTGAACGAACAGACCTTCTCCACGCGGCTCCGGTTTTCGCACGGAATATCGCTTGAAACAGAAAAGCGACCGCCCTCAGGCTGCTGGAACCCACCGTTCCAGCCGCACTGGCTGATCACGAGCGAGACCACCCGAATCCAAAATAGATGGCCTCATGTAACCGTCCTGCGCGGAAGAATCTATCCATGGAAAACCGGATTCTAAGCCGTAACTGCAGCAAGGCAAATTCCCAGTGACTGTGTTGCGTTGTGTTATTTTGAGGCATGGCCTCTGCCACGTCCAGCTTTCGAATCTCCACCGATCTCCAGAAGCGCCTCAGTGAAGCCGCGCTGCGGCTGAAGAAACGCAAGAACGCCATCATCAATGAGGCCCTTGAGGTGTACCTCTCGAAAGCCAATCGCGACGCGGAACTCGCGGAGGCTCGACGTCAATCGATCCTGGTCAGCGAACACGACGCGAAGAACAAAGTCCGGCGGGAGGAAGACCGGTTTTGGGAGAACACCACCGACACCCGCGGTTGGCGCTGAAACGCGGAGACATCGTAGTTGGTGTTCATTCCGGTGCCCGCGGAAAACCCCGCCCCGGTGTGATCGTACAGTCCGACGATTTCAACGAAACTCACGCGAGCATCGTCGTCTGTCCGATTACCTCGGAAATTGTGGACGCCCCAGCCATCAGGATTCCTCTTCTTCCGTCCGCCGCCAACGGTCTTCGCAAACCCTCTCAAATTATGGTCGACAAAATCGCAGCAATGCCACGTGAGCGTATTGCCAACAGGATCGGCCGGCTTGACGCTTCATCCCTTAATCGCCTGGATGTAGCGCTCAGTCGTTGGCTCGGATTGCCGCTACGGGGTTAGAATTAGAAAATGAAGCTGATGATCGTTACGCTGGCCTGCGCCACATTTGCGCTCGCGCAAAATCCGCTGACCCAAACCGTCACCGCGAGCTATAACGGCGCGAAAGCCAACCTCGTCGAGGCGGCCGAAGCCATGCCCGCCGACGCTTACACCTTCAAGCTGACCCCCGGCCAACGCCCCTTTGGTGAGTGGATGGAGCACACCGCGATGGGCAACTACAGCTTCTGCGCGTCGATCGCCGGCACCAAAGCCCCCGCCGAATCCGAGAAGGTCCACGGCCTGGCTGGCAAGAAGGAAATTCAGGAAGCGCTCGCCGCTTCATTCGCCTATTGCGATGGTGTCCTGAAAGATATGACCGACGCCAAGGCCCTCGCCGAAGTAACCATCGGTGAACGCAAGTCCTATCCCGTCGCCGCCATGGTCCGGCTGGTCGGGTCTCTCAATGAGCATTACGGCAACATCGTCGGCTACCTGCGCTCGAAGGGCGTAACCCCGCCCTCTACCGCACGTCAAAAGAAGAAGTAAGCATCATGAAATTCCTGCTAGCTACGTTGGTTTTGGGCGCGATTGGATTCGCCGCCACCCCCACTCCGGAACCCGTCGTACCGCGTCCGGTTGGAAACATGGTCTTCGATTCCGATAAGGGCAAGATCTCGATGGCCAAGTACAAGGGCAAGGTCACGGTGCTGATGTTCTTTCACACGGAATGCCCGCATTGCGTGACTACCGCGCAAAATCTGGAGCGGGCGCTCGCCGAACGCCATCACGATTTCGAAGTCGTCGGAGTCGCCGTCGATGAAGTGCCGCAGCGCACCGTCCCGGAATTCGTGAAGCGGAATCGCCTTTCCTTCCCGGTCGGCTGGGTCGGCAAGGATGCCTTTTTTAAGTACGCGGACCTGCCTTCAAACACCCGGCCGTTCATCCCGGTGCTGCTGTTCATCGATAAAGATTTCAACGTCAACCGCCAGTACTCGCAGGATCACATCTTCTTTACCGCCTCTGGCGGCGAGCTCAAGAACACGCTGGGCGTCGTGAAAATGCTGATTACAACCGAGCTTGGAAAAGCCAAGGATCTCCCGCGGCGTCAAGCGGTGCCGCAGCAGGGCGCCGCCGCACCGCCCAAGCAGCAGTAGTTATAGCTCGAACTCGATCCCCTGCGCCAGTGGAACTTCCGTAGACCAATTGATCGTGACCGTCTGCCGCCGCATGTAAGCCTTCCAGGAATCGCTGCCGGATTCGCGTCCGCCACCGGTTTCCTTTTCACCCCCGAACGCGCCGCCGATCTCCGCGCCGCTGGTTCCTATATTGACGTTCGCGATTCCGCAGTCGGATCCCCGCGCGCTCAGGAACGTCTCCGCCGAGATTCCGCTGGCCGTAAATATCGCCGACGATAATCCCTGGGGCACGTTGTTGTGCCACTCGATTACGTCGACCAGCGTGTCGAATTCCATCACGTACAGAATCGGCGCAAAGATTTCGTGCTGCAGAAGTTTCATCCGCGGAGGCGCCTTCACGATCGCCGGCGTAACGTAATTTCCGCCGTCCTTTTCGATCCGCTCGCCGCCAACTAGCACTTCGCCACCCTGTTCATTCGCCATCTCCAGCCCGTACAGCATCGAATCGATCGCCGCGGAGGTGATCAGCGGACCCATCAGCGTCTTCGCATCGAGCGGGTGCCCGATCGGAATCTGCTTGTAGGCCGATACCAAACGCTCGATGACCGGCCCGGCGATACCGCGCTGAAGAAACAGCCTTCGGACGCTGGTGCAGCGCTGCCCCGCCGTGCCGATCGCTCCGAATAAAACCGCCCGAATCACAATGTCGAGATTCGCGTCGTCCATGACGATAACGCCGTTATTGCCGCCGAGTTCGAGCAGCGTCCGTCCCAGGCGCTTGCCGACCGTTTCCGCAACGATCCGGCCCACGTGGCTCGATCCGGTTGCGCTGATCAGCGGAAGCCTTTTGTCCTCGAGCATCCGCGTTCCCACCACCTCGTCCGGTCCGATCACCAGCGTCAACACGCCCAGCCAACCATGACGAGCCAGCACTTTAGTCGCGATCTTCTGCACGGCAATCGCGCACAGCGGCGTCTTCAGCGACGGCTTCCAAACCACCGTGTCGCCGCACACCATCGCAATCAGCGCATTCCAGCTCCAAACGGCAACCGGGAAGTTGAACGCCGAAATCACGCCGATAGCGCCCAGCGGATGCCACTGCTCGTACATACGATGCAGCGGGCGTTCGCTATGCATCGTCAGGCCGTATAGCTGGCGCGAAAGCCCTACCGCGAAGTCCGCAATATCGATCATCTCCTGCACTTCGCCCTTGCCCTCGGCCAGGATCTTGCCCATCTCGAGCGAAACCAAAGCGCCCAGGTCGTCTTTGTGTTTACGGAGCTCGTCGCCGATCTCGCGGACGATCTGGCCGCGCACCGGCGCCGGAACCATTCTCCATTTCTCAAATGTTTTTGCAGCGGACCAGACCACGTCGTCGTAGTCTTCCTCCATCGCCATCCGCACGGTTGCCAGTTCCTGATTGTCAGCCGGACTCCGGGAAATCAGTTCGCCCCCCGCGGGTTCCATCCACTCCGTGCCGCACGCGCCGGAGTTGACATCCTCAATGCCCAACCGGGCAAGCAACTGCAAAACGTCTTTGTTCATGGTTCCTATTCCATTCTCGCCAACCAGCCGAAGCCCTTCGGTCCCGTGCGAAACCGCCGCCCCATCGTCCGCGCCGCTCGATCGATTCGCTCCACAACCGCTTCTTGAAATTCAGGATCAAACCATTCGCCGTGGCCGTGGACCGCGGCAATCTTCGCTGCCGCGTCGCGCGTTGTGGCTCCGTTCGGTTTCGTTGCCCGGACGTGCAGCGGATCGCCCACCAGATCGCGGCCCGACGCCTCGATCGCCATCGCCGCCAAGATCTCCGGATCGCACGGAAGAAGCGGCGCCAGCGTTGCGTAGGTCTCAATGCCGGCTTCGCGCAAGGTACGAATCACGTCCGAACGTTCAGCAATCGAAGCGCACAGCGGTTCGTACCAACTTCGCGTCTCCTCGCGATTCGTCGTCACAGAGAAGCTCACGCGCAAAGTAGTTCGCCGCGACAACTCCGCCAATTGAGGCAAGTCGCGCAAAATCAGCGGACCCCGTGTCTGAATCACAAACACGTTCGGAGGCCGTTCGATCAACGCGGCGAGCACGCGCGGCATCATGCTTTCTGACGCCTCCGCCGGCTGATATGGATCCACCAGCGGCGAACAATAGATCACCTGCTCGGGCCGGATCTCGCGACGCAACAACTCCGGCGCATTCTGTTTGAACGTGGTGAACTGGCCCCAGCGCTGCCAATCTTCCGGCTTCAATCCGCCGTAGACTCGCATCGTCGGCACGTAACAGTAGGTGCATCCAAACGTGCAGTTGCGCGCCGGCGTCAGCGAATGCGTGAATCCCGCCTCGACCAGAAAGCCGCTGGTCTTCGTAAGAATGCCGCGGCTTTCCGTATGCCGGATGGATTCGGCGCTTACATTTTCGGCGGAGGAGGAGGCGGAAGTTCGTAGGCCTGGCACTGCGACTCGAATCCTTTTACGCCATGCTTCCCGTCACAGAACGGCTTCTTCTCGGAAAACCCGCAGCGGCACAACGCAATCTTCGTGCGGCCCATCAGCCCGTACTCCTTGCCATCCTGATCCTGAATGGTGAAGTCGCCTTCGAGGCGAATCGGACCATTGTTTGAAACCGTAACTTTTGTTGACATTCGTCTTCGATGTTAGCGCGGCGCCTATAATTAAGCCAATGCGGGGTGTATGTGCGTTCCTGTTCGGCGCGATCTTGTCAGCCGCCCAGACCGACTCCGGGCTTCCGCCTGAGCTGTTGTTGCTCGCCAAAGTAAAACTGCACGCCGCCGAAACGCTGGACCGGCTTCCGAATTACACCTGCCTCGAAACCATCGAACGCTCCGCGCGGACCCTGCCCGCCAAGAAATATCGCCTCTCCGATACCCTGCGCCTTGAAGTCGCGCTCGTCGACGGCGCCGAGATCTTTGCCTGGCCGGGAGCGAAGAAGTTCGAAACCACGGATCTGCGAGATATGGTTCCGCAGGGCGCCGTCAGCAATGGCGACTTCGCGTTGTTCGCAAAAGCGGTCTTCCAAACCTCCGCGCCGACGTACACCTATCGCGGCGAGGACACCATCGAAGGGGCCGCCGTGTTCAAGTGGGACTTTCGCGTGCACGTGATGTCCAGCGGATATCACCTCAAAATCGGGAACCAGGAGGGTATGGCGGGCTTCCACGGCAGCTTCTGGGTCCTCGCAAAAAATCTCGACCTCCTCCGCCTCGAGTTCGAAGCCGACGACATTCCGATCAACCTCGACCTTTCCCGGACATTTTCCCGCATGGATTATGTCCGGCGAAAAATCGGCGACGGCGATTTTCTACTCCCTCTCGCCAGCGACCTGACCCTCGTCGATCTCCGCGGAAACGAAAAACGCAATCGCGCGCTGTTCAGCGATTGCCGCCAGTACGTCGGCGAGAGCATTCTGCGATTTGATGACGGCCCTACACCGGAAGCCAGCGCGCCAGTGAAATTGCTGCCGCTCGTGGAGCTGCCACCCAAACTTGAACTCCTCACGACTATCGAATCCTTGATCGATCTCACCACCGTTGGCATCGGAGATCCGGTTCGCGCCATCTTGTCGGAGAATGCGAAAATAAAGCGGAAGACCATCGTTCCAAAGGGTGCTGTCCTGTCGGGCCGCGTCGTTGAAGTCCAGCGGACCGCTGGCGTGCCCTTCGTGACGTTGCAGTTTACGGCTTTGGAATGGCCGGAGAGCCGTAGCGTATTTACGGCTCAGTTCGATCTGGCTGCGATGCCTCCCGCCGGGACCGCGGCCATCAAACGGACCGGCGGGGACGCTCTTTCGCCGGCGCTTCGACCGGGCGGAGTTCGGCTATCCTCCACTTCGACCTCGAAGATCGGTCCCGGCTTGGTCGTGTACTGGCGGACCGATGCGGCCGCCGCATCCAAATAAAAGTATTTCGAAGGAGATATCTTGATCCACTTCGCCACGGAAGGCGCGCAGACGTTCGAGGACGCGTTCAAATTCGCCCAGAAGCAGGTAAAGCGCCTCATCGAGAAGCATCCGGATCTCTATCCGATGTACACCAAGGACGGCAAGTGGAAGCACGACGGCCCCAATTGGACCAACTGGTGCGAAGGCTTTCTACCCGGCATGATGTGGCTGTTCGAAAAGCGGTCCGCGGCGAACTCGGACGAACGCAAGTTCTGGTTCGACAACGCCGCCAAATACTCGAAGGCTCTCGAACCCCGCAAGAACGACCGCGACGTCCACGACCTGGGCTTCGTCTTTCTGTCTACTTATTACCGCTGGTACCAGCGGACCCGCGAGCCGGAACTTCGCGATGTCCTGATCGAAGCCGGTCGCACGCTGGCTCTCCGTTTTCAGGAGAACGGCCGCTACCTCCGCAGTTTCGTTGGCGAAGATTCGCTGTTCATCGACATCATGATGAACGTCGGCATCATCTTTTACGCCGCGCGCGAAACCGGCGACCGGCGCCTCCGCGAAATCGCCGTGCGCCACTCTTTGACCACCCGCCGCTTCCTCGTTCGCGGCGATGGCTCGACAGCGCATGAAGGCATCTTCGACACCGAAACAGGCGAATTCCTTAAGCAATCCACGCAACAAGGCTACCGCAGCGATTCCTGCTGGTCGCGCGGACTCGCCTGGTCGCTCTACGGTTTCGGGACCTGCTACGAATACAGCCGCGATCCGCACTTCCTCGAAACCGCGCAAGCCTGCGCCGATTACTACATCGCGCACACACCTTCCGACGGAGTTCCGCCGTGGGACTACGACGCGCCCATCGAATCGCGCACGCTGCTCGACACCTCCACCGCCGCGATTGCCGCCGCCGGCTTCTTCCGCCTTTGCCGCATCGTCCCCGACCCGATGAAGGGGCACCTGTACTGGTCCACCGCCGTTCGCATCTTGAAGACGCTTTGCGATCAGCACCTCGCCAAATCCGACCCGAAATGGGAAGGCATTCTCAAGGGCGGCGTCTATCACGTCCACAAAGCTCTCGGCGTGGACGAATCGGTAATGTGGGGCGAGTACTTCTTCGTCGAAGCGCTGGAGCACGCTCTGCGCGCCGCCTAGAGTGCTTTCTTGAGTTTATGCAGACGGCGCTCAATCCGTGCCGCGCACGAAGCAGCGCGCAGCGCTGCGGAGTAAGCGGATTACATGCTGTTCAGCCACTCTACTGAAACTCTTGAAAATGCTCTAGTCTTTTAGCTCATCAGGTTTTTGGCAACGAACCACAGATTCGCCGGCCGCTCGGCCAGTCTGCGCATGTACCAGGGGAACCAGTAATCGCCATAGGCCACGAGCACTCGCGCGTCGTGCCCGTCTTTCACCAGCCGATCCTGCTCGCCCGTCTGGATCCCATAGAGCATCGTGAACGCGTACGATTTCTTCGCATGGCCGAGTGCTTCGATCCTCGCGATCAAGCCCTTGTCGTGCGTCGCGATCGAAGTCCGGCAGCCCGCGTCCAGCATCTTCCGCGAAAGCGTGAAGTAGTTTTCGTCGACGGCCGCCTTCTTCGGAAATGCAATCTCCGCCGCCTCGCGGTACGCACCCTTCACCAGCCGGATCGCCGGCTTCATCGGCAACAGTGACGCGAAATCGTCATCCGTGCGATACAGGTACGCCTGCAGGCAGACGCCCACGTTGCCGAACTTCTCGAGCGATCGCCGATACAGCTTCAACGTGGCGTCCACATAATGGCTGTATTCCATGTCGATCCACACCACGTTCGGAGCCGCCTTCACCACCCGCTCAAGATTCTCATAACAAAAATCCGGATCGAGATCGAGCCCCATCTGCGTCAGTTTTACCGAAACCTCTGTCTGCAGCCCCTGCGATTTCGCCCGGTCCAGCGCTTCGAGGTAATGCTCGGTCATCGCCGTAGCCTCAGCGCGGTCGATTACGTTCTCGCCCAGTTTGGTGAAAACTGTCCCCAGCCCCGCCCCCTCCAGCCGTTTCGCAACGTCCAGGGCATCCGCCAGTTCTTCGCCCGGCATGAACTTCCGAACAGCGCGCTTCACGAAGGGCCAACGGGTCGCGTGCTCGCGCAGCCACACACTCTGCGAACCGGCAAGGATCGCGCTTCTCATCAGGGCCATGAAGAATATCCTAATCGACTTGGCTCCACCAGCTTGACTCTTACGTCCGGCTCTGCCAAAACAGAACCATGCCCATTCAAATCGAGGAACTCAACATAGGCAACGGCCTGCTCGGCCGCGAGATCGAGCCCGGTCAGGACACGGAGGAACTCGGACGTCTTGTGGCCGAACTCGAAGAGCGGATTCTGGCGCTCGAAAGCGCGATTCAGATCTCCGACACCGAGGTCACCATCTCTGGAAAGAAAATCACCATCGAAGCCGAAGAAGAGCTGGTCCTCGATGGCGGTACCGGCACAATGAAACTGTCGCCAGGGGGCATCACTGTCAACGCCAGCGGATTCCTCCGCATGCTGTCGGGGCAATTTACGGTGGAAGCCGGAAGCGCCAATTTCAATTCCGGAATCTGCACCTTTTCCGGCGTCGTGAAGTCGGATACCCTGATCACCAACACTGTGATCGCGACCACGTACACGCCGGGCGCCGGGAACGTGTTCTAAAGAATCAGTCGTTCAGCCGCGCGCGTAGACATCCTTCGCCGCCGTCACAAATCCCGCTTCGCCGGTATGCGCCGGGTAGTGCGGATTGCCCGCGACAATCGGCGAATCGAGTAGCGTATCGAAACCGCCAGCGAATACTTCAGCGGACCGCCATCCATCCCCGTCATCGCACGCGGCCATTTCGCCCGAAGCACTACCTCGACTTCATGCCTCCGCGCCACTGAGCGTCAAATGAACGTCGGATTGACGAGAACGCCGATGGAACGCATCCCGGCGAGTAACAAAGTTATTTCAGCGGTTGCACGGTCAGCGTGGACTTGGCATCGACCTTATTGAACTGCATCGGGAAGCTGGTCCCGGTGTAGTACGCGTTCCATTGGTCTTTGTAGTGCCCGGAAAATAATTGCGACGACTCGCCGATCGTCAAATTGTTTAACGACGCTTCGAGGTCCGCCAGATCCACCACCATCCGCATCGACGGACCCAGCCTTCGCGTAGTCTGCTTGACCGTCGTAGACGATCCACTCATGGGAAACGGTCCGATGTTGAAATACGCTCCGAGAACCGGCAGTTGTCCGCCCACCGGCTGGTTGATGGTCAACAGATTCAGCCGGCCGTAATCCCACGCGTCCACGCGGCTGCCTTGCGACTTCGCGCCTTCCGTTACGCCGGCATCCATAGCCTTCAACAACACCTGATCCCAATCCGGAAACCAGTCCTTCGGTCGCTCGCGCAGCAGACGCTCCATCACCGCGGTCGCCATCGCGGATTCGTAGAGCGCCCCTTTACCGGGCGTTGCGCGTTCCGCCAAAGCTTTGCGCACCTGTAGGAACAGATTCGCTGTGATCACCGGAGCCGCCAATCCCTTTTCCATCTGCCCGTTCCACTTGCGAAGCACGGCGACCGACGAAACCACCGCCGGATTCGTTGCCTTCGTCCGGTCCGCGGCCTCGATCAACTGCTGCGCCAGAAACAGCGAGAACCCGGAATACACGTCTTTTTGGATCACCAGCATGTCTTCCGGCTTGATCCCTTTGCGCGCGTCCAGCAGATCCGTGATCTGCTTCGCCCGGTAGGGAGGCGCGAACGTTCCGTTCACCGCGTACGAATATTCCGCCGGAAACGGATTCTGATTCGCCGTCACAATCCGTCCGCTCGCCGGATTGTACGCCGACGGTAGCGAGTCGAACGGAATGAATCCCGCCCACTCCTGATTCCCGGATGCGCCGTCGAGAGGCACATCGCCCTGGAAGCCCTGGCGGATCGGCAGGATGCCCGTCGCCTGATACCCGATATTCCCGGCCGTATCCGCGTACACGAAGTTCTGGCCCGGGCCCGAGAACCGGCGCAAAGCCGCCCGAAATTCCTCCCAGTTCGATGCCCGATCCACTTGCAGAAATGGAAACTGAAACGATCCCGGCTCCGCCGCGGTCCAACGCAGTGAATACACCTTGGGTCCGTCCGTGATCACCACCGGACCGTGCCGCGTGACGAACACCGGAATCACCGCCGTCTTCTCGCCCTTGATCGCAATCGGTTCGCGCTCGATCACCGGTTGTTCAATTCGATTCTGAAACAGATAGCGTCCGGTGGCCGGATCGATCTTCTCTTCGTACAGATCCTGCACGTCGAAATGCAAATTGGTCAGGCCCCACGCGATCTTGTCGTTATGTCCGATAATCACCGCCGGCACGCCCGGCAGGGCCACGCCCCGCACGTTCAATCCGGGCGCCTTCAAGTGGACCATGTACCAGGTGGACGGAGCCGTAAATTCCAAATGCGGATCATTCGCCAGAATCGGTTTGCCCGACGCCGTCCTTGAACCCGCCACTGCCCACGCGTTCGATCCCGGCTGCGGCTCCCACCCTGCTCGCGCAGGAAACAGCACATCGACGCGCGCCCGGTCTTCCGGGCTCTTCGCGCCCAGCAACATATTGCGCTTCGCCCAGTCTTCTTTCCACGACGTCGTCAGGTTGCGATGCATCTGGAGACCCGCCAGCAGGCAGTCCGTCACACTCCATGGACGCGGATCGTATCCAAGCACCGCGAATTCGAACGAGAGATTGCCGCGCTGCGTCTCGAGATAATAGTTGACGCCCCGCGCGTAAGCGGCAAAGATCTGCCGATCCTCCGCGGAAAGAGTCCTCTCCTGGAGTTCCGCCATCCGCCGCATACGCAATCGCCGCGATTCCTCGTCCGTCTCAAGCGCGCGCTTTCCCACGACTTCAGAAAGCTCTCCCGCTGCCAACCTCCGCAGCGCGTCCATCTGCCACATCCGGTCCTGTGCCGTGACGAACCCCTGCAAGAATATCGCGTCTTCCCAATTCGCCGCTTCGATATGCGGAACACCTAGCGCGTCGCGCGAAATCCGCGCGCCAGCCGACACCGGGGCGGACAGAATTCCTGAAGTTTGAGGAAGAGGCCTCCACCCAAACCACCAGAGAGCGACCGCTAGGGCCACGAGCAAAACCGCTATGCTCAAGTTAAGGAAGCGAACGAGACGGCCAGAACGCACTGACACGATTGTAGCTTGATCCACCGATTGCTTCCGGTTTTCGCCTTTCCATTCCATGCCTTATCGCCTGCTGATTACGGTTGCGATCGTCGTCATTAACGGTTTTTTTGCCGCCGCCGAGGTGTCGTTAGTTTCGTCGCGCCGGTCCCGTCTGAAGGCGCAATCGGATCAGGGAAATGTCGGCGCCAATGCCGCCATCAGCCTGCTCGAAAACCCCAGCCGCCTGCTCTCCGTGACTCAGTTCGGAGTTACGCTCGCTTCTCTCGGCCTCGGCTGGGCGGGCGAAGAGCCGATCTATAACCTGATCGTCGGTTGGGCCCAGCCCCTGATCACACCTCAGCTTTCGCCCTGGATCCATGGTGCCAGCTTCGGCTTTGCCTTCCTGTTGATCAGCTTTGCGCACGTCGTTCTCGGTGAGGTACTGCCCAAGAATCTGGCGATCGAAAAGGCCGAGCGTCTCGCCGTCCTGATGGCGCCGCCCTTGCTCGTTTTCCACTCGATTGCCCGGCCGTTCGTCTGGGCGATCGAGCAGTCCTCGTCATTCCTGTCCCGGTTGATTGGATTGAAAGGCACGCACGGCTCCGGCGGGCACTCCGCCGAAGAGCTGAAGTACATCATTTCGAGTAGCCGCCTCGAAGGCCACCTCGAAGGCTTCGAGGAAGCCGCCATTCAGAAGCTTCTCGAACTCACCGACATCTCGGCGCGCGAAATCATGATTCCGCGAAACGATATGACCGCCGTCCCGGTCGATACCGACCTCGACGAAATGCTCCGCATCGCGATTGAACACAAATATTCCCGCCTTCCCGTGTACGAAGGCTCCATCGAGAAGATCATCGGTATCGTCCATTACAAGGACCTGATGCGCGCCTGGCAGGAACGCAAGCTCGCCGGCGACCGCGGCATCCGCGCGCGTCCCTTTGAGTTGAAACGCTTCGTCCGGCCGCCCGTCTTCGTCCCCGAATCGAAGCCGTTGAATCAGCTCATCGATGAATTCCGCAAGAAACGAACTCACCTCGCCATGGTCGTGGATGAATACGGTTCGATCGCCGGCCTCGTCACGCTCGAAGACGTGCTCGAGCAGGTCTTCGGCGATATCGCCGACGAACATGACGTGCTGCGCCACATGCCATCCGCCTCGGCAAAAGTGATCGTCGTCGACGGGAGCACCACCATCCGCGACCTCGCCTCGCAATATCACATCGAGCTTCCGGGCGATGCCGGCTTCGAGACGCTAGCCGGATTCCTGCTCTTCCAGCTCGGCGAATTGCCTACCAAAGGAACGCAGGTCCGCTACGGAACGCGCAAGTTCACCGTCCTCGATATGGAGAAAAATCGGATCGCGAAAGTCCGCATCGACAAGGAAGAGCCGCTCCCTGCAAGCGTCTGATCCTACCGCTGTGCCACAGCGGGCGATGCGCGGAACTCCATCCGCATCCCGCTCCGCTTTCCCGGCGCGCCATCGCGGAAAGGCCACCTTGCTGCATTCCGAAGTGCCTAATACGGACTGATCGCGTGCCGGCCTAGCTCCGGCAGATCCTGCTGCAGGAGCTTCTTCAGGTCCTCGCGTAACGGACCCACCGAGCGCTTGTAAATCATCTTATACGCGGCGCAGAAATAATCAAGCTCCGCGAAATCGCCATGCGGGCCATGCCGGAATTTCGGGCATCCTCCATGGCAGATCGATTGGTATTCGCACACCTGGCACTCCGGATGAGCCAGCGTCTTCTTCGATGCAAAGCTGTAGCGCCTCTGCCTCCGAGCGATTTCCGCCCAGGAATCAAGCTGGATATTGCCGAGCTTCCAATCTTGCTCCACGAAGAAATCGCAAGGAAACACGTCGCCGTTATATTCGACTACCGCGTAGCTGTCGCACGTCTCGTGCATCGTACAACTTCCGGGCTTCTGACCAGCCAGTGCCTCCGCGATATTGTCGAAATACCGGATCCGCATCTTCCGCCGATCCTGCCACCACAGTTCGAACGTGTTCACCAGAAAATTGCCATACTCTTCAGCGGTAATCGTATACTCCCGACGCTCCCCGCCGGGTCCAAATTCCGCCAGCGGAATGTACTGGATATTGTCCACACCCAGACTCTTGTAAAACCGGTAGAGTTCGCGCGCCCTGCCGATATTGGCATCGCTCAGGACACACAAGATGTTGAATTCCACATTCTGTTCCTGTAGCGTTTCGATGCCTTCCATCACGCGGCGGAACGTGCCGTGGCCCGCCTTGTTGTAGCGGTACTTGTCGTGGATTTCTTCCGGCCCGTCAAGCGAAACGCCCAAAAGGAAATTGTGTTCGCGCAACAGATCACACCACGACTCGTCGATCAGCGTGGCGTTGGTTTGCAGGGCGTTCGAAACGTTGTGGCCGTCCCGTCCATACTGCTTTTGGAACTTCACCAGTTCCTCGAAGAAGCCCAACCCGGCAAGCGTAGGTTCGCCGCCTTGGAAAGCAAACACGCTGTTCGGATACGAGTAGAACATCCACGTATCCACCAGCCGCTCAAGCGTCTCCGAAGTCATCCGGCGCGCCGGCAGTTCCTTATACGGATCCGCGTCGCGATCCAGGTAGAAACAGTAGGAGCAATCCAGGTTGCAGACAGCAGACGCCGGTTTGATCAGCAGCGAAGTCAGTCGCGGCGTCGTGCCCAGCAAACCGGTTCCGGCTTCGCCATACATCGGAAACAGATGCGTACCGGAAGTCATGCTGCGATTTGCTTGCTACCACCGTACACGAATCGGCGCCTCCGCGAAGTTGCCAGAAGCGTGCTGGCACGAGAGGCTCTGTCCAGCCGCGAACCGGTGCTTAGGCCCGGACAGCGAATGGGATTGCTAAGCAGTCTCTGGACCATCGAATCCAGCCTCTATAAAGTGCGGCAAGGAACCAAAAGACGAAGGGAAAATGGTGCGCCCGGCACGACTCGAACATGCGACCTTCTGGTTCGTAGTTTTCAATCGCCTTTTCATGACGCTTAGCGCGGGCCGAAGGCTAAAGAGACAGACTCTGACTTTGAGTGTTGCCAAAAAAGATGATCCGCGTGCCATGATTTATTGACGAAGATCTCGCCAGGTCGGCGAATGATTACCACGACGCTAAGGGAGGAATCACGCCGCGTGATCCCGGATCCCTTCCTCTTGTCGCAACCCGTCACAAAAACAAACGACGGCGTATTGAACGCCGCCGCTCGTTGGTGTCGAGACTCCAAAGGACCGGTCGCCCGAGTGACGATCCGATCCCATCCTTGTCATAGAGGCCCGTTCAATACTCAGCGCAAGTCGAATCTGTCGAGATTCATCACCTTCGTCCAGCTCTTCACGAAGTCTTGGACGAACTTCTCTTTTCCGTCGGCCGCGCCGTATACCTCTGCCACGGCGCGCAACTCGGAATTGGACCCGAAGGCCAAGTCCACAGGGGTTGCCGTCCACTTGAGCTTCCCCGTCTTACGGTCAAGCCCGTCGTAAACGCCCTCGGAGTTCGATGACTTGCTCCACTTGGTAGACATGTCGAGCAGGTTTGTGAAGAAGTCGTTGGTCAAGGTGCCGGGCCGATCAGTGAATACGCCGTATGCGGTTTGACCGGCATTCGCATTCAGAGCCCGCAGGCCGCCGATCAGAGCCGTCATTTCAGGAACATTGAGAGTCAGCAACTTCGCACGATCAACCAGCATCTCCGCCGGCGACATACGCTGGCCGCTGCGATAGTAATTACGGAATCCATCCGCGGTAGGCTCCAGCACCGCGAACGACACCACATCGGTCTGCGCCTGCGACGCATCAGTCCGTCCTGGAGTGAAGGGAACCTGAACGTCGTACCCAGCACTCTTGGCTGCCTGCTCAATAGCAGCGTTGCCACCCAAAACGATCACATCGGCGAGCGAAACTCTCTTGCCGCCGGTCAGCGTGCGGTTGAAATCCTGCCGGATGCCCTCGAGACGCGGCAACACTTTCGCCAGTTCGGTCGGATTATTGGCTTCCCAATCCTTCTCGGGCGCGAGACGAATGCGCGCACCATTCGCGCCACCCCGCATATCGGTGCCGCGGAATGTCGCAGCTGATGCCCACGCCGTCCGAACCAGTTCGGGTACACTCAGGCCAGAAGCGAGAATCCTGACTTTCAGCGCTGCAATGTCCTTGACCTCAACGGCTTTATAGTCGACCTTCGGGAGCGGATCCTGCCAGATCTGGTCTTCGCGAGGAACCTCCGGTCCGAGATAGCGAGAGTTCGGGCCCATATCGCGATGGGTGAGCTTGAACCACGCCTTGGCGAACGCGAGCTCGAATTCCGCCGGATTCTCACGGAATCTCATTGCAATCTTCCGGTAGCTCGGGTCTTCCTTCAGCGCAAGATCTGTCGTGAACATGATCGGCGCGTGCCGCTTGGTCGGGTCGTGAGCATCAGGGACGAGGTTCGCTCCCTGGCCGTTCGCGGGAACCCACTGGGTTGCGCCGGCCGGGCTCTTGGTTTTTACCCATTCAAAAGCAAAAAGGTTGTTTAGGTACTCCATGGAAAATTTCGTGGGAGTGGAGGTCCAGGCACCCTCCAAACCGCTTGTGATCGTGTCCCCGCCTTTGCCGGAGCCGCACTTGCTTTCCCAGCCGAAGCCTTGTTTCTCCAAACCTGCCGCCGCGGGTTCCGACGCTACGCAATTGGCGGGACCCGCCGCGCCATGCGCTTTCCCGAAGCTGTGACCACCGGCGATCAGCGCGAGAGTCTCTTCATCGTTCATCGCCATGCGGCCGAAGGTTTCGCGGATGTCCTTGGCTGCTGCCAGCGGATCATGGTTGCCGTTTGGACCCTCGGGATTCACATAAATCAACCCCATCTGAACCGCTGCCAGCGGTTTCTGAAGTTTTCGGTCTCCGCTATGGCGCTCATCGGCCATAAACTTCTTCTCGGGGCCCCAGTAGACCATCTCCGGCTCCCAGTCGTCCCTGCGTCCTCCGGCAAAGCCGAAGGTCTTGAAACCCATGGATTCCAGCGAGACATTTCCGGTCAAGACAATGAGATCGCCCCAGGAAATCTTTTGACCATACTTCTGTTTGACCGGCCAAAGCAGACGCCGCGCCTTGTCGAGGTTGGCGTTGTCTGGCCAGCTATTGAGCGGCTCAAATCGCTGCTGACCGCCCTCGCCGCCGCCGCGGCCGTCGAGCGTCCGGTAGGTACCCGCGCTGTGCCAGGCCATCCGGATGAAGAACGGACCGTAGTTCCCGTAGTCGGCCGGCCACCAGTCCTGAGACGTGGTAAGTACTCTCTGGATGTCCAGTTTGACGGCCTTGAGGTCGAGACTCGCGAACGCCTTTGCGTAATTGAAATCTCGTCCCAATGGGTTGGACTCGGCCGAGTTCTGCCGAAGAGGCGAGACATCCAGTTTGTTCGGCCACCAGAACTGATTTGGTTGCGGCTGTTGACCGCTGGCAACACTCGTTAACAGGAAAGGAGCTGCAACCGCGCAAACGGTGAGCAGCGACTTCAGGTTCTTCTTCATTCACTTCTCCTTGATCGAAAGGGGCGGACGGTTGCGGTCCGCATGTCGTGCTCGCAGGCTGACGCCTCGCCCCACCTCAGAATAAGGAGGAGCGGCGCCGGGAACAAGACGATTGCCGCTATGACTCGTATAGGGAGTTCCTATGGGCAATCAAGACCTGGTTCGCAATGGTCGAAGCAGATCGCCGAAGCCCAGCGGATCGCCCCCCCATCGTCTGCGTGGCGACGTTTTCGCCCTGGCTGATTACGCGAATGCTGACTTTGGCGACCGTCAAACGACTGGCGTCGCTGATGGTGCTGACGATCGATCCCAAGGTCGATTGCGCCGTCAGCGTCCCGACGGAGAGACCGATGGAGAGTAAAAAGAAAGCCACTCTGCATAGGAATGCGTTTGCATAGAGCCTCGTTGCGAAGGAGATTGAATGAGAAATATTAGCATCCGGAGTCTGCAATTCGATGAAGAATGAACGTCGTATTCAGGCTCTTTCGTGCCGGAAGTCTTATGCCACCGTATGCCGCTAATCGGCCCGGAGGGCGTTTACGGGATCGATGTTGGTCGCGCGACGTGCCGGGATGTAACTGGCGGCCAAGGCGGCGGCGACGAGAGTGAGTGCGACGGCGATATAAGTCATCGGATCGAGAGTGCTGGTTTCAAAGAGCAGAGTCTTCATCAACCTCATGGCTACAGCGGCGGCGATAAGGCCGCAGCCGATTCCGGTGCCTGCCAGGAGGAGGCCGCGCTTGAGGAACAAGCCGTGGAGTTCGCCGGGTTGAGCCCCGAGAGCCATGCGGATTCCGATTTCGCGAGTCCGCTGGGTGACGGCGTAGGAGAGCACCCCGTAGATGCCGACGATGCCCAACAGGAGCGCCATGCCGCCGGCGATGGCAAGCATAACGAGGGCAAAGGAGGTCCGGGCAAGCGACTGGCGATAGATGGCGTCCATAGTTTGGACGTTCGCTAAGGGGACGTTCGCGTTGACGGACCAGATGGCCTGGCGAAGATCCTTGATCAAGGATTCGGTACCGGCGCGGTCGCTGCGGATGATGTAAGTGACAGTGCGGCGGACGACGGTTTTGTCGCCCCAGAAGTCGTTCAGGAGGAGCGGCCAGAAAACGGTGGAGACCAGCGGCTGGTCGATTCCGTTGTCGCGGGTATCGGCGACGACGCCAACGATTTCACGGAAGGTGCCCTTGGGCTGCTCGCGGACTCGTTTGCCGATGGCAAGTGCGGGGTCTTTCCACAAATCGCGGGCGACGCTCTCGGAAATCAGGACGACGGGACGCTTTTCGTAGAGATCGGTCCAAGTGAGATCGCGGCCGGCGAGCATAGCGATTCCGAGGACCTTGAAATAGCCTGGCGCGACGGATTTATAGCGGCGGACGGCGGGTAGCTGGCCCTCGGAATACTGGCGATCCTCGGCGTAGAGCGGATCGTTGGACACGTTGGTGTCCATGGGTACCGAGGTTCCGATGGCGACTTGCGTGACCCCGGGGACGCTCGCGATTTTGTCCTGGATCGCCTGCTGCATGCGGACGGTTGCTTCGAGATCCTTCACCTGCGCGGACGGAATGGTGACGGTGAGGTTCTGGATATTTTCGATGAGGAAGCCCGGCTTCACCTGGCGGAGGCTGGTGAAGGTACGGATCATGAGCCCGGCACTTACCAACAAAACCAGGGCGAGCGCAAACTGAAGAACGACCAGGATGTTCTGCGCGCGATGGCGATCTTTGCTTTGGCTAACGGTCCGGCCGCCGCCACGGAGGACGGAGGCGAGCTGGGCTCCGGCGTATTTGAAGACCGGGATGAGGCCGAACAGAACTCCGGCGGCGAGTGAGATGACGAGAGTGAACGCGAGAACGATGGGCTCAAGGGTCACTTCCTCAAGGCGCGGGAGGGTGGCCGGTCCGACGATTTTGAGGAGCTTGATGCAGCCATAGGCGACGGCCAATCCGAGAATACCTCCCAGGGTGCCAAGGGTCACGCTTTCAAGCAGGAGTTCCTTGGCGATGCGGCCGCGGCCGGCTCCGAGGGCGGCGCGGACAGCGAGTTCCTGCTGCCGGCTTTCGGCGCGGACGAGAAGCAGATTCGCGACGTTGGCGCAGGCCATCAGCAGGACGATTCCGATGGTGGCCATCAGGACCCAGAGAACGGATCCGATGTCGCCGATGACGTCGTTCTTCAGCGGGCGCAGAAGCGGCGCGAAGCGAGCATCTTCGAAGATCTTCGCGCTCATGCCGGGGGGCGGAGGGAACTTGGCGATAACCAGCGGAAGCATTCGCGCGACGTCGGCCGTTGCCTGCTCGATGGTCGCTCCGGGCTTTAGACGCGCGACGCCTTTATGGCTGAAATTGGCAAGGTGGATTTTGCTGCGATCGAATTGGTACGGCAGGATGATGGCGGGATCCTCGGCGAGAAAGCGAAAGCTTTGCGGCATGACGCCGATGACTTCCATGGCGCGTCCGTCGATGATGAGGCGGCGTCCGAGGATGGTTTGATCGCCGCCGAAGCGACGCTGCCAGTATCCATAGGTCAAAACGATGGTTTCCGGCCTGCCAGGGGAATCGTCGGCGGCGGAGAAGGTGCGGCCGAGGAAGGGAGCGACTCCAAGAATGGGGAGTGTGGATGCGGTGACGTTCAGGGCAGCGACGCGTTCCGGCTCGGCGACTCCGGTGACGGTCACCTGGTCGTTGCCGTAGACGCCCATGTCCACGAAGGTGCGGCTTTCTTCGCGATAGGTGAAATAATTCGAGGGGCCGTTGTTGATTTCTTTGAGGTTGACGCCGGGGGCGGTGTGCCAGACGCCAATGAGGCGGTCGGCTTCGGGGTACGGGAGCGGTTTGAGTAGGACGCCGTTGACGACGCTGAAGATGGCGGTATTGGCTCCGATTCCGACGGCCAGGGTCAGAAGGGCTACGGCGGTGAAGGTCGGGGTCCGCAGGAGGCGGCGGATGACGTGGCGCAGTTGAGTGAGGAAGTCCATGGCGTCGTTTTCCCGGATTGGGATATAGAGGATACGCCGTTTGGCGCCAAGTGTTCAAAGAAAAAGGCGTGCCTCATCGAGGGCTAGGAAGTCCACAGGTCGGAGGCTTATGTCCCATTCACAGGCCTCCCGCGGGGCTGAGATTCAGATCCGTTGGACCCGAACTTTCGCCGGCGCAGCCACAAATGCCATAGCTTACACTCAAACCACATGCTCAACCGGGGCTATGCCTACACCACAACCATCAGCAGCCTGTACCATGGGCAAACTCTGCTCTCCCACCTGGCAAGCCTTTACCCCCACTCAACCCCAACAGCCTGGCAACAAAAACTGAACAACGGCGAAGTCACCCTCAACGGCGCCACCGCCGCCGGAAGCGAGCCTGTGATTTTAGGCCAAACCCTGGTCTGGAACCGTCCACCCTGGATCGAACCCGAAGCCCCTCAGCACTTCGACGTCCTGTTTGAAGACTCTCATCTGTTGGCCGTCAACAAACCCAGCGGGCTGCCCACCCTCCCCGGTGGCGGCTTCATGGAAAACACCCTCCTGCGCCTGGTGCAAAGGGAAACCCCCAACGCCAACCCGGTCCACCGGTTGGGCCGAGCCACCACCGGCATCGTCCTCTTCGCCAAAACATCGCAGGCGGCCTCTCATCTATTCGCAAACTGGAACACACCCAAAAATCAAAAAATCTACCGGGCGCTGGCGCAAAACGATGCACAGCACGAGGCCAACGAAAACCTCACACCTATCGGCCTCGTGCCGCACCCGCTCATCGGTTCCGTGTGGGCCGCCCACCCAAGTGGCAAACCGTCAAAGTCATTAGCAAAGGTAATCTCACGCGACATCTTACGCGACAACTTACACAACGCGGGCACCACGACCTTCGAGGTAAGCCTATATTCGGGCCGCCCTCATCAAATCAGAATCCATCTGGCATCCATCGGCCATCCCCTGGTAGGCGAT
>JBBQWZ010000018.1:0-105249 GCA_038210135.1 Bryobacterales bacterium
CAGTTGTCTGCATGGGCGGCCGGCGGAACGTCTCGGAGAACCGCCTCCGATCCGGCGTCTGGGAGCCGGGCTTCCCGCGAGTTTGTTGGCCAAACATTGACTTACGATTTAGGTTTTAGCATGGGCGGTTGCTGGATTTGCGGGTTGGATTTGTAAGAGGTTGATTTGGTTTGAGATTGACTTGCGTTTTTCGCGGTACTGCTTGTTTTAGTAAGCGCGATCTTTATGATCGCGCCTCGGTGCGAAACGAAGCCAACGGTGTCAGGTGCCGGGTCCCATCGCTTACGCTCAGGGTTCAAGCCGGTCGGCGTGATGCTTGCGAAACATGGCCAGTTCGGCCAAGGTGAAGCTAGTTGCGGGGACCTGACGGTCGCGCCTCGGTGCGAAACGAAGCCATCGCCGGTGCGAAACGAAGCCAGTCAAGACGAGAGTGGTAAGTGTCCGCTTCCGACGCGCTCCTTTCGGAGCGCTCTGGGCGCGGCTCGGATTCGGATGTGCGAATCGGCGTTCTGCGAAACGAAGCCATCATTTCCGGTGGTGATGAGCACTACTGCGCGGCACTTCACCCATGGCTCTTCCGCCCAGCGGATGGCCTTCGTGCCGCTTCGTTGGGCGCCTCGCCGGTCCGCTTCGCGCTCTAGACCGGCTTGCTTGGCGTGGTTGTGGTCGGCGCGGGCGCAGGCGTCGCGGCTGGACTCCGCCGGGCGAATCCGCCTGTCGACTGCGGTGGGGTCGGAGGCGGTTCCGGCGGAATCGGCTTCTTGATCCGCCCGTCGAGCCGACCGTTGATGTAATCTTCCTTCGCCTTCGCGAATTTCGGACCCGGCTCAATGCCCGTAGCGAGCAGATCCCGATCCGTCACTTCAAGCGCAATCGGAATGTACTTCGTGAAGTAATTCTTGATGCGGTCCACCACCAGCCGCTGCTGCGAGCGCAATAGCAAGTACAGCATCAGCTCGCCCGGCTGCGCCTTCAGGAAGCGGTACACCGCCGACGCGCGATTCAGCTTTGGAGCCTTCAACTCCTTCTCCAGCTTCTTTGCGTTCGCGTCCAGCTTCTGCCATTGCGCCAATTCCGCCTTGGTCAGTTCCAGCCGCTTGATCAGCGCCGCCTTTTCTTTCGGATTCAGCTTCTCGACCAGCACGTTGAGAAACAAACCCAGATTCTGCGCTGTGAATTCCGAGCCCGACGGCACCATCTGACGCGCTTTATGCAGGCGTTGGAACGTCGGCAGATTCAACTTCGTTCCAGCCAGGGCCGACGAGAACAGATGCGCCAGCTTCTCTTCTTCGAGCACCCGCAGCAGTTCGCCCGGATCCGGCTCATCCGCGATTTTCCGTAATTCGAGATTCAAACCCTCGACCGGAATCTTCGTTTCCATCTCGGCTTCGCGCGCGTTCGCGTATTGCATCTGCGTGCGCTCTTCGATCGCGAAATTCAGCCGCGTCTTGAATCGCAAGAGCCGCAGCAGCCGCAGCGGGTCGTCATAGAACGCGTAGTTGTGAACCGTCCGCATCTCTTTGCGCTCAAGATCCGCCTGCCCATTCGTCGGATCGAGCAGCAGCCCGCGCGACGCCTTGTGCAGCGACAACGCCATCGCGTTAATCGTGAAGTCGCGCCCGCGCAGATCCTCGTGCATGGTCGCCGGAGCCACCACCGGGCGCGCGCCCGGCTTGCCATACCGCTCCGTCCGCGCCATCCCGATCTCGACCGTGACGCCGTTCGAAAACAGCAGCTCCGCCGATTTCTTGTGGTCGTCGGTCGAAAGGATTTCCGCCTCGCCCTTCGCCGCCAGCAGCTTCGCGAACTTGATCGCGTTGCCTTCTACAGTGAAGTCGAGATCGCGGATGGGAAATCCGCCCAGCATGTCGCGCATTGCGCCGCCCGACAGGAACAGGTTCAAGCCCTGTTCAACCGCCTTGGCTTGTACCTCGGCCGCCACGCGGCTCTGATCCGCTGTCAAGTGGCTGTCCAACATGAACATGTAGTCGCTCATCGTCGATGACCTTTCGAGAATCCTCGGGAACATGGCAGCTCCCCGAAATCCTCCGCCCACAACCTTCTACTCCCGGAGTCAGCCCCGGAACGCGACGCGAAGCCTTAATCAGGCTCGCGGGTGGTGCTTGTCCAATGTGCTCCGTAATCGTCCGCGCGCTACGTGCGTGTATACTTCCGTCGTCGAAATGTCCGCGTGACCCAGCATCACTTGGACGCTCCGCAAGTCCGCACCGCCCTCGACCAGGTGCGTCGCGAACGAATGTCGCAGCACGTGCGGCGAAAGGCCGTGGAACAGACCCGCCACCTTGCCGTGCTTCTTGACGATCTGCCAGAACGCCTGCCGCGTCATCCGCCCGCCGCGGTTGGTCACGAACAGATACGGCGTCGCCCGGCCCTTGAGAATCGCGCTCCGCCCCTGCGTCAAATACGTCGAAATCACGGTCTGCGCCGACCTTCCCATCGGAACCATGCGCTGCTTATTACCTTTTCCCGTCACTCGCAGAATCCCCAGATTCAGCTCCACGTCCGTCAGGCGCACGCTAATCAGTTCCGACACGCGAAGCCCCGATGCATAGACGAGTTCCAGCATCGCCCGGTCACGCAATCCGGTCGGCTGATTCGCCGGAGGCGCCGTCAGCAGTGTGTCGATTTCCTGCCGGTTCTTGTACTTCGGAAGCGCCGAACCCTGACGCGGAAGCGCCAGGCCGTCTTTCAATGCCAGAAAATCCGGCATTTCCTGCCCCAGAAAACCGCAAAACTGACGCAGTGTCACGATATGCCGCGCCAACGATCGCGGTTTCAATCCGCCTTCGGGCGTTGCGTTCTGCCGCGTTAAATAAGATACGTACGTACGCAATCTCTCCGCATCCGGCGCATTCGCGCCCAGAAATGCCGCCAGCTTTTTCAGGTCCAATCCGTAGGAAGCGATGGAATTCGCCGCCAATACTTTTTCTACCCGGCAAAAATGCAGAAACGCCGCAATCTGCGCGGTTAACGGCCCACTCACGCTATGTTGTTGCTGCGTATGAGAGAAAGCTCCGCCAGAATCCGCCTCGCGCGGGCTTTTTCGACCGTTGGCCACCACCGGGCCCGATCTTCCGCCCAAACCCTCCGTGGCGTTCATTGTGCCAATGATACAATATCCGCGAAATTGTTTGGAAGCGTTTCTTACGAAAGGCTTAGGTGGCATAGGCCTCCGGCCTGTGAATGTGACTTGGGCCTCCGGCTTGTGAATGTGACTTGGGCCTCCGGCCTGTGAACGTGACTTGGGCCTCCGGCTTGTGAATGTGACTTGGGCCTCCGGCCTGTGAACGTGGCTTGGGCCTCCGGCTTGCCTTGACGCCTGTTGCGCTCAGTTGGTTAATGTAGTTGATGCACAGGCCGGAGGCCTATGCCACTTGTAAGCTCAGGAGAAGATGGCAGGATCTACCAATAAGAAAGTGTCTGTGATCCGGTTCGACCGCGAACCCGTGGCTGGCACGGTCAGCCTCCAGGACTTCGTCACGCCGGCCGGCATTGAACTGCTTTCCGTCTCCGGATCCCTCGTCGCCATTCCTTTCGACGAAGCCAAAGCCGTTTGCTTTCTTCGTGATTTTGACGACGCCAGCCCCTGGAAACCGAATCGAGCCTTCGGAACCCGCCCCAAAGCCGCCGGCCTCTGGATCCGCGTCGTGTTCCGGGACGGCGATTCTCTCGAAGGAATGATCACCAACGACCTGACGCAGATGGAGCCCGCCGGCATCACCCTGGTCCCCCCCGAACCCGGAGCCTCCGCGCAACGCATCTTTGTGCCCCGCCAAGCCTCCATCTCCATTCAGGTTCTGGGCGTTATCGGGAGCCCTCTCCGCCGCGTGCAACCAAAGGGGACGAAGCCGGAACCGGGCCAAATGGCGATGTTCGACTAAGCGATCCGTCGTCGGACCAGTGCCACTCTTCGCACGGTCTGCCTAAGTCGCACTTCGCCAAGTCGATCCATTGGCTGCAGCCCGTCGGCACCTCGACGCCGTTCTGCACGAACACCATGCGCTCGGCGAGAAACCGCTTCGAGGAACTCCACTCGCTCCAGCGTTCTCGCGCGTGCGCCACCACTTCGTCGAGGCGTTCTTCGGCGATTTCCTGCGCCAGCGTCAAGTGCGGATGAAACTCGAACGGTTCATTGAACTTCAACTGCCCGCTGTTCAACCGATTGTGCAGCCGTTCGACGTCGCTCTTACCTTCGCCGATCGATAGGTAGATGGCTTGCGAAATCGGAAACACCTCGACGTCGCGCAGCTCGACTTCAAGCGGCGTCGTCGCGCGCAAAATCTCCGAAGCCTCTTTCCAGCCCTGATCGGGCGGAGCTTCTAAAATACGCGGAGGCAGAATCGTGACGTGCGATTTCGCCGTGCACGCCGGAACGAGTTCGCGGCGGAGTTCGTCGAGGAAGCGGCCGAGTGGGCCAGGAATGTAAGTAACCAAGGCAAAGGCGTTCACCCGTGACACCTCGCCGAAAACACAACCCATAGGAAAGAGCTGCCTTTATTCTAGCGCCGTTCGCTCGCCGCTACGCGCGCCCCGTTCCAGTCATGCAACAGCGACGGCGGCCTGCGCTTCGACTGCCTGCTTGTCTTCGGGCAGCACCCATTTGGCCTGCTCGAAACCGACATACTTCACGATCCGCAGTTCGAAAGCATCCACCTCGATCACATCGCCGACCTGCAGCGCCCGCGGCGAGTCCCGCACCGCCGCCCATACCGCATAGGGATTCTCGCCCTCCAACGTGAAGGCTTCCTCGTAGTCCTTGGGCTTCACCTGCGACAAGCCGCTCAGATGCGGCGTCCAGCGGAAGTTCTGGCGGACATGTTCTTTCAACCGGAATACGCGGTAGCTTGGCATACCTGCGCCTATTGTCTCTCAAAACATTCGCCAACGGAAATGTTTTCTCGGATCCGTCCGCTCGCCACCAGCGCCCGCGCGTCGGACGCGCCGAGCGCCATCCACTCGTCCACCTGCCGCCGGTTCCAGAACAGCGAGTCGAGCGCCGAACCCAACGGCTGCGATGGAGTCAGCAGCGTCACCTCGACATCCGCCGGAGCCTTCCGCCGCGGCAGGAATCTCTGCAGCCGCGCCAGTCCGACTTTCCAGATATCGATCGCCACCACATGCGTCGCGCCGAATTCCGAAGCCGCCCATAACGGCAGCGCGCCGAGCAGTCCGCCGTCCGCGTGCAACCGCCCGCCCAAAAGCTGCTGCTGGAACACCAGCGGAATCGCACACGAGGCATAGAGATGACGCCACGTCATATCGGCTGCGCGGAACAGCCGCGGATGCAGTCCCCGCCACTCCGTGGTTACGGCTCCGTATTCGATTTGCGCCGGATAGCGATCGAAGATTTCGCGCGTTACGCGTTCGAGAATCGCGCCGCTCAGGAAGCCATTCCGCGGAAGCGCCCAGCGCATTTTCAAATGGGAGTTGATGTCGAGCGAGCGCCAGAATTCGCACAACTCTTCCGCCGGCATCCGCCCCGCGATCGCCCATCCGTTGAGTGATCCGACCGAGGCACCGATCACGGCATCGGGCTTCAGTAGGGGTTCCAGCACGCTCCACGCTCCCGCCTGGTAAGCGCCGAAGCCGCCGCCCGCCGACAGAATCAAAGCCGTCTTCCGAACCCGCTCCGCCATACCGCTCCCAGTCTCGCATCCGTTTCTGAAACCAGAATCCGAGCCGCGTCCAGGGGGCTCCGAAGGAGCGCGCCGGAAGCGGATCATTGCAAGCTCGCACTCACCACGCCAACCTACCCGCCCCGCAACTCATCCCGCACCAGCGTCCCGAACACCGTCGGAGTCCACGTGCTCCCCGGCTCCACCAAGTGCGGAAAATCCTTCCAGCTCCACGCCGTCCAGCCGATCCCCAAGGCGCGGAAGTACGCCGCCAGCTTGACGCCCCATTCGACATCCTTCGCCTCGCCGCCCCACTCCCCCGCGAAGACCGGATGCGCCCGCGCAAACGAGCCGAACGCGGACGGCCACGCCGGACCGCCATTCGCCGACGACCCCGAATACACGTGCGTCGAGTAGACGATGTCGTCGAGCTCCAACTCCATCCCGCGCAAATCGTACGCCCAGCGCGTGCCGCTGACAAACACCAGCGATTCCGGATGCGCCGCGCGGATCCGCGAAATCAGATACCGCGCCCAGGCCTTCCACGTTGCCGCCGAAACGCGGCGCATTCCCAGCACCGCCGTCTCCCCATCCTCGCGGACCGCCAACAGCGGATTCTCATCCTGCGTCAACGCATCGTGCGGCTCGTTGAACAAATCGAACAGCACCGCGGGCTCGTCGCGATAGCGCAGCGCCAGCGTCTCCCACAGCCAGCCCGTCTCCGTATTCGGCAACGGAGCCACCCGGTTCACATCGCCGTTTTGGAGAAATCCATATTCAAGGTCCGCATTCAGCCATTGCAGATCCAGCAGCGTATAGCAGCCGAGCGACGCGAACCACTCCACGGCTTGATCGATCGCGCTAAGGTAATCCTCGGCCGAATACGGCCAGCGGCCGCGTAACGCCCAATCCTGATTGAACGGAAGCCGCACGACGTTTGCCCGCCACTCGCCCGCGATCTCTTTGCATTCCGCAAGCGTCAAGCCGGTGGCGCTCAAGAATCCATCCGACCCTGGATCCGCATATTCGAAGCCCGACCGGTTCACTCCACGCAACAGCACCGGCTGCGCGGAACCCGCCTCGACAATGCGGTTCCCCCCGGTCATCAATCGGCCCAGTCCGTGCGAAAGCTCACCAGAAGTCGGCAAGTCCCGAGCATAACGCGCGGGAGAGCGTCCGCAACTGGCCCCGGTGAGTCACCCCAAATTGGACCGCATATTTGCCCCAACGCGATAACGTCGAAGGCTCCACTGGTGCCATGCTTCGAACATGGTTCGTACGCTGCTGATCGCCCTTACGCTGGTCGCCTCCCTTTCCGCTCAAACCGTCGCGGAGCGCAAGGCGTTGACCGAGAAGGAGCCGCAGAACGGCTTCGCCTGGTTCCAACTGGGCGACGCGTTGATCGCCGAGAATCAAGCGGCCGACGCCGTCCCGGCCTTCCAAAAGGCCCGCCAATTCGGATTTCAACCACCCGTTTCCGCCGAACGCGTCGTCCGCGCGTTGGTCGCCGCGAAGAACAACGATGGCGCTTTGCAGATGCTCGAACGCATGGGCCAGAATGGCTTCGCCGCCGTCGCATTGGTTGAAAGTGACGCCGCCCTCGCACCCATCCGATCCGACGCGCGCTACACCGCGGCGATCGCGCTGATTCGCGGCAATTCGGCACCCTGCGAAAATCGCGAGCAGTTCAAGCAACTGGATTTCTGGGTCGGCGATTGGGCCGTCTACACCAAAGCCGGAAAGCTCGCCGGCGTCAACAAGATTGAGAAGATGCTCAACGGCTGCCTGATTCTCGAGAACTGGGTCGGCGTCGGCGGCATCGTCGGCAGGAGCATGAACTTCTACGATCAATCGCGCCAGCAATGGCGTCAGATTTGGGTCGATGGAAGCGGCATCCCGGTCATCACAGCCGGCGGCCTCGAAGCCGACAAGTCGATGCGCCTGGCCGGCACCGGCAAGAATACCGAAGGCGAATATCTGCAGCGCCTGACCTTCTCGCGGATCGACAACGGCAAAGTGCACCAGTTATGGGAGAAGTCGAAAGACAAGGGAACCTCCTGGACTCCACTCTTCGACGGCGTCTATCAGAAGCGGACCACGGAGATCGTCGAAGCAAAAGCGCAGACCGCTTGCGCCGCTCCCGAACACCGCAAGTTCGATTTCTGGATCGGCGATTGGGACGTACAATCGCCCGGCGCCACCGCGCCAAATCCCCCGCGCAGCAGTATCCAGAAGATCGTGGACGGCTGCGTCATCTTCGAGAATTGGATGCCGCCCGGCGGAGGCGATGGCAAGAGCTTCAATTTCTACAGCCCGCTCGACAAGAAGTGGCACCAGATCTGGATCGCCGCCGGCGCCGGAGTGCTCGACATGGCGGGCGACTTCGAAGGCAAGGCGCTTCATTACGAAGGCGTGGTCCAGGGCAACGGGCGGACGGCTCTGCAAAAACTGACTTTCACGCCCCTCGACGACGGCCGCGTCCATCAATATTGGCAGCAATCGATCGACGATGGAAAAACTTGGACTGTCGCATTCGACGGGTATTACAACCGGCGGAAGTGACATAGGCCTCCGGTCTGTGAAGCCTGATTTCAGCAACGCCAAGATCACCGGCGGAAGCGAAACGCTACTTGCTGAATAGATAGACCGCCATCTCCGCGAACAGATTTGGGCGGATTTTCACCGCCCGCTGACCGCTCAGGAAAATGCGCTTCTCGATGCGCCAGCCCTGCTCCTGCGACACCAGTTCGAAATCCTCGACCGTCAAAAAATGGATGTTCGGCGAGTTGTACCAGGAGTGCGGGAACAGCTCCGTCTGGGGAGCCCGGCCGCTCACCAAATGCGACCAGCGGACGCGCCAATGTCCAAAATTTGGAAACGCGACGATGCACCGCCTGCCGACGCGCAGCATCCCTTGCAGCACTTCGAGTGGAGCGCGGATTTCCTGCAGCGTCTGGCTCAAAATCACGTAATCGAAAGCCTGATCCTGGTAGCCCGAGATCGCGTCTTCAATGTCGCTCTGATACGCGGACACGCCGCGCGCAATCGCCTTCTGCACTTTGGACGGAGAGATCTCGACGCCTCGGGCGCGCACGCCCTTCTTGTCGCGCAGCCACGCCAGCAATTCGCCTTCGCCGCAGCCTAAATCCAGTACGAGAGATCCCGGCTCGACGATCTCGCCGATGATCGCGTAGTCGCTGCGTCCGAAAACGTCCTGGGCAAATTGGGGCATCAGACTTTGGTGCTCTTCAAAAAGCCGCGCAGCGTTTCCGTTTGCTCCGCCGATTCGAGCAGGAAGGCATCGTGGCCGTAATTCGATTCGAGTTCGCAATACGCAACGTCACAGTTGCGAGATCGTAGCGCGTTGACGATCTCCTGCGACTGGTAACTCGGGTACAGCCAGTCGGAGGTGAAGCTCAACACCAGGAACCGCGTATCCACGCCTTCAAACACCTGCGCCAGGGACCGGCGCGATGCCGTCAGGTCGAAATAATCCATCGCCTTCGTGATGTAGAGATACGAATTGGCGTCGAACCTGTCCACGAATTGCGAACCTCGATAACGCAGGTAGCTCTCGACTTCGAAGTCCACCGAGAAATCGAAGCCGAATGCGTCCTTGTCGCGCAGCCGCCGGCCGAATTTCTCGCGCATCGAGTGGTCGCTCATGTAGGTGATGTGCCCGACCATGCGCGCCACCGCCAGCCCGCGAGCCGGACGGGCCTTGCCGTAGTAGTTGCCGTCCTGCCAATCCGGATCCGCCATGATGGCCTGCCGACCCACTTCATTGAAGGCGATCTGCTGCGCGCTGTGGCGCGCGGTCGATGCGATCGGAATCGCCGACGCGACCGCACCCGGATACGCGGCGGCCCACTCGAGCGCCTGCATTCCGCCCATCGATCCGCCCGCAACCGCGAGCAATCGCGGAATTCCAAGGTGATCGATCAGGCGTTTTTGCAAGCGGACCATGTCGCCAATGGTGATCACCGGAAACTGCATCGCGAACGGTTTGCCGGTCGCGGGATTCGTCGAGCCCGGTCCGGTGGTGCCGCGGCAACCGCCCAAAACGTTCGAGCAAATAACAAAGTACTCGTCGGTGTCGAACCCCTTGCCGGGCCCGATCATCGCGTCCCACCAGCCGCTCTGACCAGTTTCCGCCCTTACGCCGGCCGCGTGCGCGTCGCCCGAGAAGGCGTGTAGCACAAGGATGGCGTTACTTTTAGACGCGTTCAATTCGCCGTACGTCTCGTAGGCAACTTCGACCGGTTGAAGCCGGACGCCGCAATCGAGATCCAACGAATCGAACCGCGCGGTTTGGGTGTGCACGGTCATGGAGGGTCTGAAAATCAGATTGTAACAGGGGCCTTCCGCCCTATTCTTTGAAGCGGAACAATTGCGCCGGTTTGCGGCCGGTCGGCTTCCAGGCCTGAAGGGGTTGCAGTGTCGGGCGTTGTAGAATCTGGCGGCGGAAGTTCCTCTTGTCGAGCGGCTCGCCTAGAATCGCTTCATGCACCGCCTGCAGTTCGCTCAACGTGAACCGCTCCGGCAGCAGTTCGAAGCCGACGTTCGTGTATGCCAGCTTGTTGCGCAACCGAGTCCGCGCGTAGTCCACGATTTGCGCGTGATCGAAAGCGAGGGTCGGCAGTTCGTCGGCGCGAAACCAGGCCGCCTCCGCGGCGTCGGTCGTCGAATGCAAGGTTTGCGTGGGAGGGATCAGCGCGTAGTAAGCAACCGTGATCACGCGACCGCGCGGATCGCGCTTCGGCTCACCGAACGTGTACAACTGCTCCAGGTAGAGATCGCGGACGCCGGTTTCCTCGCGCAGTTCGCGAATCGCGGCAGCGTCAACAGATTCGTTTTCGAGGACGAAACCACCCGGCAAGGCGAAGCGGCCCGAGTATGGCTTCGCGAGCCGTTTGATCAGCAGCACGTGCAGGCTGCGATCGAGAATCGTGAATACCACGACGTCGACGGTGACCGAGCACGGAGTCATGGAGCCGCGGCAATCACGAGATTCGCCCGCTCCGGTGCGATTCCGACCGTCACAATGGCGCCGGAGTTGAATTGCAAATGGTCGGCTTCGACGCCGTCCGAAAAGATGACACCGCCCGATGGCATCTGCGATTCGACCGTCAGCGGTGAAAGCGAACCCAGCAATCCGGTAACGATCGACACTTGCGAATGACGGCTCAGAAACGGCTCGCGGACCACGAACGCCAGGTGGTCGTCCTCCCATTCGAGCCGCACCGGCGCGACCGGTTCGTGCCCCAGGAAAGCCAGAATTCCCGAGGTCTGATTGAAGATGGACGAGAGCCAGCCGGTGCTGCCCGCTCCTGTCGAGACGATGATGCCGCTCGAAGAGTGATCCTCCGAACGAGCCGCGTAACGGATCCGATAGCGCGCCGACACGTGCGATTTCGCGCCGATGAACAGGTCGTTGAACGCGAGCAAACGCTGGCCGTCTCTCAACACCGCCTCGGCAAGTGTCAACGCGCGGATCTGTGCCTGCGCCGCGATCGTGCGTTCGAGGTGCGGCCGCAGCGTGTCCGGAGCGAACGGAAGCAGCACGCCGTCGAAGCGCGTCGGATCCGGATTGACGCCCAGAATCGGGCAGCCGCCGGCGTACTTCGCCGTGTTGGCAACCAACCCATCCTGACCGAGCGTGACGACGATATCGTGATTCGAAAACAAGTAAGTCGGCACCAGGCCGCGATCCATGACCTGGATTTTGAGTCCGGTTTCGACGGCGCGGCGCACCGTCTCGAGAGATTGATGATAGGCGTTGTGCTCCGCGAGGTAGCCTGCGAAATCGCCGCCGGCATGCTCGATATAGAATTTCGCCTGCGCCTGCGTATTGAAGCGCTCGATCAATTCTTCGAGGCGCGTCTTACGCGTCACCAGGACAATCTTTTCGAACACGCGGCTATCCCTTCGAAGGCGAAGTCATCAGGCTGCGCAGCAAATCGGGGGAAATATTGAGCTCGCCGATCTTGCTGGCGTTCGTCGCCAGTTCCTGGAAAGCCATTGCGATGGTGTTGCGCGAATCGCCGCCGTGCGGATTCAGCATCATCAATACGCGCCAGTCGAGACCTTGCACCGGCGTCAGCATCGCGGCCAGCGAGTACGCTTTGCTGTCGGCTTCCTTGCGCTCGTTCTCCACCTTTTGGTCGGTCAGCGCGGCGCGCTGTTTTTCGAGTGCGATCTGCGCTTCCAACTCGCGCTCGTGCAGTTCGCGCTGCTTGGCCTGCACCAGAAGTTCGGTCTGGAGCTCGTTTTCTTTCAGACGCCGCTCCTGTTCGATGGCCGCGTTCCGGCGCGAGTAAACCGCTTCGTCGGCTTTCAGGTTTAGCGCCTCGCGCGCCTCGGCTTCGAGCGCCTTCGCCATTTCCGGCGTAGGTCTCAGGGACAGGATCGCCAGGCTCAAGATCTCAACGCCGTGCTCGGTGACCTCGGCGCTCGACTTCAATTGCTCGAGAACTTTGGCGCTCATTACGTCGCCGTGGATCAACGCCGCGCGCAGCGGGAGCGTCTGAATCTCACTGCGGATCAGGGTTTGCAGAACGTAAATCAGGCGCTCCGGCAGCTTCTGGTATTGATCGGTAATGTACTTGCCCTTCGCGTCCAAAGTGAAATCGAGCAGCGCCGCAGCCTTCTTCGGCGCGGCGATCCGGTAGGTCAACTGCCCCTGCACCGTGATTTCCTGAAAGTCCGCCGCCGGTTCGGAAAACACGAACGGAATGTTGACGCTCGCGAGCGGCACCGACACGATGGTGGACGAAGGCGTGAAGTAAAAGAACGACAGGCCCGCGCCTTCACGTGCCAGCTTTCCATTTGAGAAATGCAAAACGTAATCGGAAGGATTCGCCTTCCGGTAGGTGATGCCGAACATATGCCGTTCTCCTTAAGTGTGTATCTGACACTATTATGGTTTCACCTTGACACGTAGTCAAGATCTTTTCCGCCTAAGGCATTTTGATCGGCGCAAGCGCCATGGCGAATCCGATGGCGCTCGCCGCGAACGCATCTCGGGGTCCCAAACGATAGCCAGCCTGGGATTACGTGGCGCGCAGGAATTGAGCAGGCAGGCGAACGGCGGCCCGCGTAGGATTTCCGCGCGATCTGTGGTGAAATAGAAGTTACCCCCGCAACTCCCGGAGGCTTCAACCGAATTGAAAAAAGCATTCCTCGCCTTGGAAGATGGCACGATCTTCGAAGGCACTGGCTTTGGTGCGCCCGTCGAACGCAGCGGCGAAGTTGTCTTCAATACTTCGATGACGGGCTATCAGGAAATCTTCACGGATCCGTCGTATGCCGGTCAGATTGTCGTCCTAACTTATCCGCAGATCGGCAATTACGGCGCGAGCGAAGCGGACAATGAATCGTCGAAGCCGTTCATTGAAGGTCTGATCGTTCGCGAATTTTCGCCCGCCCCGAGCAGTTGGCGCTCCGATGAAAGCGCCGATGAATTTCTGCGACGCAACGGAATTCCCGGCGCGGCCGCCATCGATACCCGCGGCCTGGTCCGCAAGCTGCGCTCGCAGGGCGTCATGCGCGGAGTGCTTCATGTCGGCGACGCCGATCCCGCGCAGCTAGTCGAAAAAGCGCGCGCCATTCCTTCGATGGCCGGCCTCGATCTCGCGACCGGCGTTTCGACGAAGTCAATTTATGAATGGAGCGAGGCGGTCTCCCGCTGCTCGCCGTCCGAGGTGATGCGCGAGAAAACGGAAACGCAGCCGCATCGTGTAGTGGCGTTCGACTATGGAATCAAGCGCAACATTCTGCGCCGTCTAGCGCACGTCGGCTGTCACGTGACGGTGGTCCCGGCCGGCACCTCCGCCGAAGACGTGCTCGCGCTCAAGCCCGACGGCGTGTTCCTCTCGAATGGACCCGGCGATCCCGAGCCGCTCGAGTATCAAGCCGCGCAAATTCGCAAGCTCGTCGGCAAGACGCCGATATTCGGAATCTGCCTCGGCCAGCAAGTTCTCGGCCTCGCGTTCGGCGGCAAGACGTACAAATTAAAATTCGGCCATCGCGGCGGCAATCACCCCGTGCTGAATCAATTGACCAACAAAGTGGAGATTACAGCCCAAAATCATGGCTTCTGCGTCGATCCGGATTCGCTGCGCTCCTCGGATATCGAACTGACTCACATCAACTTGAACGACCAGACCCTCGAAGGGTTCAGGCACCGCAACTATTCGGTGTTCAGCGTGCAATATCATCCCGAGGCCGCGCCTGGTCCGCACGATTCGCAATATCTGTTCGACGACTTCGTGAAGCGGATTGAAGACGCGAAAGCGGGGGCGAAATAAATGCCGCGCCGCAACGACCTCAAGCGAATCCTGATCGTCGGCTCTGGTCCGATCATCATCGGACAGGCTTGCGAATTCGATTATTCGGGCGCGCAAGCCTGCAAAGCCCTCAAGGCCGACGGCTTCGAAGTGATTCTGATCAACTCGAATCCGGCGACGATCATGACCGATCCGGAATTGGCGGATCGCACCTACATCGAGCCCCTCAGCGTCGAATTCGCCGCCGAAGTAATCCGCAAAGAACGTCCGGACGCGCTGCTCTCGACCGTGGGCGGCCAGACCGGATTGAACCTTTCGGTCGCGCTGGCCGAAGCTGGAATCCTGGACAAATACGGCGTCGAGCTCATCGGCGCGAAGATCGACGCCATCAAAAAAGCGGAAGACCGCTTGTTATTCAAAGACGCGATGCGCAAGATTGGCCTCGCCCTGCCGCAGTCGCAACTGATCAAGAGTGTAGACAAAGGCGTCGAATTCACCAATAAAATTGGCTATCCGTGCATCCTGCGCCCGAGCTTCACGATGGGTGGGACCGGCGGCGGAATCGCCTACAACCGCGAAGAACTCGAAGACATCCTCGAACGCGGCCTCGATCTTTCGCCGGTTCACGAAGTGCTGATGGAAGAATCCGTGCTCGGCTGGAAAGAGTACGAGATGGAAGTGATGCGCGATCTCGCCGACAACGCGATCATCGTCTGCTCCATCGAAAACTTCGATCCGATGGGCGTGCATACCGGCGACTCGATCACGGTCGCGCCCGCGCAAACGCTGACCGACCGCGAGTATCAGATGATGCGCGACGCCTCGCTCGCCTGCTTGCGCGAGATCGGTGTCGATACCGGCGGATCGAACGTGCAGTTCGCCATCAACCCGAAAGACGGGCGCATGGTGATCGTCGAAATGAACCCGCGCGTCTCCCGGAGTTCAGCGCTCGCATCGAAAGCCACCGGCTTCCCGATCGCGAAAATCGCCGCCAAACTGGCCGTCGGCTATCGCCTCGACGAAATCAGAAACGACATCACGCGACTGACTCCGGCGTGTTTTGAGCCGACCATCGATTACGTCGTCGTAAAAATTCCGCGCTGGCAGTTCGAAAAATTTCCTGGCGCTGAGCCGGTGCTGAACACGCAAATGAAGAGCGTCGGCGAAGTGATGGCCATCGGCCGCACTTTCAAGCAAGCCCTCGGCAAGGGCATGCGTAGCCTCGAAACTGGACGCGCTTCGGGCTCCACCATTCTCGACCCCGATCTGATTCAGGCGCGCCTGATCACGCCCAATCCGGACCGCCTGCCGTACATCCGGTTCGCCTACGAGCGCGGCTACTCGATCGAAACCGTTCACGAATTGACGTCCATCGATCCCTGGTTCCTGGGGCAAGTGAAGGAGCAGGTGGATTACGAAATCGAGATGTCGGCCAAGACGCTCGACTCGGTAACCAAAGACGAACTGCGCAAAGCCAAACGCGACGGAATTTCGGATTCGCGCCTTGCCCGCGGCTGGAACGTCGACCCGCTCGACGTGCGCGCCAAGCGTAAAGAAATGGGCCTCGCCGCGGTGTTCAACCGCGTGGATACCTGCGCCGCCGAATTCGAAAGCTTCACTCCTTACATGTACTCGAGCTACGAGAGCGAGTGCGAAGCCAATCCGACCGATCGCAAAAAAGTCATGATTCTCGGCAGCGGTCCGAACCGCATCGGGCAAGGCATCGAGTTCGATTACTGCTGCTGCCACGCGTCCTTCGCGCTGCAGGAATTCGGTGTCGAATCGATCATGGTGAACTGCAATCCGGAAACCGTGTCCACTGATTACGACACCTCGGACCGGTTGTACTTCGAGCCGCTCACGCTCGAAGAAGTCCTCAACATCTACGACACTGAAAAGCCGGATGGCGTCATCGTGCAATTCGGCGGGCAGACTCCGCTGACGCTGGCGCTGCCTTTGAAGGCCGCCGGGGTTCCGATCATCGGGACCGATCCTGAAAATATCGATCTCGCGGAAGATCGCAAGCGCTTCGGCGCGCTGCTCGACGAACTGAAAATTCCGTCGCCCGCCAATGGCACCGCGACCAGCGTCGGGACGGCGTGTAGCGTCGCGCGCGCGCTCGGGTTCCCCGTTCTCCTGCGACCCAGCTATGTCCTCGGTGGACGCGCCATGGTCATTGCCTACGACGAGGAAATGGTCCGCCGCTACATGCAGGAGGCCGTCATCTTCTCGCAGGAACGGCCGGTGCTCATCGACCGCTTCCTCGAAGACGCGACTGAAGTGGACGTCGATGCGCTGTGCGATACCGATGGAAATGTGCTGATCTCAGGCATCATGGAGCACATTGAAGAAGCCGGCGTTCACTCCGGCGACAGCTCCTGCGTGCTGCCTTCCACTTCGTTATCTCAGGAAGTTCTCAGCACCATCAAGGACTACACCAAGAAACTCGCGCGCGCGTTGAACGTGATCGGCCTGATGAACGCGCAATACGCGATTAAGGGTTCGACCGTCTACGTGCTCGAAGTGAATCCGCGCGCCTCGCGAACCGTTCCCTACGTTTCAAAAGCAACCGGTGTCGCGCTGCCGAAGATCGCCGTCGGCCTCATGCTCGGAAAAAAGCTGACCGAATTCATGACAGCGGAGCAACTCGAAATCGGCGTGCTGCCAGTATCCAAATTCTTCGTGAAGTCGCCGGTCTTCCCGTTCAATAAATTTCCCGGCGTCGATCCCTCGCTCGGACCGGAAATGCGTTCGACCGGCGAAGTGATGGGCGTCGGAGAGAATTTCGGCGAGGCGTTCGCCAAGGCCCAACTCGGCGCCGGAACTCCAGTGCCGGATCAGGGCACCGTCTTCATCAGCGTGAACGATCGCGACAAGCCGGTGGCGGTTGAACTCGCCAAGCGCTTCCATGAACTGGGCCTCAAGCTAACCGCAACGCGCGGCACGGCTACGCTCATCGAAGCCGCCGGCGTGCCTTGCAAGCGAATCTTCAAAGTCAACGAGGGACGCCCCAACGCCGTCGATCTGCTGAAGGCCGGCAACCTGCAGCTCATCATCTATACCTCCACTAGCGGAGCCCATTCGTTCAGCGACGAGAAAACCATCCGCCGCAGCGCGGTGCTTTACCGCGTCCCCTGCATTACGACAATCAGCGGCGCCAAGGCCGCCGTCGAAGCCATCGCGTCCAGACGGCGTGATCCCATCCGCGTCTGGAGCCTGCAGGAAATTCACGCCGCTGCCCAAACCGCCGCGAAGTAAACCGTGCCGTGGAAACCCAGCACCTGGACGCCTTGGATCATCGCCATGATCGAAGGCTTCTCCACGCTCGCCGTTGAAGTGATCGCCATCCGCCTGGCGATTCCGCTCGTCGGATCCAGCATCACGCTCACCGGCGTCATGCTCGGCGTCGTATTGTTTGCGTTGAGCGCCGGATACTGGCGCGGCGGAGTGCTCTCCGCCCGCTGGGATCGCGCGCGAACGCGAGTTGCGTTGTCGCGGAACCTGCTTATCGCGGCAGTCCTCTACGGCGCCGTGGCGTTTCCGTTCGAATCCGCGTTGCTCGAGAAGACGCTCGACTGGGGCTTCGGCTTGCCGTTGGCCATCGGCTTCACCGCGACGACGCTCCTGCTTCTGCCGATCTACCTCGCATCCCAAACCGTTCCGATGCTCGCGGAGTTGACCAACGACGACGGCAAAGCCGGCAAAGCGTCGGGCAAGGTTTTGTTCTTCTCCACCGTCGGCTCCGTGGCCGGCGGAATCATCACGCCCATCTGGCTATTCCCGTGGCTCGGCGTCGAGCGCTCCACGCTGGTCGTCTGCGCGATGCTCGTCGTCGCCGCCGGCGTGATGTCGATCGGACACTTTCGCGCGCGTAACTCCGTCGCGGCCGGATTGATCGCCATGACGATCCTGACCGTTTCGCATCTGTTCGCGAACGCGCCCGCCGGGACCTTCGCCTTCGACAGCGCCTATCAGTCAGTGCGCGTGGTCGAAGAGAAAACCGACGACGGACGCATGGAACGGATCCTGGTGATGAACGAAGGCCGCGCATCCGGCCTCTATGTCGATACCGGTGAGACCGCCTTCGCCTACGTGAAAGCCGCCGAGCAAGCCATGGCCGAGATCCATCCTGAAACGGTGCTCGTGATCGGCGCGGCCGGGTTCACCTTCCCGCGCGATGTCGCGGCATTGCCCGCCGTCAAAGTGGTAGACGCCGTGGACGTCGATCCGGTGGTGAAGAGGATCGCCGAGCGCGAATTCCTGAAGGCGCCGCTGTCCGAGAAGATTCGCTTCCTTCCGCTCTCCGCGCGCTATGCCGTGCGAAAACTCGGTAAGGATCGGAAGCGATATGGCTTCACGCTGGTCGATGCCTACTTCGGTAAGGGCGCGCCGGACGAGTTGCTGACCGTCGAATTCTTCCGCGACGTCCGCCGTATCTCCGGCCAGATCGCCGTGAACATGATCATGGACCCGGCGCTCGATTCACCGTTCGCAACCAGCGTTCTCGCTTCGATGCGCGATGCGTTCGGTCCGTTGTGGGTGAAGAACGTCAAGAATTCGGACGCCAACACCACCAACATGCTGGTAACCACCTGGGCCTTCGCCGGCTCCACGCCTTGGAACGGTTGGGGCACCATCTACCACGACGACCGCAATACCGCCGATCGCGATCACGTCAATCTGCTGTGGCGGCCGGAACCGGAATAGCCTCCAACGTTTCAGCCTCGGCGCCCGCGAACACGCCGCAGCCGGATCACTCAACACGTTACTCAACACCGCCGGATTTCGGGTTTTCCCCGCGATACAATGAACCTTCTTCCATCGAGAAAGAATCTCAAAAACAAATGGCAAAATTCCAAGGCGTGGATTACCTGCTGATCGATTCGTTGTTCAACGAGCAGGAAATGATGGTGCGGGCGACCGCGCGGCGGTTCGTGGACGAACAGGTGATGCCCATCGTGCGCGACTGTTTTCGCGACGGTCGCTTCCCCAAAGAGCTGATCCCTGAACTCGGCCACCTCGGCTTCCTCGGAGCCAACCTCGAAGGCTACGGCTGCGCCGGCATGTCGAACGTCGAGTACGGCCTGATCATGCAGGAACTCGAGCGCGGCGATTCCGGCCTGCGGAGCTTCGTCTCGGTGCAGGGCGCGCTGGTCATGTATCCGATTCATGCGTACGGCAGCGAAGAGCAGAAAAAGCGCTGGCTTCCTGAACTCCAATCCGGCAAGGCCATCGGCTGCTTCGGCCTTACCGAACCCGGCTTCGGCTCGAATCCCGCCGGCATGCTCACCAAGGCTCGTAAAGACGGCTCCGACTGGATTCTGAACGGCGAGAAAACCTGGATCACCAACGGCACCGTCGCCGACGTAGCCATCATTTGGGCGCGCGCTGAAGATGGGATCCGCGGCTTTGTGGTCGAAAAAGGAACCAAAGGCTTCACGTCATCGGAATTGCACGGCAAGCTTTCGATGCGCGCTTCCGTCACCGCCTCGCTCGCGTTGTCCGACGTCCGGCTGCCGGAGAGCGCGATGCTGCCGAATGTTCGCGGCTTGAAAGGCCCGCTCGGCTGCCTGACCCAGGCCCGTTACGGCATCGGCTGGGGCGTTATCGGAGCCGCCATGGATTGCTACGACACCGCGCGCCAGTACACCATGCTGCGCAAACAGTTCGACGACCGGCCCATCGCCTCGCATCAATTGGTGCAGTTGAAGCTCGCCGACATGATCACCGAGATCACGAAGGCGCAGTTGCTGGCCATCCAGGTCGGCCGCATCAAGGACGCCGGCAAACTGGATCCCTCGCACATCTCCATGCTCAAGCGGAACAACGTCGCCATGGCCCTCGATTGCGCCCGTCAATCGCGCGACCTGCTCGGCGGCAACGGAATCATGGACGAATATCCGATCATGCGCCACATGTGCAACCTCGAAACGGTGAAGACCTACGAGGGTACCGACCACATCCACACCCTGGTAATCGGCGAGCGAGTGACCGGAATCGCGGCCTATAAATAAATTCGGAACTTCGCGCGCAGGTGGAGTGTCCACAGTGGCGTGCCCAGTATCGACCTCAAGTCTTTCTACCAAATATCCGCGTCGATGTTCGCCACCTGGGCTCTCGTACTAAAGGTCGGCGCGCAGTTGGTGCTCTTTCGCAATTCAGGCTTGTCAATCCGTAAAATCTCGATCGGTTGGGCTACATCAATGCTTACCTTCCTCCCGTTTGTTGCCGGAGGCATGGTGGCATGGATGCTCTTCATTGAGCAGATCGGGATGAATAAGTTGGAAGGCTCTATTTGGGAGTGGGGTGGCGCCCTGATCGTCGCGATCCTGTTTTCCTCGCAGGCGGAAGCGGGGCTGTTGTATCAGCTTAATTTGTCGAAATCCGGAATTTCTTCACGCCAGCTTTTAGCAGCGAACGCCCTCGCGGTTCTCGGAGCCTTTGTAAGGGTAGTCGTTTGGGCGATTGGACATCCTGGGATCGCGTGAATAGACGAGAATTCCAATGGGCTTGTGTTATCCTAGCGGTTGGTCCTCAGGGAGTCCTCGTCTCGAGTCCGCCCGTTAGGTATCATTAGGTAGGCAATCCGTTATGGTGATTTTGTTAACAATCGTGCACGTGATCGTGTGCCTATTCCTGGTGCTGGTCGTGCTGCTGCAAAGCGGCAAGGCGGCGGATCTGGCCGGCGCGTTCGGCGGAATGGGCTCGCAGACAGCGTTCGGGCCGCGAGGTTCGGCCACGCTGCTTTCGAAGCTCACCACCTTCGCCGCGGGCGCCTTCATGGTGACTTCGCTCACGCTTTCGATTATCTCGACGCGCGGCGCCACAACTTCGCCGACCATCTTCGATAAGAAGAAGCCGGCCGCGACGCAAACCGTACCGTCAGCCGTGCCTGGAACCCAGGGCATTAAAGTTCAGACCACCGGGCCGGATGGGAAGACGCAGACGCAGACCATTCCTCTTCCTCAGAATCCGACCCCTCCGGCGACGCCAACGCCTGAGAAGAAGTAGTTTTGTTGTAGCCACGCGGGGGTGGCGGAATTGGCAGACGCACTAGCTTGAGGTGCTAGCGGGAGCAATCTCGTAGGGGTTCAAGTCCCCTCCTCCGCACCATATTTCGGCCTGTAACTTCAATGAGTTACGGGCCGTTTTTCTTCCTGGACCTCCTTTGTACCCGAATAAGCGAGGTGCCCATGAACAGCCTGGAGCAGATTCGATATCCGCTCTTGCCGCGCGGGCGTCCATTTCGCGTAGTGCTTTCGAACGATAGCGGCGCTGATGCCGAGCACGTCGGCGACATCCTGTTCAGTTCCTCCCTTGGTAAGGATTTCAGTGGCCAGCGTGTGCCTGAAACGGTGCGCACGCGCATTTGGGACGGTAGATTTCTTGAATACGGCTGCTAGGGAACGCTCTGCTACACCGACGACACATCGGCGGCTCATCGTGGCGGGATTCCAGAAGAAGTGCGTAGGCTGACCGCAGACGCCGCGCGTGATGGGTAGACGATCGAGCGCTTGTTGGAGTTCTGGCGGAACCGGAAGGAAGACCGTTCCGCCAGTCTTTACCGTTCTGAGAAAAACGTGGCCATCCCGAATCTGATCCCGGGAGAGTGTGGCCACATCCGAGATGCGAAGCGCCGTATAACGAAGTAACAAAATCATGGCTCTGGCTCTCAGGCGCTCGTACGAGGTGCGTCCAATGTCCATGCAGGCTCCTAAAATCGCTGCGACTTCTCTGGAATTGTACGGCACGACTTCAGGCGGTTTGATGTTGCGGGGCGGTGCTATCCCGCGCGCCGGGTTCTCCTTCACCCACTTGCGCTGAAGGCAGAAGCCAAAGAACTGCCTGAGAGTTTGAAGCTCTTTAAGGGATGTTGTTCCCGAGAGCTTTCGGTGTGCGCGATAGCGATCGAGCGTTTCGATGTCGATTTCGAATAGCGATTCCAGATTCTCCGCGACGCAGAACGCTTCGAGTTGCTGCGTTATGTTCTTGTACTTCCGGCGCGTTCCTTCGGTGAGATCGTGGCAATGTGCCAGGAACGCCGCAAGCGCCTCTCCGATCGGTTTGATTACCGGAGCGTCGGGAGATTCGATCGCGACTAACTTTCGCAAAGCGCGTTGCCAGTCGCGCGTGCGAAGGCTCTTGCGAAAGTCCTTACCATCTAGAATTCCATCGCACCAAATCGGACAGGAGCATTTGAGCTGCTCCCTTCCCTTCGCGCGATGCTTACACTGTTGCGTGTGTCGTCTATAGAGCGAGAGCATGTTCACCTTCGTTTTGTTTTGTCCCGCAAAACTCGGTCAGCGACCGATCCGGGAATCCTCAATGTAACGTAGCTTCGTTTTCCGTCTCGACGATTTTCCTTGCCGATCTTTATGACACCTAATTCGTCTAGAAAGATTCGTCTCACGGTACTCACGTCCAGTTCCCATTTCCGCGCGACCTGCTGCGGGGTGTAGAGAGTCTCACCGCTCATTTGCGCAGGTTCAATGGGGATGGCACGGTTCGCTCGTTTTATCGAAGGCCTAAGCATTTGCGTAAGGCGTTCTGCCAAAACCTGTTCGCGCCGATAAGCGTCCTCGTCAGTTTCGAGAATGAACGTCCTGCCCTCAGGCGTCGTGACGATCACGTCGCCGGAAGCCGTCTCCTCAAATAAGTAGGTCGCAGTCTCGTCAGAGTCTTGAATCGATGTCGGCTCCATTGCGAGACCGTTACAGGGGTGCATTGGCCCCTCCGTCAGTCGGTTCGACCTGACGACCTTCCGCTTGCGAGCGGCGGAAAATGTCCTTGAGTTTCGGGCTTAGCGTTATCAGATCCGCGTCAGTGTGTAGCGTCTTCAGGCAGTAGCCTACGGCACCTCTCTGACGACGGTAGGCTTCCAGTCGCGGTTCACTAACATCGGTCAGACCGTTTAAGAGACGCCAACATTTGCCGAGATCCGCTAGCTGAATGGCGTTGAGATTCCAAATCAGAATGTGTCCGTGCAAGCGGCCAAGCTCCGATTGGCGAGGGGCCGCGCCGACTTCCAGTGATAAAACAAATTCGATAGACCGGCGCGACCTTGGCGGACAAAAGCTCCGTGGGTGAAGCCTCGCAGACAGCATCCGTAAAGCGGCAACCCTGTTTCGAAAGACATCGATCGTCAGACGCTGGGGTGTGAAAAGCACACCGACGGCTTCTGGCGGAGCGACGGTTTCAATCCAACGTGCAAAGGCAGCTTGGCTCTCGGCGGCCCTCGCAAGGCGAGCGCTGCTCAGCATCCATAGACCACTGCGTCCCGCTGTCCGCATACCGTCTGGACAACTAGACGGTGCTCTACCGTACTTCCTGGCGCGAACCTTCAATCTACTTAGTTCTACCTCCTGGCTTAGGCTCACTTCGCTCGCGTTCGCTACGCTCACATTCATTTACGTATCTCTCCTTTGCTTGCTCGCAGAGACACACCTACGGTCATCACATCCAAAATCTTGGGTGTCGGTGTGCGGGTGTCCATCGCCGGTCAAAACTCCTACGACGATGGAGGACGAATGCTTTAGGCTTCGTCTTGGGGACTTGGGTTGCAAGAAGATCAACCCTCAAGGCTGCTGAAGGCCGCGCGTTGTCAGAGCAGATTCTGAGGAATGAACCTGCGAGCAGTCTTGAGAGTGGTCGTTGCGCCGCTCGTGTACGTACGGAGCGCGACCTTGGCCTCCGTCTTATTTCGAATCCAAAAGTACCCGCCAGGTTTTCGCTTGCTGCTACCTATGGGCATTCGATACAACGATCGAAGACGTTCAATAACGCTTCGAATCTCGCGCTCGGGAAGGCCGGTTTGCTCGGCAATTTCAGCCGTCCTTACCGCGTTACGCATTCTTCTACTGAAAATCAGTCTTGCGACGATTCGTTCTTCACGAGTCGGTCGAATTCTTGCCTTCCGCCAGTATTCAGCGAGGTCGGCGTCATCACTGATCCTCTCAAAACACACTTTTCCGTCTGCTATCATGGCTTTGTCCTTAGATTCGCGAATCTGGAACGCCCCCAACGGCTAGGGGGCGTTTCCTTTTCAGCGTGTCTACGGACGCGCATCCGCTGAGCCGCACGCCAGAGGGACGATGCGTACCAAGTAGAAGGCGCGTCACCGCGCAAGACACATTGAGGACGTAAGGATAAGGTGAAACGGATTTGAGGCTCGACTGGCGAGCGCTCAAGGTGATCGGCTAATTCGGCGGCTGTCCTACCGTTGCAGAATACAACTGGTCGGGAAGCTTTGCAACAAAAAAGTCGGATCTCTCCCGTTCTGCATTTGGCTACCGACGAGAAAAGGGTGACCCGTACGACAATCCTTCGTTTGTCGAACGCCTACGCAGCCTTGGCGACGCGCTGTGTTTTCGGCGTCGTAGGCCGGGGCCCCGAAGGTACGATTTCCGTACGCTGGCAGGCATCGACAACGGTAGAGACAGGTACACCAAGCTGTTTCGCAATTTCGCGCCAACTCATACCCTCTCCGCGAAGCCTGACCGCTTCGTCGCGACGAAAGACGCGTTTCGGTCTCCCAAGAATCTTGCCGCTCGCCTGAGCCGCCCGAATGCCGGAGAGCGTCCGCTCTCGGATGATCTCCCGTTCGAATTCCGCCACGCCCGCCAGAATCGTCAGGAGAAGCCTGCTCGTTGGGTTGGAGGTGTCCGTATCGATCGACTGCGTTGTAGCGATGAATCTCACCCCCTGGCTAGTCAGCATAGCTAGCTGTTGGCTGAGGTGCAGAACCGAGCGTCCGAATCGGTCGATTTTGTAAACGACAACGCAATCGAAATCTCGCCGTGCGGCGGCTGCCATCATTAGGTCAAGCGCAGGGCGTTTTGCCTTGGTGCCAGAGAATCCGCTATCTACGTACTCGCCCGCGAGCTTCCAGCCGCGATTGGCAACATAATCGCGCAGTTCCCGAAGCTGCATTTCGCAATTCTGATCTGCCGTGCTCACCCTAGCGTAAATGGCGGTTCTCATCGTCTGTTCCGATTTATCGTACAGACTTTTCGAACGCATACCAATAGTACAAAGGGTTCAATTCTTGGGAATCGTATCCCTCTCCAGATTGCTCGAATGCAGCCGTTATTCCGTCATTGCATTCGTCTTTCGAGTTCGCGCCGCTTCTCGACTTGCTCCAAAACGTCCTTGATCGCTGGATCGTAGATACCTTGGCTCTCCCAACGATCTCTTGGGCCGTCAGGTCTTAGATTTACGAAGTACTTCACATAGAAGAAGAGGAGCACGAAGATCACAAAACAGATCGATCTGGCGTGTACATACCTGCGGACTTCGGGACTCATGGTTCGATTTGATGCGCTCCATGCTATTTATCGGCGGCGCGATTCATTAGCTGTAGTGCTCAACGTCTGGAACCTTCCAGACTCTCAGTAAGTGAAAGATCTGCTCATACGTTTGGGATTGCGCGTGCGCGACTTGCGAGCTGAGAAGGGATGGTCGCAGGAGGAATTCGCCGACGTTTGTGGCTTCCACCGAACCTACATCGGTCAAGTCGAGCGAGGCGAGAAGAACATCAGCTTCGAAAACCTCACGAAGCTGGCAGGCGCGTTGGGAAAAAGCCTCGCCGAGTTGGTCGCGGAGTTGGAGAACGACCGTTCTCAACGATCTGGAATTCGCCTCACAAGGAAGGCGCAGGCGGCGGCGGACGGCGAGTACGTGAAACGTTTGCTCGAAGTCAAGAATTTGCTCAGGCAACTCAAGCATCAGAAGGCTGCAATGGATCGCACAATGACGGCGCTCACTGACGTCGTCGGCACCGACCGGGGATACTTGGTCGGTTCCAAGACCCGATCGAGTCGAAAAAGTTCACAGCCTTAATTCTTCTTGCGCGGTTTTGGCGGCGGTCCTTCGAGCGCGTCTCGAATGAGTTTCTCTACGAAGCTCGGGCCTTGGGGCTTCTTCGGTTGGTTCTTCGCCTGCGGTGAGTTCAGTAGGGTGTGGTGCGTATCCACGAGGCTCTTGAGTCTCTTCAGGTCAACAGCCACGATGCGGTCCTGGCCCGCCGTCACAGCGCGAGCGATAATCTGGCGTTGGAGATTAATCGAGTCAAGACTCAATTCCACTAGATCTTCGTAGTTCTGAATCGGCCCGTCCGGACCCAGCTTCACGTCTCGATGATTTGAGTCGGGCATGACTATCAGGTTAACCCGGCTCGTTTTTTCTGGCTCGCGGTCCAGAAGTCGGTAGCCGCTGTTGAACAGAGGGACCGTTTTGAAGGGGGGGCTTCGCTCGCACAACGGCCCGAAATAGCTAGCTTGAAGCGGGTTGGTACGTAGGAGTACGGGCCGGTTTGGTCCGATGGCACTGACTATCCCATCCCTAGGTGGTGGAATGGACCTGACGGCCAAGCCTAGGGCGTTGATAGAGATATCTGATCCCGATCCGGCGCGGAGAAACTTTCCCCCAGGGAGATCCATGGAGTCTGGGGTTTCAATTCCCGCCACCAGCAAAAACCGACTATCTTCCCGATGCTTTGGCATACTATAGAAGGTCCGACCAGAGCACTGAACGATGACAAAGCGGGCCTGCAAACTCAAGAAGCTAGATCGACTCCGATCTGGTCAAGCACCGAGGGTCGTAGACCTCTTCTCGGGCTGCGGTGGCCTCTCGCTTGGATTTCAGAGAAACGGCTTTGAGATCGCGGCCTCAGTGGAACTTGATCCACTGGCTGCCGCTTCGCACCGTCTGAACTTTCACGGTTCCTTGGACGGTAAGAAACCGGAAGAACTTGCTCGGGATATTACGACGGTTGATCCGGCTCAATTGATCGCAGAATTCGCTCCGAAATCAAAGGTTGAGGACGTAGTCGATGTGGTCATTGGTGGACCGCCCTGCCAAGCTTTCGCGCGTGTAGGCCGTGCCAAGCTCCGTGAAGTCTTAGACCACCCGACCGCATTCAAACAAGATCCTCGCGGCAATCTGTACCTCCGCTATGTCGATTACGTACGGCGCCTTCAGCCGCTCGCGATATTGATGGAGAACGTTCCTGACGTTATCAATTACGGCGGACACAACATCGCCGAGGAAACGTGCGAGGTCTTCGCTGCTATGGGCTACGTGTGCCGCTACACGCTTCTGAACACAGCGTACTATGGAGTCCCCCAGTCTCGCGAACGAATGTTTCTCCTGGCCTATGCGGAGGAGCTTGGGGCGGATGTCGTATTCCCGGAGCCCACGCACTGGTTCAATCTGCCGCGTGGTTACGAAGGATCGCGTCAGGTCGCGCTTAAGCATGTTCTCAATCGCGGCAACGTGGCGCAAATGCCATTGCTCGACGACGGATCGATGTTTTACCTAGCTCCGCCATTGCCATCGCCGAAGACCGAGCCGGCCGTGACCGCCCGTGAGGCCGTTGGCGACCTTCCCCCGATAACACAACATCTCACCGGCGAGCTCAAGCGGGGAGCCCGCCATCTCGATGAATTCATTCCCTACCGACACATTGAGCCGTCTGCCTTCGTCAAGGATATGCGGAGCTGGAAGGGCTTCGAAAGCGATGGAGGCGTTTACGATCACACGATCCGTTCTCTTTCGGATCGTGACTTTGAAATTTTCCGGCGTATGAAGCCGGGCGATCAGTACCCCGAGGCACACAAGATCGCACTTCAGATCTTTGAGGAGCGACTTGGTCAACTCGAAGAACGCGGAACATTCCCAATTAGGGATTCGGCTGAGTGGAAAGAGTTGATGAAACGAACCGTTCCACCGTACGACGCTGCAAAATTTCCGAACAAATGGCGGAAGATGTCCGCTGATGAACCGGCTCGAACACTAATGGCTCATTTAGGCAAAGACGGCTACTCACACATCCATTACGACAGCCGTCAAGCCCGAACTATCTCAGTTCGCGAGGCTGCACGTCTAATGAGCTTTCCGGACGGATTTCGTTTCGTCGGAACAATGAATCCAGCCTTTCGCCAGATCGGAAACGCTGTTCCGCCTCTCATGGCTGCGGCCATTGCACGCAGAATCATGTTCAGTCTCACGGGAGCCCTATGCAAAGAAGACTCGCTGTTAAGCGCTTGACAGCTTCCGACCTGACCCTTTTCGAATGGCAGTTCCGAAACCGTAGCGCGGGCAACCAAAAGTCGATCAACCTCAACGCCGACGTTTTCATCAATCAACTATTCCCATCCCTGCCCGAGGCATCAGCCGATATGAACGGGCGCATCCCTCTAGACCTCTACATATTCGGGCCAGGTCACGCCGGGGTTCACAATCTTCAACGCAAAATTCTCAAGGGCAGTGCTTACAAGAACTGGCGACTGAACGGCGAGTACATTCAAAATCCGGAAGACCAACACGACCGATACAACAGTCTTCAGCCAGGGGATTTCGCCATCTTTGATTTTCAAGGCCGGGTACTTCCAAAGTCGGCAAAGATGGTGCTCGCGGCCCAGAGTGTAGTGGAGGACAGCATTGTTTATGGTTGTCTCACTGCGCTCCTTGGCGGTCGGAGCATGGTGGCAGTGACGCTCGCCGAGCTTCAAGTTATTGCCGATCAGCTCCATGATGATGAACACCCGTTCCACGAATTGACCCTGGACGCCGAGTTAGAAGATGCGGCCCTCGGTGGGGTGCGTGGAACGACCACTCTGCGCCGCCGCCAAGCGGGCCGAACACTGACGCGCGACGAACTTCAGCGCGCACGCAAGATCGCCGAAGAGATCGGGAGAGACGGTGAGGAGTTTGTTTTGCAGCATCTCATCCGGCTCAAAGCGTCCGCTGCCATCCTAGACTTCACTTGGACGTCAGACGCCAACGCGGTTGCTCCCTACGACTTCGTCGTTGTTTGGCCCGATGGAACCGAAGTTTCTATAGACGTCAAGTCAACAAACGGCGAATTTGAACGGCCAATCCACATTTCCGGAGCGGAGTTAATGGAAATGACTGGAGAGCGGCGATACGACATCTACCGGGTATTTGAACTTTCGGAATCCTCGGCCATTCTTCGAATAGCTGAGGACCTAAGGTTGCTTGCTCAACCGATCCTTGCGAATTTCAAAGGATTACCCGCCGGTGTCCGCGTAGATAGCGTATCGGTGGATACAGGCGCACTGACATTCGGTTCTGCCATCAGGCTTACTCCACCAACGCCAGAGGAAGCTGACCTAGATGAATAATGCTGGGAGCACACCGACATCCGCAACCGATGTGCTGACACCAGAGCGACGCAGCTACTGCATGTCCCGCATAAAGGGGCGCAACACCAAGCCTGAGATTCAGTTGCGCAAGGCCCTCTGGTCCATCGGTGCTCGCTATCGGATTAGATCGACCCTGACTGGCAGGCCCGATATTGTCTTCGCAGGAGCGCGACTTGTCGTCTTCGTTGATGGTTGCCAATGGCACTCGTGCCCCAAACACTGGGTCAGACCCAAATCCAACACCGAATTCTGGGATCTGAAATTCGAGAAGAATCGGCATCGAGATACGATCGTCAACGATGCTCTCAAGTCGCAGGGTTGGACTGTCCTGAGATTCTGGGAGCATGACGTTAAGAACGAGCCCGACCGCATCGCCGCCACGATATGCGATCTTGTTAGACATTGACCGCATTCCGTGTACCCCATTTGTACTTCGCCCTCCGTTTTTGTCCCTTCTGCCGTTTCTGGCCGCACGAAGAATCTGCAACTTACAGATTCCAGGAAGGGGCTCAAAGTTCAAGTCCCCTCCTCCGCACCATATTTGTACGCTCTAAAGCCGTTTCGGCATCCCGGAACGGCTTTTTCATGCGCACTCGAAAAGACCGCGGCAACTCTGCCGATGTTCTTTGGATCATCCACGCGAGCGAGGATCAGGTCACCCTCCATACCGGGGATCACATTGGTCGGCTCGAACGACGGACGCTGCGAATTCTCTACATCGATTCAACGTACAATTTCTAAAACGCTGCTATCCTGAAACCTAACAATGTTACGATTCTCCGCAGGCAGAATCGAACAAAATGGATGCTGCATTTTTCCGAACTCAATCTTTGCTCCGCGTTGCGGAACAACCTCGCTAAGAACGAATTTGTCACGCCCACGCCCGTTCAGGCGCAGGCCATTCCGCCACTCATGGAAGGCCGCGACGTCGTGGCGACCGCGCAGACTGGCACTGGCAAGACGCTGGCGTTTTCGATTCCGCTGATTGAAGCTCTTGCCGCCGTTCCCCGTACCAAAAAAATAAAGGTCCTGATCCTCAGCCCCACACGCGAACTTGCCATTCAGATCGATGCGGCCTTCCGGCAACTCGCCCACGGCATGCGCATCCGCACCGCCGTCGTGGTGGGCGGCATGAGCGAGACCAATCAGTTGCGTGATATCCAGGCCGGGGCCGAAGTGGTGATCGCGACGCCGGGCCGTCTGTGCGACTATCTGGACCGGCGGCTGATCGATCTTTCGAGCTCAGCCACCGTGGTTCTCGACGAGGCCGATCGGATGCTCGATATGGGCTTCCTGCCCGCTCTGCGCATCATCCTCGATAAGCTTCCCGCGAAACGCCACACCATGCTTTTCTCAGCGACGATGGAGCAATCCGTGGCCGGCCTGGTCGCAAGTTACGTACACAATCCGGTGCGCATCGCGGTCGAAGCATGCGAGGAAACCACCGGCCGGATCGATTTCTTCTGCTACGAAGTCGCCCAGGGCTCCAAGTTTGATCTCCTCGAATATCTGCTGAAGAACGAGAAAGGTTCCTTCCTCGTCTTCGTGGCCAGAAAAGAGGGCGCCGACAGGCTCACGAAATTTCTCGAGCGCGGGGAACACAAGGTGATCGCGATCCACGGCGACCGCTCCCAGAGCCAGCGAAACGAAGCGCTGCAGGGCTTCAAAGATGGGGTTTACCGTGTACTGGTCGCCACCGACGTAGCCGCGCGCGGGATCCATGTGGATGACATCGCGCATGTCGTGAACTACGATTTACCGCAGGAAGCGGAAAACTTCATTCATCGCGTTGGACGCACGGGCCGCGCCGGCGCGCGTGGCGCCTCCTGGACCTTTGTGACTTCGGTCGAACGCTCGGAGGTGCGCAACTATGAGCGCGCACTGGGGATTCAGGTGCTGTTTCGCGACCTGCCGCCGCTGCCGCGGGCCATCGGGCTGGTGAAAGATGTCGAAGCGTTTCTGGCCTCGATGGGTACCAACCAGCCGCCGGTCGCGGAGCCGACGCCGACCATCACGAGAAGTTTCTCGGGCCGCCGCCGGCGTCGCTGAATTTGTTGTCGGGAAGTCCGGCTCAGGGAACTGGGCTGCTCGATGAACGGCATACTATTTGGTGCCTAGCCCCTACGAAGCGCGCTCGAAAAGATAGTGGGAAACAATCCACTCCTTGCCTTCGCCGTATCCCCATAGTTCGGCGCACGCCAGAAAAAATAGCCGCCAGCGAACGAACCATTTCACCGCTTGCTCCGTCCCATAAATTCCGCCGAACAGCTTCAGGATTTCGGCGCGCCGCTGATCCATATTCACCAGCCATGCTTCCGCGGTTTTCTGATAATGGCGTCCATCGACTCCCCAATGCTCGCGGATCCGCACGTCGTCCTGGAAATACAGCAGCAGATCGTCGCTGGGCATCTGGCCGCCCGTGAAGAAATGCTGCGCCATCCAATCGCTCGCATCGCGGACCTCGAACGGATACGCAAATCGCTGGTGCGTGAAGATGTGGACGAACAACCGGCCATCCGGCTTCATCCACGTCGAAACCTTCTTCAGCAGCCGCTGGTAATTGCGCACGTGCTCCATCATTTCGACGGACACGATCCGGTCAAACTGCCGTCCGGCTTCGAAGTCGTTAATGTCTGAAGTCACGATGCGCAGGTTCGACAGCCCGCGAGCCACGGCCTGGCCCTCGATATATTCCCGTTGCGAATTCGAATTGGAAACGCCCAGGATGGAACTCTTTGGAAACCGCTCCGCCGCATACAACGAAAACGCTCCCCAACCGCATCCGAGGTCGAGAATCGAATGCCCATCTTCGATCTGTGCGCGCTGCGCCGTGAGGTTGAGCATCCGCCGTTCCGCGGAATCGAGTGTGTCGCCGTCCTTCCAGTAACAGCAACTGTACTTGCGATGCTTCCCCAGAACCCCCGCGAAAAACTCCGCCGGAACTTCATAGTGCTGCTGATTCGCCGCCGGCGTATGCACCGCGATCGGACTCGCCTTCAACTGCTCCACCCATTGCATCAGGTGCGCCTGCTGCCGCTCCAGATCGCCTTGATCTTCCTCCTGGATGCGCTGCTGAATTAAACGGCGAATGCCGGCACGCAGAATCCAATCCGGAATCAGATCGCGCTCGACCAGTGATTCATGCCAGGCGCCCTGGATTTCCTGCGGGCGGTCGGCGGCGGACAAGCTGGAGGCTGGCTGCATTTAAATACTCTTTTCTTGCAAATCTTCTTTAGGAAACCAAGGCACAAACGCGCTGGTAGTGCGCTGATACCGCCGGTATTCGTCACCCCGCGAGCGGACCGCCTGCGCTTCCGTCGCCGGGATGCCCGTCACCCGCAGAACGAAATACAGCATCAGCACCGGCGTGTACAAACCCCACCATCCGTCCGGTGAACCCAGCGCGAATAACGCGAACGCGATCCAGATCAGCCACTCGAAAAAGTAATTCGGGTGGCGCGAGTAATGCCACAATCCAACCTGGCAGGTGCGGCCCTTGTTCGCCCGATTCGCTTTGAATCGGTTCAACTGCGCATCCGCAATCGACTCGCCGGTGATCGCGATCAGCCAAATCCCCACCGCCATCCATTCGACATTCGAAATCACAGGCGCCGCATTTCGCGAAGCCAGCAGAAACGGCACGGAAAGCACTACGCACAACAGCGCCTGCGCTTCATAGAACAGCAAAAACTTGAACGCGATATTGGTTTTCCACTTGCGCCGCAGTTCCTGGTAACGGCCTTCTTCCGGATGCCCGATGATGCGGTCCGCCAAAAGATAAATCGCCAGGCGTAGCCCCCAAATTCCGGTCATGCCGGCGAGTAGCGCCGCGCGAAGCCAATAGCCGCCGCCGAGCCACGCATACAGCACGCCGAGTAATCCGACGCCGCCCGCCCAGCCCGCATCGACGATCGCCGCGTTGCCGGTCCGTAGGTGGATCAGCCACAAAACCAACATCAGGCCGAACACGCTCGCCGCGCCAACCATACCTAGATAGAGAAAATCGCTCATCGGCGTAGAATCGCCTCAGCCGGTTCTTCGGGATTCAATCGGAACAACTGGATCAGAACGTACCCCGACATCGCGATGTTGCCGAGCGCGAGAATCAGTACCAGCCACAAAATCCGCATCCCCCACGTTGGTTCCTTGTAAGCCACCCACACCCAAAATGTGAGGAAGCCGAAGTACGCGTCGTAGAGCGTCGCCACCGCCCACGGATTTCCTGAAAACGAATGCAGCGCGTCCCACAGCGGGACCGCCAGGCTGGCACGCGTCGTCACTACGATCATCGCGAGCAAGATCGCGCCAAACAAAATCTTGAGCACCGTTTTCATAATCAATTCCTCCAGCGGCTGCACTCGGCTTCGAGTGACGAAAGATCGTTCAGCAGCACGATTTTCCTGCCCAGATTCGAGAGATCAACCTGCGCCCGTCCCGCCCCGCCGATCCACAGTTCGGCATCCTCCGGCATGGAATCGGCAAGCAGCTTCACGTCCCGCGCCGTCGTGTCGCTCACCAGCGTGATCCCCAACAGCACCACGCCCGCCGACACGCGCCGCGCGGTTGCCGCAATTTCGGCCACAGGCAGGTCCGCACCCAGATACACCGGCTCGATACCAGCCATCGAGGCCAACATCGCCGCCGCGAGAATTCCAAATTCGTGCGATTCGCCGGAGGGCGTTGCCAGGATCATCTTCAATGCCGGATTCGACGGGCGGTAAAGGCGCACCATGTTTCCAAGAAGATTACGGAGCATTTGCGAAACCAGATGTTCCTGCGCGATCACCATCGTTCCGTTATGCCACCGGATTCCGACTTCGCGTATCAGCGGCAGCGTCACCTTATAGACCAAGTCTCGCGGAGCCAGTACCGCGGCTAGCCGTCCGAGCTCGTCGGCGGCAAGCGACGCGTCGAATCTCTCCACCGCCGCCAATACCGGCGCCAGCATCTCCAGCGCAGGAAGCGGATCTGCTTCCACCGCCGAAGCGCCGGAGACTGACGAAGGCGCGGGGACGCTTTCGAGCAACTTCTTCAGCTCCTCGTCCGCGAGCGAAGCGATTCCGCCGATCGCGTGACCCCTTTGCACCAACTGACTCAGCAGCAGCAGCCGCTCGATCTGCTCGGGACCATACTGGCGCCCCCGATCCGTCCGCTCCGGCACCACCGCCTGGTAGCGCCGCTCCCATGCCCGGAGCGTATCTAAACTAAGCCCCGTTATTTTTGCCACCGCGCGAATCGGATAACGAGTCTGCATCCGTAGTGAATATAACGGCTAATAGGTCGTTTGTCAAGCCTATGTCATGGACAAAAGCTTGACAAACGGTATCGACCAGCCCTAGAATGCGGAGGTGGCTTCTTTCGTGCCCAAATTGAACTACCGGTTCGGAGCGGTACTCTTCTTCGCGCTCCTTCACGCCGGAGTGGCGCTGGTCTGGTGGACTCCGCCAACTGGGGCTTTGCTTACATGGCTTGCCGTCACCTACTCCGTCCGCATGTTTGGAGTTACTGCCGGATACCACCGCTATTTCGGACATCGAAGCTATAAACTGGGCCGCACCGCTCAGTTCGCGATGGCGTTTCTAGCCCAATGTTCCGCGCAGAAGGGCGTCCTGTGGTGGGCTGCCCACCATCGCCTGCATCACCGCGAATCCGATCGCGAGAAGGACGTCCACTCGCCGTCCCTCCGTGGATTCTGGTGGGCGCACATGGGCTGGGTCCTGTCGAACGATTTCGATGAGTACGACCCGCGCTCCGTCGCCGAGTTCCAGAAGTTCCCCGAGATCCGCTGGCTCGACCGCCATCACTGGATCCCGACCGTCGTCTTCGGAGCCGTCATCGCCATCGTCGGCGGCTGGCCGGCTTTCCTTTGGGGCTACGTCGTATCGACCGTGGTCCTCTATCACTGCACCTTCGCGATCAATTCTCTGGCGCACGTCTGGGGCTCGCGCCGCTTCGACACGCCGGATCACAGCCGCAACAATTTCTGGCTGGCACTGGTCACCTTTGGCGAAGGTTGGCACAATAATCACCACTTTTCGCCGGGAAGCTGCCGCCAGGGCGAACGCTGGTGGGAAATCGACATCACCTACTTAGTGATTAAAGCCCTCAGCTGGTTCGGAATCGTGCGCGACCTGCGGCCTTTCCGCCGCGTGCTGCCATCCTCGGACACCCCCGTGAAGGCGGCATGAACAAGCGAATCGCCGTCATCGGTTCCGGAATTTCCGGCCTTTCCGCCGCGTATTATTTGAGCCGCCGGCACGAGGTCCACGTGTTCGAGCGCGATATGCGACTGGGCGGACATACCCATACCGTGATGGTCGAATCGGGCAACGGCATGATGCCCGTCGATACCGGCTTCATCGTTCACAACGATCGAACCTACCCAAACTTCTGCCGCCTCATGACCGAGCTTGGCGTCGAAACGCAGCCCAGCGATATGTCCTTCGCCGTCACCGAACACGACGGCGCTTTCGAATATTCCAGCCGCGGACTCGGCGGCTTCTTCGCCCAAAAGAGCAATTATTTTTCCCGCGATCATTACACGCTATTGCGCGAAATCCTACGTTTCAATCGCGAAGCGCCGCAGGTCCTCAATCAGCCCGAAGCCGACGCGCAAACGCTCGGCGATTATCTCAACGCAGGCAATTACGCGCAGGTCTTCATCGATCGCTACTTGATCCCTATGGCCGGAGCCGTCTGGTCCATGGCTCCCGAAGTCATGCCGAAGTTTCCCGTCGTCACCTTGGTCCGGTTCATGCAAAACCACGGCATGCTGGGGCTCAATACGCATCCCCAATGGAAAACCATTCGCGGCGGCAGCCATTCTTATATCGCGCCCTTGACGGCTCCGTTCCGCGAACGCATCGTGAAGAATACCTCGATCGTTTCCATCGATCGCGGCGAAAATGCCGTGACGCTCAAGTTCACCAATCGCCCCGCCGAAACCTTCGACGACGTCGTCTTCGCCTGCCACGGCGACCAGATTCTGCCCCTGCTCGCCCATCCTACGGACCTCGAACGCGAAGTGCTCGGCAGCTTCACCACCAGCCGGAATGAAACCTGCCTGCATACCGATTCCGCCTTGCTGCCGAAGCGCGAAGCCGCTCGTGCTTCCTGGAATTACCTTCTCGGCGACGCTGGCAAAGTGACCATGACGTATCACATGAATCGCCTGCAGGCGCTCGACACGCCCCATGATTTCTGCGTGACGCTGAACGCCAACGGGCATGTGAATCCGAGCCACGCCTTGCGCCGCATGGTGTACGAACATCCGCTCTACACCAGAGCCGCCATCCGCGCGCAGGAACGCTGGTCGGAAATCAGCGGTCGCAATCGCACCCACTTTTGCGGAGCCTATTGGTTCTACGGCTTCCACGAAGACGGCGTCCGCAGCGGCCTCCGCGTCGCAGAAACCTTGGGGGTCCAATGCAATTGATCCCCGGATCCGGTCTCTACACCGGCGCGCTGCGGCATCGGCGATTTAGGCCGCAAAAGCATGAATTCACCTACCAGCTATTCATGGCCTGGCTCGATATCGACCGCATCCCCGAACTTATGGCGAAGTCGCCTTGGACCCGCTACAACGGCTTCCACTGGGCCAGCTTCGAAGAACGCGATCACTTTGGCGACCCCAAGCTGTCGCTGCGCGAGCGCGTGATGCAGGATGCCGGCGCGAAAGGAATCGCGCTGCCGGACGGGCCGATTTTCCTGCTCACCCATCTCCGCTACCTCGGCTACTGCTTCAATCCGATTTCGTTCTACTTCTGTTACGACAAAGCCGGTCGCCTCGACGCCGTCCTCGCCGAAGTCAACAGCACCTTCGGCGAAAGCCACAATTACTGGCTGACCGCGCGGAACCGCCAGCCGTCCGAAAATTCGCGGCACTATCGCTGCGCCAAGGAAATGCACGTCTCGCCCTTCATGGGCATGGACCTCGATTACGAATTCGTGCTGACCGAGCCCGCCGGCACGCTCGTCGCGCACATGAATACGATCGATCAGGCCGAAACTAAAAACCACCTGTTCGACGCGACGCTGACCTTGGAACATCAGCCGTGGACATCCGCCAACGTCGGCCGAGTCTTACTGCGCCATCCCTGGATGACCGCTAAAGTCATCGCCGCCATCCACTGGCAGGCCCTCCGCCTGTGGTGGAAACGAGTTCCAGTCTTTACCCATCCGGCCCGCGTGGCCGCCGTTGTCCAGGAGGCAACCAAACGATCATGAGCAGCTCATTCGCCCGTAAAACCGTGTTTCGCATGCTCGAGAAATTGCGCCACGGCTCGCTCGAACTGATCTGCCCCGAGCAGAGCTACCTCTTTGGCGAACCCGGCGGGGACCTCCAGGCGTCGGTCGTCGTGCACAACGAGCGCTTCTTTTCGCGCGTCCTGTGGGGCGGCGACGACGGCGCAGGCGACTCCTATGTGGACGGCGATTGGTCGTCGCCCGATCCTGTCGCCGTCGTGCGTATCGCGGCGCGGAATCTGTCCCAGCTCGAAGGCGGCAACCCGTTGCTGTCGCTCGGCAGCCGCCTTTTGCATCGCGTTCGCCACCTGCTGAATCGCAATTCCATCGATGGAAGCCGCCGCAACATCCAGGCGCATTACGACCTCAGCAACGATTTTTTCCGACTGTTCCTCGATCGCAACATGGTCTACTCGAGCGCCGTCTACCTCGACGCCAACGCTTCGCTTGAGCAGGCCCAAGAAGAAAAGCTCGACCGCATCTGCCGCAAGCTTCGCCTCGGCCCCGACGATCACGTCCTCGAAATCGGCACCGGCTGGGGCGCCTTCGCGCTCCACGCCTCGCGCAATTACGGCTGCCGCGTCACCACCACCACAATTTCAAAAGAGCAGCACGACGAAGCGCGCCAGCTATTCGACAACGCGGGCGAAGCCGGCACGCGCATCACACTACTGCTCGAGGATTACCGCAAGCTCGAAGGCCAGTTCAACAAACTGGTCAGCATCGAAATGTTCGAAGCTGTCGGACTCGAATATTACGACGCCTTTTTCGCAGCCTGCGATCGCCTGCTGACTCCCGACGGCTCGATGGTGATGCAGGCCATCACCATGAACGAGCATCGCTTCGACGCCTACAGAAAGCAGAGCGACTGGATCCAGCGCCGCATCTTCCCCGGTGCGCAACTCGCCTCCACGCGCGAGATCCTGAATTCGCTGGTCCGCTCCACGCGCCTCTCTCTCTATCATTCGGAAGATATCGGCGTGCATTACGCCTACACGCTCGCCGAATGGCGCCGCCGCTTCCACGAATCCATCGACGAGGTCCGCGCGTTGGGCTTCGATGCCTCGTTCTGCCGCATGTGGGATTACTATTTGGCCTACTGCGAAGGTGCCTTTCGCGAGCGCCACATCGGCGACATCCAAATCATGCTGACCAAGAATTCGAACCCGGCAAGCCTGTTCGGCGAGCCTTGGCTGGCTGACGAAACTTCAGCAGCCCGGCGAGAACTGGCGCCGCACGCGTGATCCGTCGGCGAATCCGGCCGGCTTCGGAAACACAACGCGGAACGCCGTTTGTGTACCCTAACCAGAAGAGGTTGCTTCGTTGAAATTCCCGGCCAATTGGATTTCGTGCGCCGTGTTATGCGCGCTTTCAACGAGCCTCGCGTTCGCGCATTCCGTGCCGACCCCCGCGCCCGTCGCCCCGTTCCACATCGAAGGCCGCGGCTTGTTCGACGCGAATCGCCGCCAATTCGTGCTGTTCGGCGTCCAGATGTCGGGGCTCGATGCGTTTACGCCAGCGGATTCCGACCGCGCTCTCGTCGCTTCGATGACCAACCTGACCTTTCGCGTTTTGCGCCAGCGTTGGAACATGAACTGCGTCCGTCTGTTGGTCAGCCCCTCAATTTGGCAGCGCGACGGAAAGGATTATCTGAACGCGGTCAACCAAATCGTCCAACGCGCCAACGCCGAAGGCCTCGTCGTCGTGCTGGTTCCCTCCGACACCGCGCGCGCCGGATCGGCCATCTCAACCGGCTTGCCTGGCACTGAAATCGCCTCCTTCTGGAGCGCATGGGCCGCCTTCTTCAAAGACAATCCGCGGATCGTTTTCGATCTGTACGGACGGCCTTCCGCCGCCTCGATTCCCGGATCCGTAGCGGGCACCCGCCGCAGCGCCGATTGGAATTTTTGGCTCAACGGCGGAATCGCCTCCGACGGCCGCACCGTGCTCGGCATGCAGCAACTCACCACCCTGATCCGCGCCGCCGGAGCCTCGCAGCAATTCATCGCCGCCTCGGCCTTTCACGACGCGCTCGATTTCCGCGGCTTCAATGCGAGCTTCGCGATCAAAGATGCGAACGTCCTCTACGAAGTCCATCCGTACTTCGATCACGCCCTAACGGACGTGCAGCGCGACGCCAACTTTGGCGCCGTCGCCGACACGCTGCCCATGTACGCCGGTGAATTCGGAGCGCCGTTGCAAGAAGATTCGCCAAGCTGCCGCAGCGTCCCAACCGATCCATCGAAAGCGTCGGACGCCGTCGTGCAGCTCGTCTCCTATCTCGCCGTCCGCAATATTTCGTGGACCGCCGCGTCGTTCGAGCCTACCCAACTCGTCACCGACCTCGCCACTCTCACCGCGACTCAACTCGATCGGCCCTGGACCTGCGGTCAAGTGGCCGATCCGCAGCCCGGCATCGGCGGCATCCTGCTTTTGTTTCTCACCGGCGATACCGACGGCTTCGGATCCATCGCGCCCGATCAAGTCGCGAGCGCCGCTGGAGGCCCTGCCGGTCCCGTGGCTCCGGGCGAAGTCGTCACCTTTTACGGCGAGTTGATCGGCCCTGAAAAAGACGTCCCCGGTCAATTTGATTCGAACGGAATCCTCTCGACACTCGCCGGCGAAACGCGAATCCTGTTCGACGGAATCGCCGCGCCCATCTTCACCGCCGGCTTTTTCGAAGTCACCGTACAGGTTCCCTTCGCGCTCGCCGGACAGTCCTCCACTAAAGTGCAAGCTTTCTACCGGGACGTCCCATCGAGCATCATCACTCTTCCGGTGGCCGCAACCGCCCCCGCTATTTTCACCGTCAACGGACCCACCGATATCCTGGCGACCAATGAAGACGGCACCCGCAACGCACCTGGCAACCCCGCAGCCATCGGCTCGGTTGTCGTTTTCTACGCCACCGGAGCCGGACAAACTTCACCCGCCAGCACCGCCGGAGCCGCCGCCACTGCTCCCTATCCTTCGCCGAACGCCCCCGTAAATCTGCGTATCGCCGGCACCGACGCCGAAACACTCTACGCCGCCGCCGCGCCCGGCCTCGTCGGTGTCATGCAGATCAACGCGCGCATTTCATCCACGCTCACGCAAAACGCCGGAACGCGCGGCGTCTCCGTGGATCTGGTAATCGGCGGCGTGCACAGCCAATCCGGCACGCGCATCTGGATCCGCTAAAACACCTCGCAGTATAATGGCCTCCACTCCCTCGTGGACGCCATAGATATGACACGCCAACTCGCCGCATTCCTTCTGCCTCTCTCGATCGCCCTCGCGCAACCCGCCGCGAAAGAAGCCGCTTGGGATACGACGCAGACCCGCGGCCAGACGCGCAACGTCACTTTCTCGACCAGCGAAGGAACCTGGATGTCGCTCGACCCTTCGCCCGATGGGAAGTACCTCGTCTTCGATCTCCTCGCCCACATTTATCGCCTGCCGGTCGCCGGCGGCGAAGCCGAATGCCTCACCCAAGCCTCAGGCGCCGCGCTCAATTTCCATCCCCGCTACTCGCCCGACGGCAAATACATTGCCTTCATCTCCGATCGCGGCGGCCAAAATAATCTCTGGGTCATGAACGCCGACGGCTCCGGTCCGCGCGCCGTTTTCCAAAACAAAGACGTCCGCGTTTTCGAACCCGCCTGGACCCCCGACAGCCAATTCATCCTCGTCCGCCGCGCCAACGTCGCCGCTCGCGGAGCCGCACCCGCCGCCGCTGGCAACGGCCTCTGGATGTATCACAAGGATGGCGGCGACGGCGTCGAGATCGTCTCCTCCACCGCCGCCCGCGCCGGTGCCTGGCCCGCCGTCTCGCCCGACAACAAGTTCGTCTACTTCTTCGCCACCACCTGCGAAGGCCGCGCCAGCGGTCAGCTCGACGCCGTCCAAGGCTGCCAGCAGATCAAGCGTGTGGATCTCAAAACCGGCACCATCGAGGACATCACTTCGGGCTCGAACGCCCAGCAATCGCGCGCGTCTTCAGGCGGTGGAGTCGCCCCTGAAATTTCGCCCGACGGCCACTGGCTCACCTTCGCTCGCCGCATCCCCGACGGAACCATCTCCTATAAAGGGCAGAAATTCGGCCCCCGCAGCGCCCTCATTCTCCGCAACCTCGACACCGGCGCCGAGAAGGTCATCATGGATCCCATCGAAATGGACATGGCCGAGGGCATGAAGACCTGGCGCGTCCTTCCGGGCTATAGCTGGACCCGCGATTCGAAATCCATCTGGATCTCGCAAGGCGGCAAGATCCGCAGGCTCGACGTCGCAACCGGCCGCGTGGACACCGTACCCTTCAACGCCAAAGTGGACCGCACCCTCTCTGAGATGGCCTACAAATCCGTCCCACTGCACGAAGGTCCCGTGGCCACTCGATTCGCTCGCTGGCCCGTCGGCTGCGGACCCGCGCTCGCCTTCCAGGCCTTCGGCAAAGTCTGGGTCATCGATTTAGCCGGACGCGCACCTCGCCGCCTGACCTCTCTCCCTGACCGCATCTTCGAATACTCGCCCGCCTGTTCCCCCGACGGCAAGCGGATCGCCTTCACCACCTGGGAAGAACAGAAAGCCGGCCATGTCTGGATCGCCGACGTCGGCGTCAGCGCGCCCGCGGCGCCCCGCCCCATCACAACCACCGCCGCCGAATACGCGCAAACCGCCTGGTCCCCCGACGGCAAGGAAGTCATTGCCGCACGCGGATCCGGCGAGACCTTCCGCGGCCGCACGTTAGTAGAAAATCCCTGGTACGAAATCGTCCGCATCCCGGCATCTGGCGGCCCCGCAATCGCCGTCGCCACGGGTAAATCCGCTGGCGGCCGCCGCGCCATCACCCAACCCAGCTACGGACCGGAAGGCCGCATCTTCTTCCCCGACTTCATCACCGAACGCCGCGACGGCCGCGACCAGCCCGTCACCGATCTCGTCTCCGTCCGCCCCGACGGCAGCGATCGCCGCATCCATATGAAGTTCGCTTTCGCCGACGAAGCCGTCCCCTCGCCCGATGGGAAATATGTCGCCTTCGAGGAAGGCGACAACGTCTACCTCACGCCCTTCGCCTGGAACGGTGTCGGCACGCAGCCGCTCCAGGCCGACAAAAAACACGCCAAATTCCCCATCAAAGCCCTCTCCAAAGAAGGCGGCATGTTCATCCACTGGCGCGACACGCAAACCGTAGAATTCGGCAGCGGACCCCGCTATCACAGCTACAACGTCACCGACGAAAAGACCAACTCAATTGATCTCAACCTTACCGCCCCGCGTGATATCCCGAAAGGCTCCATCGCCTTAACCAACGCCAAAATAATCACGCTCGACAGTAGAAAAGTGATCGATCGCGGAACCATCGTCGTCAAAGACGGACGCATCGCCTGCGTCGGCGACTGCGCCACCACCGGCGCAACCGTCATCGACGCCAAAGGCAAAACGATCATCCCCGGCTGGATCGACATGCACGCCCACCATCACCGCGAGAACTCCGGCATGGTCCCCGCACACAACTGGGAAACCGCCATCTACCTCGCCTACGGAGTCACCACCACGCTCGACAATTCCGTGTGGAACCAGAACATTTTCCCCACCGCGGAAATGATCGAAGCCGGCATGATCCTCGGACCCCGCATCTTCTCCACCGGCGATCCCCTCTACAACGGCGACGGCTCGCGCCAGAACGAACTCGTGAGCCTCGAAGTCACCGAAGCCAACGTCAACCGCCTGGTCAGTTGGGGTGCCGTGTCGATGAAGCAATACTTGCAGCCCCGCCGCGATCAGCGCCAGTGGGTCGCCGAAGCCGCCCGCAAGCGCGGAGCCATGGTTACCGCCGAAGGCGATTCCCTCGAATACAACCTGGGCATGATCATCGACGGACAAACCGGCTTCGAACACCCCATGAGCTACGCGCCCTTATATAACGACGCCGCGAAATTCTTCGGCATGGCCAAAGCCGTTTATTCCCCGACCTTCATCGTCGGCGGAGCCGGCCCTTGGAATGAAGAATATTGGTGGCAGGAATCCGACGTATGGAAAGACGAAAAAGCCCGCCGCTGGCTTCCCTGGCGCAATTTAATTCCCAATACAAGAAGAAGAATGCTGCGCCCGGCCACCGATTATAGCTACCCAATGATCGCCCAAGGCCTCGCCGACATCATCGCCCAAGGAGGCTACGGAGCCATAGGAAGCCACGGCCAACAACACGGAATCGGCAGCCACTGGGAAACCTGGATGGCCGCCAGCGCCCTAGGCCCCATGGGAGCCCTGGAAGTAGCCAGCCTCCACGGAGCCCATTTTCTAGGAGTAGAAAAAGACCTCGGCTCTCTCACTGTGGGCAAGCTCGCAGACCTGATGGTCCTGGACGCCGACCCCTTAGTCGACATAAGAAACACGAGCAAGATCCAGTACGTGATGAAAGCCGGCCGCCTATGGCAAGCCAGCACTTTGGATGAAGTCTGGCCCGCAAAGAAGCCCTTCGGCGACTACTACTGGGTAGATAATGATGCCCTGAAGTCCGACGACCGCCCCACCGACTACTGGGATCGGAGGCGGTAAGTGGCATAGGTCTCCGACCTGTGCTCACTATTAGGGCCCCAAACCGTGTCAACGATTGATTGACGCGGTTGTTTCGGTTCTAACAGCACCGCACCCGCCCGTTTCCAGAGCGTCAGAACGGAAGGAGATATTCTGGAGCTATGGTGGAAGCCCCGTTATCGGAAGCCCTTGAGTACTCAATTCTGTCAATCGTCTGCAGGAATCCATCTGATGCACGGCACCAGGACTCGTGGGGTGCTTGGCGAGAGGCAGTTCAGCGAACCGTACGGGGTTTTGCTGACGCCGCACTATTAGCGGCATTCAGACGCCTTTGGAAACGGGGTGTGCTGCGACTGACTAAGCCTGATTCGCAGCGTTACCATGCTTACGACTACTCGGGAAACGATTCCGACGACGACTCGTTTTTCTTTATGGGACCGTTCAACGCTTCGATAACGGATGAAGGTCGCAGTCATTGGGATCGGAGTGAAGCGCCGAAAACCACGGTATTCATTAGCCACATCGGTGAAGAGATGGCTGTGGCGCTTAAGCTACAGACGCTCATCCAATCAGCCTTCGGAAGTGCCTTTCCGGTGTTCGTTTCGAGCGATCCCGCCAGCTTGGGCGGAGGTGAGGAATGGTATCACTATATTCTCGACAATCTTGCAAAAGCCAAGGTCGTTCTGGTACTTCTATCCCCGGAATCCGCAGAGAAGCCGTGGATCAATTTTGAGGCCGGATTCGGCAAAGGGCAAAAGTCTCGGGTGATCCCGCTTGCATTTCGAGGCTTGTCGTTCGATTCTCTACCGTACCCGCTCAAGGGTTTGCAGGGATACCAACTTCAGCAGTTGGCGAACATCTTGACCGAGATTGCAAGGCGCATGTGCGTCCCGATGGGCAATCTCGATTTAGACGCCGCCTGGGAAGAGATCAAGAGCATTCAGGCGGTGCTACCTGCGAAGAAGCTGTCACTGGAATTCCGGCCCAACATTGGCTACCCGAAATGGAACTGCGAGTTTGCAATCGCCAATCACGGCAACCGAGATGTAGAGCCGCTTGAGGTCGTCATTCTTATCCCTTCAGCAATCCTCTACTGTCCCTACCGCCCGGTCGTTGATACAGCGATACTCGAAGTTCGTGAGATCGGCGTTGACAACCTGATGTGGACGGAAATCACGTACCGCAACAACCGAGAACCGAAGCCTGACCGATTCGCTAGACCTGAACGGCTGGCGACCTGCGTTTCGCCGGGAAGCCAACAAGTGCTCCAGCTTGTCCATCCCGAAATCCGTTTCCCGCTACAAGCTCACGAACTGGAGCAGCCGATCCGCTACAAAATTACCGCCAAGAACATGCAACCAGCCGAAGGCATAATCTCCCTCAAAGATAAGCTGATTCCACCTGCTTAGTCGTTACCTTCTGCGACTGTCCGATGTAGTTCTCTCCGAATAGCGGAGAAGACTTGCTCGACGGTGATCTCAGAGGGGAATCCTCCGACCAATGGACTCCTCGCCACGTTTGACGGTATGCCACGATCTAGTTGCAACGCAATCGGGAGAACCACCAAGCCATGTTGCTTCGTCCAGTGGGTCTCGTGATTGCCTCAAGATCACCATGCTGATCTGATCGTACTTACGACTCTTGTCCAAGTTCACCGGACTGAAGTTGATTCTCAAGAACATCCACCCTGAGCAAATACCCGTTCGCCCACAGTTGAGCGCTCGTCCTTCCGCCTCCTAAGTCCATCTGCGAGGACCATTCAGGCTAGAATTGCCGAGGCCGCGTAAAATCGAGGGTGTAAATTAGGGCCTTGACAGGCCATGCCGCCGCTGGCTCCAGTGGAAGTATTCCAAGACTTTCACGAAAGGAGCTGGCAAACAGCATGGCCAAGAACAGAATAGAGCGAGACGAGCTTGCGAGCAAGCTCATGGAGACGGCGAGCAGTGGCGAGGACCCGTTACGGGCGATGGCGGAACTGCTGACGGACTTCGTGATGGAGGCCGAAGTGACGGCCAAAGTGGGGGCGGAAGCGCACGAGCGGAGCGAGGAGCGAACCACGCACCGCAACGGGCATCGGGAGCGGCGCTGGGACACTCGGTTGGGCACGTTACGGTTACAGGTCCCGAAGCTGCGCGAGGGCGGTTACGTACCGAGCTTCATCGAGCACCGCAAGCGCAGCGAGCAGGCGCTGATCAGCGTGATTCAAGAGGCGGTGGTGAAGGGCGTTTCGACGCGCAAGATCGAGGCTGTGTTGGAACAGTTGGGCATCGCGGGCGTATCGGCGGGGCGGAAACCGGGGGCGGAAACCGTGCCAACCAAGCGTGGACACAATTCTTCCCAATTGTTCCTCATAGGGGGCGGAACCGGGGGCGGAACCGTGCCAAACAAGCCTGGACACAATTTATCCTCCCCTATATCGCCGTTCGGAAAACACGCGGCGCGCGGAAACGGGGGGCGGAAAGTGTGTACATGTGACATGACGATACATGACGACGAACTACCTGGAGAACTTTACCGCCTTCTCTTCAATACTTTAGCAACCGCACCCCCTCCCCGATTCGCATCCGCCAGACTCACACAAAGGTTTGTGCGGACCCTGCTTAGCCGGTACCATCAGGCTTGGAGAACGCAGTTGCCTTTCATCAGCCTTACCCGATTACGCATCCGTTCCATTCGCTTCTTGCCGTTCTTCGCGGTCCTTACTATCCGGGCGCTTCAGCAGGTCAAGAAGGCGTCCGGCTTCCAAACCGGAGCGCTCCTGCCCGACCGCGACTGGACGTTTTGGACCCTGACTGCCTGGGACAGCCCGGAAAACATGCGCCTCTACATGACAAACGAGGCGCACAAGAAGGCCATGCCACACCTCATGCATTGGTGCGACGAGGCATCGGTCGCCCACTGGACTCAGGACGAAGCTAGCTTGCCGACGTGGGAAGAGGCGGACCGCAAGATGCGGGAAAGCGGGCGAGCCTCGAAGGTCCACCATCCGAGTCCCCAACACGCAACGCTGACCTACCGCGCGCCGCGAACTTCGCGCTTCGCCCCCATTCGCCGAGCCTGAACCGCAGGTTACTAAACCGGCTTAACGGCGAGGGAAAAGCGCCTTGGCGGCGGGAGAAGTGAGCGCCCACAAGCCGTACGCGCCGAGCGCCGTCCCGAACGGGAAGTGAATCAATTGAATCGCCGACAGCACCACGCCGAACATCCGTGACCAGGGCTTCCGCTTGAGTAATGCCCAACCTAGAATCACGCTGGGTACGGCCAGCAGCATCGCGGCAAGAAAGATCACTCCGCCGATGGACGTCAGCAGAATCATGACGCCGAGCTGATCTTGCGTAGACGTTCCGGAACCGACCAGCGCCGTCAGGGCGACGAATATCACGGTGCCTAGGATCCCGCACACCACTCCGATTCCGCCGAAAATCAAGTGCAGAATCGCAATCGCGCGGACATGCGTCTCCATCGGATTCGCAGCAGCCGGAGCATAGGTGGCGGCAGGTGGATACGGTGTCACAGGCGAGGTTTTAGCGTACCACCGGGATTACCGCCATGGCGGTTTGTTGAAGAACGTGACGAACGCTTTGCCGTCGAGGACTAGCATCGGATCATTGTTCTTCGGGTGATTCCGCTTCTGAAGCGCGTACGTGACCACACGGCCGCCTGCCGATCGCGCCGTCAGCGTGGAGTCGGTTGCGGTCCATGTCCCGCGATCGACGGATTGCGTCGTTGCGCCGCCATTCGGACCATACGAATCCGACTCGCCCGCGTAGTCGTAGCGGCCATCCGCCTGCAGCGTGAAGCATTGGTTTGAAGCCCGCGCGCCGCCGCCGACCGCGTTGACGTTCGCCACGTAACACCACTTTCCGGCCAATTCCTGCGTGACGCGGCCGGACCCCATCGCAGGGCTTGATTCCCGCCCTTCGACGACCCGGTTGCAGACGAGCAGCCCGCCCGGACCGCTCAGCGTCATCACATCGCCCGCGACCTTGTAGCCCAGCTTGACGGAAGTCTGCGGAGTCGTCATCGTCACGCTTGCCCCGTCATTCTGATAGCGGAACGCCTCGCCGTTCGCGACCCCGGTGCCGTCCGCGTTGAACCGCATCATGCCCGTCGGCGTCCGCCAGTTTCCCACGATCCCGGCATCCTTCCCCGCGGCTCCAGGAGGGGACGAATCGACCCCCGTTGCGCGGGCTAGCGGATTGATTTTCTCGACCGGCTCCAGCCGGTATTTCACGCCTTGCGTGGTCAAAACCAGCCCGATGCCCGCGCGCTTGATCTCGAAAGGAAACGCATCCGCGCCGGCCACGAACTTGCCGCTCAGAATCTCTTTCGACAAGTGGCCGATCAGCGGCAGTTTCGCTCCCTGGAACAGGATTGTTCCCCTATAGTCCTTGCCGGACGCTTTCAGCACCAGGCGAATCTCGTCGCCCTTGAATTCCCCCTCGAACGGATCGTCTTTGGAGACGGCCGGAACCGATAAGGCAATCAGTGCGATCAAGAGTAGGCGAAGCGGCAAGGCAGTCCTCCGGTCCGGGGCAAATAGTCCTACCTATAATGGCGTAAACCGAGTCCGTCCAGCCTCATTTATTTTGGGAAGCGGAATCTCTTTCAGTGACCGTGGACGTTCGACACCGAATTCATCACGACGCTCTCGACTCAATCCGAAAACAAAAACGCACCCGGGAGTAACCCCGAGTGCGTCGGCAATTCTTCTGTCACCCGATTATTTCTTTTTCCGGATATAAATGCGCCCATTCAGCGTCGTGAACGTCAATTCCGGACCGCCCCCGTTGATCGTGCCCACCATCGCCCGGTCGATTCTCACCCGGTACTTGCCGCCGCGATCGCGTCCGTCCTCCACCGTCGGCGCCTTATTCGGATTCAACTGCAGATCGAAATCCGTGTAGATATCGCCGTTATCGGCTTTCATCTTGAGATTCGCTTTGGTGTCCGGCGGCAGTGTAACGTCGATGCTCCCATTCAGCGTGCTGAACGACATCGCCTTGCCGGGCGTAATCCGATCGAACGATACGACCAGCTTTCCGTTCAGCGCGTGCGCCACCACCGATCCGGTCATGTTGGTCAGCGTCACGTTGCCGTTGGTGTTATCGACGTCCGCCTCACCCGACACGTGATCGACCAGGATGTCGCCGCCATTCACCGTCGCCAGGTTCAGCGACGTCGCGAACGGAACTGTCACCGTGATGTCCGACGCGCGGAACACGCTGCCGCCAATCGTCACGATGTTGTTGTCTTCGGTGATCTCGAGCCCGCCTGACGTGTTGTCAATCCGCTTCATGCCATCCGACCCGCGCTCTCGATCGCGATCGCGGTCCCTATCGCGATCCCGTTCCTTGGTCGCTCGGCCCTTCGACTCGACCAGCACCTCTTTGCCGTCGTAGCCTTTCACGTTGATACTGCCGTGGAGCAGATGCACGCGCAGCTTTACCGGCTGCCCTGGATTTCGGAGCGGAACCTTTACCGCGTCCTGCGCCAGCGCGGATCCCGCCAGGGCCATCGCCAGCCCTGTTCCAATGAGTGCACTTCGAAATTGCGTCTTCAAGTTTCTCGTCTTCATGGTTGTCCCTATCTTTCGTATCCCGTTCCTTCCGGGATTACTGCTTGCGAATCAAAACGTCTCCATTGAGCGTTTCGAACCTCATCTGCGGACCGCCTCCGCCCGCTCGCACGCGGGTGAAGCGGTTGCTCTTGTACACGAATTTCGTGCCCTGGCCGCCGCTAACCTCTGGAGATTCGACCGGCATTCCGGTCACCTCGAAGTCCGTATAAAAATTGCCGTTCAAGGTCTTCATCCGCATGTCCGCGCCGAAGCCCGGGCGGAAGCCAATATCCACTTTGCCGTTCACCGTGTGGAACTCGCAGTCGCTCGTAGGGTTCCTACTGAACGTTGCCTTGATCGGCCCGTTCACCGTTCTCACCGACCCCGAACCTTCGACGTCGGTCATCTCGATCCCTGAATTCACGCTGCGCAGAGCGAACTTGCCGGCCGTGCCTTTCACGGAAATGCCGGCCTCGTTCACCGTCCGCAGATCCAGATTCACGCCCTTCGGAACTTTGATCCGGAAATCATAGCGAACCTTATAGCGCCGGTCATCGTCATTCCAGCGCCAGCCCTGATTGTCGTTGCCGCGATTGCCGCGGAATGGACCGTCCACATAAAACTTCGCCGTGCCGTCGGTGTTTGTGACATCCAGCTTGATGTCCTTTTTCGCGCGGTCCATGGCCGCCTGATTCTCGGCTGTGATGGTCTTCACGACCTCGACCTGGACTTCGCCGCCCGTGTAGCCTTCCACCTTGATTTCGCCGTAGACCGTATCCACGTCGAGCTCTTTCACACCCGTAAACGCATGGCGTTTTGTTTCGGATTCGGTGACATCGGCGCGCGCCGGCATCAGCGCGCACAGTGCGAGCAGGGCCACGGCTTGGATTGCGGTTCTCATGATTTCGCCCTTTCCTACTGGAGTTCCGTCAGAGCTTTTTTCGCCCGCTCGCGAATCGCCGGATTGAACTTCTCACCCGCCGAAACCATCTCGAGCGACTGCCGGGCGGGCTTCTCTTTGATCTCGACAATCAAGTCGATCAAGGCGGCCTGCACCATCGGCGATTCCTGGCGAGTCAAAGATTGCACGATTCCCTTGCGCGCCACCGGACTGCCGGCGAAGGGACGCAGCGCATCCACCGCCGCCAACCGCACGTTCACACTCTGATCCTGATTGACGGTGGTCAGCAAGGCCGACAACACTTCCGTGTCCGACTGCTCCACCCGGTACGCCCACGACACGCCGCGCAGGCGGTCGCTTGCCGACTGCTGTTGCAAAAGCGAGAGAGTCACCAACTGCTTCATACTGCCAACCTCTGTACGCAGCCTCGCCATTTCGTTGTCTTCTGTCTTCACCGCCGGAGACCGCGCGAACCAGCCCGCGCCCACGCCGACCACCAACATCGCCATCGCCGTCGCGAACTGCATCATCGGCTGCTTGGGCCACCAGCCCTTCATCGTTTCAACCAGCGAAGGGCGCGCGAACTTCTTCGATTCCTCCAGTCCCGCCTGGTAGGCGCCGAGCGATTGATAGAAACGCGCCCGCAATTCGCGGCTCGGCTCGGCGGTTTCAGTAGCCGGAATCAAGCCGATGCCGCGCCACAATTTCGAAAGGTCTTCCGCTTCCAGGCGGCATTCGGCGCACTCCGACAGATGGACTTCGAACTGCACCCGCTCGGCTTCGCCCAGGCTCCCAGCCCAGTATTCCGGCATCGTTTGTTTTGACAATTCGCAATTCATAATTCCGTCCTCGCCAACCCGCCCAACAGCCCCGTCCCGTAAGGGCGGGGACAACTATCTAACCGCGACCACTCGTCCAACAGAACCGCGACCACTCGTCCAACAGAACCGTGACCACTCGTCCAACAAAACCGTGACCACTCGTCCTACAGAACCGCGACCGTAAGGGAGCGGACTCCGCCCCCGACAGCTACGACGCCTTCTCGCCAGCCAATTCGTGGAAAATCTGCCCCAACACTTTCACCGCGCGGAACACCCGGACTTTCACCGTGTTCACTTCGCAGCCAAGAATCTGCGCGATCTCTTCGTACTTCAAATTCTGGTACCGCGCCAGAATCAAAATCTCCCGCTTCTCTTCCGGGAGCCGCTCCATCGCGCGCCGCAACAAGCCGACGTCCTGCGACTTTTCCAACTGATCCTGCGCGCCCGGCGACGGCTCAGCCGGCTCCTGCCGCCGTTCGACATATTCCTCGAACGACACCACTTCGCCTTTGCGCTTCTGCACCTGATCCAGATACGCGTTCCGGGCGATCTGGTACATCCAGGCCGTGAATGGCTGCTTTGGATCGTAGCTATGGCGGTACCGCAGCATGCGGAAAAACACATCCTGCACCAGGTCCTCGGCGAGGCCCCGGTCCCGGCACATCGCCAGAAAGAATCGGAACAGAGCCCGGTGATGCCGTTCAAAGAGGACCGCCATGCGTTCGACTTCGCCCGCCCCGACCTCCGCCATCACTTGCTGATCTGTCAAATTCACGCTTCGATTGAGGGTACCGTTAAGCTTCCCAAAGGTTACGAGCCATCCCCTGAACCCTGAGCGTAAGCGATGGGACTGGAACATCCTCGAATAGCATCCAGGACGACCCCGGACCAGCATCGAGGCGCCACGAAGTGTGCCCGAGTGAGTATGCCTCCGCTGCCCTCTCCAGCTTGAAACCCGACCGTAAGGGAGGGGACTTCAGGGGCGTTCCCCAGCCATTCGACCGGCCTCAGAATCCAAGCCGCGACCAAAGTGCTCCGCAGGAGCACGTCGGAAGCGGACACTAACGTTGTTTTCGACCGAGTGCCCCCGCGCTCAAGCATTTCCCAAAGCAGCGCTTACCCTCCCTGCTACGATGAAGTCGTCGATGCGCGTCCTACGCCCCTATCTGCTGATTGTGCTCGCAGTTTGGGGCGTGGCCACCCTCGCCGCCTACCTCTACGCGCAGCAAATCAACGTACCCTGGAACTCCGTGCGAGGACTGCTCCCGGCCTTCCTGCTCGAAGCCGCATTCTACGTCGCGCTGGGGCGCGAGGATCTTCGCAAGATGCTCGAAACGCTCCCTCCGCCGATGCTCGCGTTTTGGATGTGGATCACGGCGATGGCGCCGTTCGTTGTCGCCGGACTGGCATCTTCCCCCAAGAACTTCGCCGTCCTTGCCGCCATGACCCTGGTGGCGTCGTTCTGGTACGTGGTTCTACCGCACAAGCCGCTGACCGACTTCGTTTTTCTGGCACTACTCGCCGCCGCGATGCTCACGAAAGTGTTCGAAAAACTGTACGTCAGCCCCATACCGAAACTCCACCTCGAAATTCTTGGGCAGCTGATGCTCATCCGCACGGCGGTGTTCGCGTTGCTTTGCCTGCGGAAAATGCGCGGAGTCGGCTTCGGCTTTATCCCCTCGCGCAAGGATTGGCTGGTCGGCACGCAGTATTACCTGATGTTCCTGCCCGTCGCCGTTGCCTTGGCGCTGTGGCTGAAGTTCATCACCGTCCGCTGGCCCCCTTACCCCTGGTGGAAGGCTTCGCTCATCGCGCTCGGAACCTTCCTCGGAATCCTTTGGGTCGTCGCACTGAGCGAAGAATTTCTGTTCCGCGGACTGCTCCAACAGTGGATTGACAAGCTATCCGGCAACAAATGGGTGGGCCTGGTGACGGCGTCGATCCTGTTCGGCTCCGTGCATCTCTGGTTCCGAGCCTTCCCGAACTGGCGCTTCGCCATCCTCGCGGGTGTCGCCGGAATCTTCTACGGCCTGGCCTTCCGCTCCGGCCACGGAATCCGCGCCTCCATGGTCACCCACGCCCTGGTCGTCACCACCTGGAAAACCTTCGCCGGCTAGGCATCCTGCACTCGACCGTCAGGTCGCGCTTACTAACTTCAGACGGGTTGAACCCTGAGCGTAAGCGATGGGACTCTGGCTCTCAGCACCGTAACCCGCGGGTAGGGACGCCCCTCGATCTCCGGCATCTCCGGCATCTCCGGCATCTCTGGCATGTTTGGCCGACTCTCTGCGTTCTCGGTTCTGAGGGAGGAAATACCTAAAGCGGGACCAGTCATTTGACAATAGTCGTCATAACAAGTAATATCGACCTGTGGCCGGAAAGCTTCAAGCCGAGATCGCCCAATCGAAACCCTTCGAATCGATTGAAGCCGAAGCGATGCTCAATATCGCCAAAACCGCCGACGTGATCGCCCAATCCATGGACGCCGTCCTCAAGCCCTACGGCATCTCGCAAACGCAATACAACGTCCTCCGGATCCTGCGCGGTGCCGGTAGCGATGGCCTCTCCTGCCGCCAGATCGGCGAACGCATGATCGCCCACGACCCGGACGTCACCCGCCTGCTCGACCGTATGGAGAAGGCCACCCTGATCACACGCGATCGCGCCACCACTGACCGCCGCGTCGTCGTAACTAAAATCACCGCCACCGGTCTGAAGCTGATCGACCAGTTGGACAAACCCCTCGACGCAAGCCTGCATGAGTCGCTGGGGCACATCAATAAAAAGAAGCTCGCGACCTTAATTGACCTGCTTGAGTTGATCCGTAAATGATCTTTTTTGCATCCAACAGTCGTTGTCACGATTGTTGTGATTGCTAACCATAAACGTACCAGAGCAAAAGAAAAGAGGAACCACCATGACCGCCACGCAAACCACCACCGCCACTTCATACACCATCGATCCGTTGCACTCCCGCGCGCACTTCAAGGTTCGCCACCTGATGATCGCCTGGGTCCGCGGCGAATTCCAGAATGTCTCGGGAACGGTCAGCTTCGATCCCAACAACCTCGCCTCTTCGAGCATCGTCGCCAGGATCGACGCCTCGACGATCAAGACCGGCGTGGACGACCGCGACACCCACCTCAAGAGCGGTGATTTCCTCGACGTCGCCAACTTCCCCACGCTCGAATTCAAATCGACCGCCATTCGCGCCAAGGGCGACAGCTACGAAGTGGACGGCGAACTGACCATCCACGGAGTCACTAAGCCGGAAACACTGGTCATCGACGAACTCAGCGGCGAGACCAAGGACCCCTGGGGCAACACCAAGCGCGGCGCGACAGCGACTGCCCGGATCAACCGCAAGGACTTCGGGCTCACCTGGAACGCGGCTCTTGAAACCGGCGGCGTCGTCGTCGGCGAAGAGATCCAGATCAGCATCGAGCTCGAACTAACAAAACTGTTGTGAGCGTGATCTGACAACCTCCCGTGGGAGAATGGGCGCATGGCGTCTCCCGCAATCTCGCCAGTGATGCAGTATCTCGAGCTTCACGGCTACGAGACCCTGTTCGCCGTCGTGATGGCGGAGCAACTGGGTGCGCCCATTCCCGCCGTTCCCGTCCTGCTCGCTGTCGGCGCGCTTCTCGGGACCAGAGGCTACACGCTGGGCGAGTCGCTTTTCTTATCCATCGCCGCCTGTTTGCTCGCTGACACGCTCTGGTTCCTGATCGGCAAATATCGGGGCGGATCGGTTCTCCAACTTCTCTGCCGGATCTCGCTCGAGCCGGATTCCTGCGTCAGCAGTTCGCGCTACTGGTTTCACCGGCTGGGCGCGTGGCTGCTTCTGGTCGCCAAGTTCGTACCCGGCCTCAGCACGGTCGCACCGCCCATGGCCGCCATTTCGAAAATGCCGCTCTGGCGCTTCGTGCTCTCCGACGGATTGGGTTCGGCGTTGTGGTCGGGCGTATTTCTCGCCCTCGGATACGCGTTCCGGACACAGCTCGAATACGTCGGTGAAATTGCCGGACGCACAGGCTTTTCCTTGGTGGCGTTCATCGCCGCGTGGGCGTTGTTCAAGTGGTGGCAGCGACGCCGATTCCTGAACAATCTGCGCATCGCGCGTCTCACCGCCTGGGAATTGCTTAAGAAGATGGAGGCGAACGAGCCGCTCACCGTGGTGGATCTCCGTCATGCCACCGAGGTCGAGTCCGACTCGAAGAAGATCGCCGGAGCCATTTGGATCGACCGCGGCCGCATTGCGGAATTGCATCACGAAATTCCGCGCGACCGGGACGTGATTCTCTACTGCACTTGACCCAACGAAGCCACTAGCGCCCGTGCGGCGCTACAACTCAAGAAGCTGGGAGTTACGCGCGTGCGTCCGCTGCAAGGCGGATTCCGCGAGTGGGAACATCTGGGATATCCGATGGAGTTCATTCTGCCCGGCGAATTGTCCGCCGCCGCCCATAGCGGCGCGTAACCAACGGGAAGCGTAACTTACTGCGCCGCCGCCGGGCGGACGGCCATGCCGTCTTTCAAGGTTCGCTCGGTGGGCAGGGCGACCAGATCGCCTTCCTTCAAGCCGTCCACCTGCGTGCGGGTGATATTCGCGACGCCGATTTTAACTTTCTTCCAACGGAGCTGTCCGCCGTCGAGCACGAAGACGCCGGCCTCGCCATTCTCGCGGCGGAGCACTTCCTTCGGAACCGCCAGCACGTTCTCAGCGACCTTCGACTTGATCTCGGCGTTGATGTTGGTTCCGGGCAGCAGTTCGTTGTTCTGGTTTTCGATGATGCAGATCACTTCGCCGACCTGCCTCGTGCCGAGGGGCACGATCTGGCTGGGCAGGCGGTTGACTGCGCCTTTCCAGGTCTTGCCCGGCTGCGCATCCCAGGTAATCTGCACGGGCATGCCGACGGCCACGCGGCCCAACTCGGGCTCGTCTACGAACACGTTGACGCGCACGCGATCGAGGCGGCCGATATTCGCGACCAGGTCGCCGCGGTTCAAGTAGGCTCCGCGTTTGATATCGAATTGATAGATGACACCGTCGAGCGGAGCGCGGATGACGCTAAGGGCAACGCGCTCGTCGGCCAGCCTGGCGGCTGCCTGTGCGTCTTTCAGACGCGCTTCGGCGGACGTCCGGTCGGTGCTCGCGACCAGCGACTGACGGCGCTGCTCGAAGCCGCGAATCTGCAATTCGGCGCGATCGAGGCGGTCTTTCGCGGCGGTCACTTCGGCGCGCGTAACGGCCTTCTTCTCTTCCAGGCGGCGCAGCGTTTCGTAATCCTTGCGCGCCTGATCGCGTTCGAGCGTCGCCCGTTCGATCCCGGTGTTGATTTCCGCGAGATCGACGGAGCGGCCTCCGCGGCGCAGCACTTCGAGCTCGGATTGCACTTGCGCGATGCGCGACTGCGCGGCGGCGAGATCGGCGCGGGCGTCGCGGGCATCGAGTTCGACCAGCGGAGTTCCTCTGACTACCTGGCGGCCCTTCTCGACCAATATCTTTTCGACCAGCCCCTCGCGATCGGTGCGCGCAGTGCCCCATTCAATGGGTTCGACGCGGCCATTGGTAGGCAACGTACTGACGATGGTTTCGCGCGTGACCTTGGTGAACGGAACTTCGGGCGGCCGGCTCTTCCAGGCGGTCAGCCAGGCGATAGCACCGCCGACCACAGCCACAGCTACGATTGCGAGTAAGACCCTTCTCATTTCGGCTAGTTCTTTCGCGGACGCATGCAACAGTCAAACAGGATCTGCCATTCGGCGAGCTGGATCCGGCGGGCGGCTTCTTCGGACGGCGAGTTCGGCTGCTTCCGCGCGCGTTCGCAAAACAAGATGAACGCGAACGGGTCCCAGATGGAGCGGTGCGACCGGAACTCGGCGGCCGGCAGCTCGAGCAGGATTTCCGACGCGGCGCGCGCGACCTTCGGGAAGACAGGATGCTGGGGACCTAGCCGGCGAAACCAGTACGCGGCGTTACCAGGGTCCGGCTCCATGCGGTGCAGGAATCCATGCCAGTACGTGCCCTCGTCGTTCTTCAAGTCCTGGGCGATTTTGTGGGCCTCGTCGAATTCCGAAAAATAGATCCACAGGGCGCTGAGTGCCGATTTGGGCCGTCGCGCGTCCGGCCACGCCTTCTTGGCATCGAGCTTTTGCAGGCGGGAAGCCGCCTCGCTCGATAGGCAGCCGGAAACGACAAGCGGCATCGGTCTCAAGCCGCTTCCGTCGAGGGCGAGGATATCTGAGACAAGGGGCCCATAGGCGTTCGGATCAAAAATCATTCCGAGAAGAGGTTCTGTTCCTATTGTGACATCACCGTCAGGGGGGCGAGAGATTTGTTCGCGGCTCGGGTAGGGAGCGGCCCTCGCCTACGCTTGGGAGTTATGCCTCGTTAGTGGAAGGCGGCCAGAAAGCCGAAGGAGAAAGCGGCGAGGCAGGCCAGGGTGAGGCCGATTGCGAGGAGTAGGACGGTTGCTTTCCGCAGACGGACTTTGCCGGGCGGGGTTGGCGGCGGCGAGGCTTTGAGAGATCCGAGTTTCCCGATTTGGTCGTCGAGAGCCTTCTCGAGCTTGGCGGATTCCGCGGCCAGGTTCGCCGCGAGATGGGTTGCGTTACCGAATGGACTGGGCACTGGCTTGCGGATTTCTTTGCGGAAGTTGTTTCGCGGACTGGAGCAGCTTGGGCCGCTTCGGTTCCGGCATCACCGCGAGTTTCGAGACGGCGGCGGCGTATAGGCTGAATTTGGCCTCGATTCGCTGGAAAGCGCCGCGCTGTTCGATCAGGCCGGCTTCGAGTACGGATCCGGATTCTTTGGCGGCTTCGAGCTCGACGTGCAAAGCGGCGACTTCCGCCTGATGACGCGCCTTTTCCATTTCGAGCTCCCGGTGCAGATCTTCAAAGCAGGTCTTCGGAGAGGCCGATTCGCGAGCCGATTCGAGTTCGTTGATGAGCCGCGCGATGTGCTCGCGATGCGCGGCGCGTTCACTTTCGAGTACCTGCAGGACTTCCTGCTTTTCATTCCTCGACGCGCGCACCGTGTTTCGTTCCTCCTCGAATTGGGCGAGATCGAACTGCAGGGTGGCACGGTCAGCGTCGAGGGCGGCTTGCAATTCCTCCAGCTGCTCGCGATCCCCCGAGGGCGGAGGCTGAGGATCGAAAGGGGCATTTTCGATCGCTCGAAGAATCAGCCGGGCGTGTTCAATTTGCACTTCCTGCTGCTGGATCAATTGGCGCAGGCCGGCGGGGATTTGGCCGGACTGTTCGGCGAGCCGGGTTCGCAGGGCGGCGATTTCGTGATCTTTGGCGGCAAGCTCCTCCTGAAGTTCGGCCAGGAAATCGGAAATGCGCTGACCGGTGGAAGGCATCGGTTCCCCGCGAGGTAGTAGCTGGCGGACGGGATTATTCTCAGTTGGGTTTGAGATCCAGGCGCGTGCGTGTTTCGCGAGGTTCGCCGCGGGCGGTGTACATCTGCTCCAGCCCAGTAATAATGACGGCGTTCGCGGTGGCGAGCTCGACCGTGAAGGTGCGCCGGAGGAACCACGAGGCACCGGAGCCGGCGTCGAAGGTGTCAAAGAAGTAGCGGGCGAATTGATCGGGAGAGGTCGCCGTGGGGATGCCTTCGTCGAAAGGCGCGAGCATGGCTTGTTCGACGGCGGCGTTGAGTTTGGCTTTGACGGCTTCGGTCGGGGCGACGACGAATTCGGGATATTCGATGCGGACGGTGGCGCAGTCCGGTTTGCCGTCTTCAAGACACCCGGGCAAAGCCTTTTCATAGACGCGAGTTTCAAAGCGGATGCGGAGCGGCGCGGGAGCGGGCGGTCCGCAGGCGGCAAGCAGGAGCGCGACGGCGAGGATGGCAACGATGGGGATTATGGAGACGATGGGAACGATGGAGACGATGGAGATGATGAGCCGCCGCAAAGGGGGATCGTAGCATGCTGCGTCCAGTTTGGTGAGCGCGATCTGAGGTCGCGCACTCGCACCGCGCGCATTGAACCCGGAGCGTAAGCGACGGGACTTGCAATCTCCACCCACACTCTTACGATCGCGCCTCGATAAGAGTCCCGTCGCTGACGCTCCGGGTTCAGGCCGGATGGGAGGGCCGGTTGTTGGCGCTGAGGACTCCTAGGGCCAAGCCGTATTGGCCCAGAACGTAGGTGGACCACACTAACCAGCCTCGCAGGGGAACGGGTCCGACGAATTTGTTGGCGGCGAGAATGGAGTCGGAAATGAGGAAGAGAAGGGCTCCGGCGATGACCCATTCGGGACGGATTTTGGAGGCGATGCTGGTCACGGCCATGGCGGTGATCGCGGCCATATAAGCCCACACCGGGATGACGAGATTGCCGAGATACGGAGTCAGCCAGAGCGCGAAGGCGACGCTGTAGGCGGCGACCACGATCATCATCGCGAGCTGCTGCCGGTCGGGTGCGGTGGTCCGTTTTCTCAGGAACAGGGTCGAGTATACGAGATGTGCGCAGAGGAACGAAGCGAGTCCGACAGGGAATAGCGAGGGGGCAATGTCGAGGAGGATGTCGCCCAGGCTGGAGAAGGCGAGGGCAATCGCCAGAAGGGGTTCGGCGCGCTGCCAGGCCAAAAGGGCCAAGGGAGCGATGGAGAGTCCTTTGAGCAGGACGACGCCGGGATAGGGCTGCCAGGGAATGGTGAGGAAGTAGAGGACGCTGGCGATGATCGAGACAAGCAGCGGCACGGAAAGCATTCCGTCAGATGTTAGCGTGTTTCCTCAGTTATGCACAGGCCGGAGGCCTATGCGAGGGTTGTGCACAGGCCGGAGGCCCATGCGAGGGTTGTGCACAGGCCGGAGGCCCATGCCACCGGAGGCCTTTGTTACCCGCGCCTCGATGAGCTAATTGGTGACGACGCCGTAGTAGCGGCCCATCCAATAGGGAAGGATGTAGTCGAGGCCGGCTCCCTCAATCGTGCCGTCGCCGCCACCGGCGAATTGGAAGGGACTTCTTTGCCAGGTGAAATCGGTAGTGGGGCGCTTGTCAACCGGAATTGGCTGACACGCGTGATCGTAGCACTGCGCGTATTGGCCGGTGACATCTGTGTAGGGATTGCGGTCCGGGCGTTGGAGCCAAAGGTCGAGGAAAGCCCGCGCGTCGGCGTCGCGCTTGGGATTATCGGGGCCGTTAATGGCGCGGTCGATCAGGTTGAAGAACGCGTTTTGGTGATCGTCGGTGGTGTTGCGCAGGATGTCGAAGGCGCGCTGATAGGATATGCGGACCCAGAAGGAATCGCCGCTGGTAAGCAAGTCCCAGAAGGTGATGTGATCGAGGTTGAATTTGAAGTAGCTGTTGTAGGGATCGGTGACTTCAAGGGCGATGGGCGCGATGGCCGCGGCGGAGCTGAAGGTGCTGAGGCTCTTATAAGCGTTCGCGAATTTGCCGTTGACGCGGCGGCCTAATTTCAGCAGCGCAAGTTGCTGATCGGCGCGTCCGGCGAAGGTGGTGACGACGGTTCCGTCGGGCATGCGGATCAGCCAATGATCGCTTTGCAAACGGTCCAGCAGGCGGGTAGTCAGCCAGGCGGCGGCATCGTGGACGTCCTGCGAATCGGTGAGATTCCAAGCGGCGGTGAGTCCGAAGAAGACGCCGATGTATTGGTCGCGCGAAGTGTTGCCGATCCATATATATTTTTTCCCGTCGAACAGTCCGGTGTGGACTCCGTTGTGGCTTTCCTCGCCGGTGATCCAGTTGGCGTACGGAGAATTTTCAGGGAAGGCGCAGCGGGCGAGCACGTCGGTGCCGGTGACGTCGAGCAGCATGCGGATGCCCTGCAGCGCGTCCATGATGTTCTTGTGCGCTTCGGCAGATCTGGTTACGGCATAGCGGAAGGACTCGGCGGCGATGTAGTGCCCGGTCCAGAGAGCGGAGTCGCCGCAGCGGGAGTATCCGGCGATGTCGTTCGAATCACGCGTCGTGTACGCGGGATCGACGATAGTGCCATAGGGGAGGTGGCGGTTCAGGATGCGTGCTTCGATGGCCAGCGCGTCCTTCTCGGCGGCACCGGCGAGGAAGGGGATGGCGAGTGCGACGAGGAACAGCTTCTTCACAAAAGTCACCACCTAGCTATGATGCCTGGGAGCGGCCGGGCGTTCCGTAAAGGTTCTTTCATTGTTGGAGGGATGGGGGCACTCACCGCGCGGCAATTCGTGCCGCTTCGTGCGCGACGCCCTTTCAAAAACGGTTTGAACCCCGACCGTCAGGGAGGGGACCCAACTCGGTCGCACCCAAACTCGTTTAGCCGTTGGCTAAGCTGAGGAGAACGATTCCGCCCAGGATGAGGCCGACTCCGGCCACTTTGTTGCGGGTGATCGGTTCGCCGAAGAAGAGGCGCGACCAGACCATGGTCCAGAGATAGCCTAGCGACACGAGTGGGTAGAGGATGCTGAGCTGGCCGTTGCGCACGCCCCAGACGAAGAAGACGGAGGACACCAGGTAGGCCGCGGCTCCGGCGACCAGGCGCCAGTTTGTGATGAGGCCCACGATGGTCATCTGCATGCGGCTGGAACTGGCTTTGAGCAGCACGCTGGCGAACGAGCCAATGATCGAGGCGATGAACACCAGAATCATGGACGACAGCGGCGTCTTGACGACGGCGACGGCGGCTTGCATGGTCAGCTCTTCGATCCTCGTCCGAGGACGGCGACCCCGAGGACAATGGTGGCGAGCCCGGCGATTTTGAGCGGAGTCATGCTCTCGTGGAAGATGAGCACCGAGAGGATTCCGACCCAGACATACGTCACCGAGATGATGGGATAAATTGACGACAGTTCGCCGTGGCGCAGAGCGAGCGTCAGCAGGATCAGGTTGACGCCGTAACAGGCATAGGCCGCGATCAGGGGGACGTTGGTGAGCAGGCTCATCATGGCTTCGCTCAAAGTCGCGGGTTGGATTTTGCCGGCGCCGATCTTCATCAGCACTTGAGCGGCGGCTCCAAACACGGTGCAACAGAGAACCAGCAGCAGGGATTGTCGGTGATTGGCGGCGGCAGTATTCAAACCCTTCCATGATATCCGACGGACGGCGGCGGAATGTTGCCCGCGCTCGATGGCGTTGCCGTTAAGGTCGATAGAATAATAGCGATGGCAACTCAACGGATCGGTATTCTCACTGGCGGCGGAGATGTTCCCGGATTGAACTCAGTGATCAAGAGTGTGACCTACGGCGCGTCGGAGTACGGTCGGCAGGTGGTCGGCATCCGCCGCGGCTGGGAAGGCTTGACGCACTTGAATATCGAGGATCCGGCGAGCGTGGGGCGGTATGTTCTTCCGCTCGACCGGCAAAATACTCGGCGGATCGATCGGACCGGCGGCACGTTTCTGCATTCGAGCCGGACCAATCCGTCGAAGATGAAGAAGCTGCCGGACCACTTGATGGGCTCGCTGACGCCCAATGAAAACGGCCAGTACGACATGAGTCCGGTGGTGCTGAAGAATCTGGAAGCGCTAAAGCTGGATTACCTGGTCGCGATCGGCGGCGACGATACGCTGAGCTACGCGGCGAAGCTGGACGCGCTCGGCTTTCCCGTGGTGGCGGTTCCGAAAACGATGGACAACGATGTCCGCAACACGGAATACTGCATTGGCTTTTCGACGGCGATCACCCGGGCGACCGATTCCATCCAGCGGCAGCGCACGACGGTGGGTTCGCACGAGCGCATCGGGATTTTCCGCGTGTTCGGGCGCGACGCCGGACATACGGCGCTCTATACGGCGTACGTCACGTCGATCCGCTGCTGTATTCCCGAATACAAATTCAATCTCGAAAAACTGATCGCGATGCTGCTCGAAGAGAAGCGCAACAATCCGAGCAACTACGTGCTGATGGTGATGTCCGAAGGCGCGGAATGGGACGGCTATAAAGTCCAGGAATACGGCGAGGCCGACGATTACGGGCATCGCAAGAAGCTGAACGTCGGCGAGGCGTTGAGCGACCAGATCAAGGCGCGGACAGGCGAGGAGACGATCGTCAGCGATCTGACCTACGACTTGCGCTCGGGCGATCCGGATTTCGTCGACAAGCTGATCGCGGGCACCTTCGGCACGATGGCGCTCGAAGCGGTGATCATGGGCAAGCACGGTGTGATGTCGGCGCTCGTCGAGGGCCGGTATACGATGGCGGCGATACCGGATCCGAAGCTGGGTCCACGCGGCGTCGATATCCCGTCGATGTACAACACCGAGCGGTACCGGCCGATTTACGCGAATAAAGAAGGGTTCCCGATTTTCCTGGCGCGGGCAAATTAGGTCGCCGGCCTGATGGACTGGCTTCGGCGATACCTGCAGCCCGCGCGGCCTTCGACCGCTGAGATCCGCCGTTACTTCGAGGACGCGGCTCGGGATGAGGAGCATTATCCGACGACCATCGATCCTCGGATTTATCACGTCAAGCTGGTGCTCGAGCATCTGGGCGATGTGGCGGGCAAGCGGGTCGCGGACGTAGGGTGCGGCAAAGGGCGTTTCGCGCGGATTCTTCAGGAGCGCTCGCCCGGCGTGAAAATCTGCGCGCTGGATCTGGCCGAGAACATGCTGCGGCACGTTCCGGCGGGGGTCGATCGCTGCATGGCTTCGATGACGGCGCTGCCGCTCGCGACCTCGAGTTGCGATGGCGCGTACGCGACCGAATCGCTCGAGCACGCGGTGGATATTCAGAAAGCGGTCGCGGAGCTGTGCCGCATCGTGAAGCCCGGCGGGCGGATCGTCATTATCGATAAAAACAAGCGGAAGTGGGGCAAGCTCGAAACTCCGCGTTGGGAGAAGTGGTTCGGGCGGAACGAGCTCGAGAAGCTGCTCGGGGCGCATTGCAGTCACGTCGAGAGCCGCGAGATTTCCTATTGGGAAGACGTGGCTCCCGATGGTTTATTTCTGGCGTGGACGGCGATTAAGTGATGCGCTAATTCGCCGGGACGGGCGGGAAACTGCCCTCGGCGGCGTACCAGGTAAACCATTCGACCTTCATGATGCCGCGGCTCAGGAAGGCGTCCTTCTCGAGGATCGCTTTGGCTTCATCGAGCGTGGTGGCGAAGACGCCGATGCCGGCCAAGTCGCCTCCGTCGGTGACGGGTCCCGCCAAAAGAATCTTGCCGGCGCGATGATTGGCGGTGATGCCATCAAGGTGCTGCTTGGCATACGAGGCCATATCCTCGGGCTTGGTGGCGGCCATATTCGGCCCGCGGCGAAACAGCGCTAGCTGGTAGGCGACCATTTTCGTCTTCGCGTTCGGATTGGCGGCGTGTTCGGCTTTGTAGGTTTCGCCGATTCCTTTGTAGGAATACCAGGGATGCGACTCCATCGTGAACAGGCCGTTTTTCACTGTTGGATCGGCGTCGGCGAGTTCCTTGGCTTTCGCCATGCCCGCCTTGAAGACGAAGATTCCGCGGAGGCGCGACAGGGGGGCATTGGCCGGTCCAGCGGCGGCCAGCGCGCCCTCATCAGCCATCGCCTGGATATGGGCCATGTGCCCTTCCATGATCCTGCCACTGTCTTCCTTCGACAGAGTGGGCGCGTCGGTGCGCGACCAGATCAGAGTAAAGACGTAGTTGTCCATCGTCTTCGGGTCGGGCTGAGCGAAAGCGCTCGAACTGAGCAGGAGGAAGCTGGCAAGCAGGGTACGCATCGTTTTCATATTAAACAGCGGATCCAAATCCTGTAGAACTTTTTTTCAGGCTCGGATTGCGAGTTGGGTGGACGCGACGACGACGGCGATATACAGAGCGAAGAGGCCGATAAGCGCGAGCTTGTCGAACAGCGGGAGCTTCAGTTCAAGCCATGGGAGTTTCGCTTTTTGCGCACGAACGAAGGAGATCGTGATGCCGAGTATGACGACGGCCGCGGTCGCGAACCGTAGGATTCCCGTATAGGGCGCCAGGGCCTGGGCGGCGGAAGCGGCCATTTCGATCGCTTCGGACAACGCCTTCAAAGCGACGGTGAGAAAGAGCCCGGAAAACAGGCCGGCGTAGCCAGCGCGGCGGTCGACGCTCAAAAATTGCGATGCGTGGCTAAGCATGAGGAGCGCCATCAAGCCGTGGATCAGATTCATGATCGGAACGCGGAACACCAGGAACAAGGTCTTCGGGGCGATGGCCGCTATGTGTCCCGTGACGGGATTACGCAGCACCGGAAGTTCGGCGGGCAGATGGGGGAAGGCGATCGCCAGGAGGACGAAGGCCGCGACGAATGCGATGGCGCTCCATGCGGCGAGGGATCGGGACATGGTCTACGCGATCTTATTAAAATCTCACGCGCGGCGGAGGACCATGGCCGAATTTTTGCTGCCGAACGCGATGCAGTTGGCGACCGTGTATTCGACGTCGGCTTGGCGCGGAACTCCAGGGATGTAATCGAGGTCGCAATCGGGATCGGCTTCGTCGATATTCGCCGTAGGCGGCAGGACGCCATCGCGCATAGCGAGCAGGGAGGCGGCGATGGCGGCGGCTCCGCAGGCGCCCTGCGGATGGCCGATCAGGCTCTTCAAGGAGGATCCGGGGAGATGGCGGATGTGGTCTCCAAAGGCGAGTTTCACGGCGCGGGTTTCGATGCGGTCGTTCAATTCGGTGGACGTGCCGTGATAGCTCAGGTAGCCGATGTCTTCCGGTTTCACTTTCGCGTCGGCGAGGGCGAGTCCGATGGCGCGGGCGGGTTCTTCACCGCATTCCTCCAGCCGGACGCGATGGAAGGCTTCGCAGGTCGAGCCGTAGCCGGCGATTTCGCCGTAGATGGTAGCGCCGCGCGCAAGGGCGCGTTCGCGTTCCTCAAGCACGAAGAACCAGGCGCCCTCGGCGATCACAAAGCCGTCGCGATCTTTCGAAAAAGGGCGCGAGGCGCGGGTGGGCTCGGCATTCCAATTGGTCGAGAGAATGCGCATCGCGAGGAAGCCGCGCAGGATGAGCGGGGCGATGGGCGCGTCCACGCCGCCGGCGACCATGGTGTCCATTTCGCCGTGGCGGATTAAGCGTGCTGCGTAGCCGATGGCGTCGGTGGAGGAAGTGCAGCCGGTGGAGACGACATGGCTGAGTCCGCGCAGGCCGAAGCGCATAGAGACCTCGCTGGCGAGGGTTCCGATGGTGGATGTGGGAACGACGTAGACGCTGCACTGACGCCAGTGTCCGGTGTGATAGAGCCGGTACTGTTCCTCGGTGAATTCGACGCTGCCGCCGCCGGACCCAAGGGCGACACCGATACCGCGCAGTTCGTCCCGGGACATTTTCGCGGTGTCGAGATGGGCGCGCTCAAGTGCCTCTTCGACGGCTGCAACAGCCAGAGGCGTCGCGCGGGACACGTGTTGGCGGTCCTTGGGTTGGACGTATTTCGATTCGTCGAAGCCCTTTACTTCACCGGCGACGTGGACGCCGATGTCCGAAGTATCGAAGCGGGTGATCGGTCCCAGTCCGGAAACGCCTTCGCGAGTGGCGTTCCAAAACGCGTCGAGTCCGATTCCATTTGGGCTGACGGCTCCGATTCCTGTGACGACGACGCGGCGATGCATATTGTGTGTATGACGATCAAGGGAGATTTCATTCTCCCTGATTCCTGTTCCTGATTCCCCTTGGAACTACTCTCATGGAGACTGCTTCCTTAAGATGCTGCCCGAACGGAACTGGTGTCAGGAAGATTGGGGAGTCCCGTCGCTGACGCTCCGGGTTCAAGGCGCAGGGCTGTTTGCCGGGGCTGGGGATTTAGCGCCGCTTACTTCGTTCTCGGTTCTGAAAAAGCCAGCTTTGTCAGGAGATTTGTGAAGGGTGCGTGATAGGATGAGGGTTTTCGCTGAGAAAGACTGACGATTGACCTTTGAGCCCGAGTATCGGCCGTTCGCGGCACCGCCAACGGGGCGGGAAACGGGAATGGGCGGTATCGGCGCAGGTGTGCTGGCCGGCTCACTGATGTTGTTGGTGTTGATCGCCAATTCGATCGGACATCGGCACGTCTGGTGGATGATGCCAAACGTCCTGGGCAGCACGTTTTACGGCAGCCGGGGACTGCGAGCTGGGGCCGGCTTCGTCACGCTCGCCGGAGTGGCGCTTCATTTGCTAATTTCCGGTCTGATCGGTGGAGTGTTTGCGTGGGTCACGCTAAAGGTTCTGAAAACCCGCCGTTTGTTTCTGTTTGCGCTGTTCGTGACGATGCTATGGTACTTTCTCGCTTATCAATTGATCTGGGCCAAAGTAAATCCTTTCGTCCCGTTGTATGCGAGCGAGCCCTCGACGGCGGCGGCGCACCTGGTATTCGCGATTACGATGAGCCGATCGTTGCGGGCTTTTCTACCCAAGCATCCCCAGCCGGTCGTCCAGATTCCACCGGCGCTTCCGCTGCCGGAAGCGGGCGGGGACCTCGAAGCGCATGTCACCGAACACGAAAAGCGGACTGCGCCGGAGGGTCCGGTTCAGTTAGAATAAGAAGGTTTGCGTCCAGCAAGTTTGACTGCCCGGGCTCGCTTTCGAGCGAAAGGTCCGGCGCGGCCGTGGATTTCAGAGAAACCAGGGGCCCGTCGTGTGCGTCGAATCGAGGTCGCAGAGTGGAAAGGACCTTTCGTTAGGATGATGTTTCACAGGTCCGGAAGCCTGCACGCCCTTGCGGTGTGTTTGGTGGTTCTGGCGTGGCCCTTTGCTCTCACGGCGCAAACCGCGCCGCAGCAGCCTCCACCCCAACAGCCGCCAGCCGCAAAGCCAACGCCGGCGCCGCAGCAGAAAAAGCAGAATCCATTCGAAGCGCCATCGGTAGCAACCGATCCGGCACAGAATCCGCAGGTCCAGCCGAAGAAGGGTCCCGCGCTTGAGGCGCCGAAGCCGGCGGTCGAGCCGGTAGCTGCGTCCGGAAGCGTCGAAGACGTCGTCGAAGCCATCGAATTTCGCGGATCGCGCCGCGTTCCGCAAGACACTTTGCGCGCTCTGATTTTCACCAAGAAGGGCGACAAGATCGAGGAAGACACGTTGCGGCGCGATTTTACGGCGCTGTGGAATACGGGACGTTTCGACGATCTGCGCCTCGAGCGTGAAGCCGGTACGACCGGCTGGATTATCCGCTTCGTGGTGGTCGAGCGCCGCATCGTCCGTTCGATCAAATACGACGGGCTGAAGTCGGTAACGGTTTCTGAAGTCCTCGACCGCTTCAAGGAACGCAAAGTCGGGCTGACGGTCGAAACGCAGTATGATCCGAATAAAATTCAGCGTGCGCGCAACATCCTGCTCGAATATCTTTCAGAGCGCGGCCGCCAGTATGCGACCGTCGAGCCGGACATTCGCCAGATTCCGCCGTCGTCCCTTGAAGTCACGTTCCGCGTGAATGAAGGCGCGAAGGTGAAGGTCGGCGAAATCGAGATTATCGGCAACACGGCGTTCAGCAACAAAGAAGTGATCCGGTCGATGAAGAATCTTCACGCGCTGGGCATTCCGTATTCGATCTACTTCGAGAGCCTGTTTTCGAAGACGTACGACGCGACCAAGCTCGAAGAAGACAAGAGCCGCCTGCAGAATTTCTATCAGGAACACGGCTACTTTACGGCGCGCGCGACCGATCATAAGGTCAACATTATTGATTTCGGCGGCGGCAAGTTCCGCCTGCCTTTGATCTACGACAACAAGCCGGGCAAACGCGCGAACATTTCTGTGAGGATTGAAGAAGGCCGCAAATATCACCTCAATAAGATCAATTTCGTGGGTGTGAAGCTGTTCCGCACGCCCGAAACATTGATGCGCCCGGTGTTCCAGATGGGCGAAGGCGACGTGTTCTCGACTGGCAAACTGCGTAAGGGCATGACGGAACTGACCAAGTTGTACGGGCAGTTCGGCTACATCGATTTCGTGCCCGAGCCCAGCTTCGAGCCGATTCCGAATTCCGACAAGATCGATCTGACGCTGACCGTCGATGAAGGCAAACAGTTCTTCGTGCGCCGCATCGATTTCTCCGGCAACACGACGACGCGCGATAAAGTAATCCGGCGCGAGTTGCTGATTGACGAAGGCGACATCTTTAATTCAAAGCTGTGGGAACTCAGCATGCTACGTCTGAACCAGCTCGGGTACTTCGAAGTGTTGAAGGAAAACGAAGCGGCGGACATCAAGCGCGACACGCGTTCGAGCACTGTCGATATTACTCTCAAAGTGAAAGAGCGCGGCAAGAACAGCGTCCAGTTGAACGGCGGCGTCTCCGGCATTGCCGGTAGCTTCGTCGGATTCTCGTATTCGACGAATAACTTCCTGGGCCTGGGCGAAACGCTGTCGTTGTCCACGCAACTCGGTACCCGAACGCGCGACGTGACGTTAGGATTTACGGAACCGTACTTCTTCGACAAACCGATGCAGGTCGGTTTCACCGTCTTCACGCAGCGTTTCAATTACGATCAGGGCCGCGAAGCTTCGATCCTCAGCGGACGCAATCTGATCGGCTTGTACAACCAGCTGGGCACGCAGAACCTGTTGAACTACGTTTCGAACAGCAAGGGCTTCACGGTGTTCGCCAGCTATCCGCTGCGCCGCAGTTTTGCTCGCCTCGGCTTGAGCTACGGCTACACCACGCAGAACATCTCCACGTCTACGGACGCCGCTTCGCAATACTTCCAATACCTGAACTTCCAGGCCAACGTCGGCGGTCCGAACTCGCTCGAAGGCATCAAGACCAGCCAGGTCATTCCGTCGTACACCTACAACACGGTGAACCATCCGATCACGCCGACGCAGGGCCGCAGCTTGTTTATCACGACCAGCTTCGCGGGCAGCGTGCTGGGTGGAAACGTGAATACGGTTTCGCCGACCATCGATGCGAAGTACTTCCGCAAGGGGTTCAAGCAGGGTCACGTGATCGGTATGCACGTCTTGGCGCAGATGATCGCGGGGTATGGCGGCAAGGTCGCTCCGCCCTATAGCCGGTTCTACATGGGCGGCGAGAACGACATCCGCGGATTCGATATCTGGGGCATCTCGCCGATCGCGTACATTCCGAGTTCGGCCAGCGTGAACGTGTTGAATAATGACGGCACGCCGCGCCAGCAGCCCATTCTGATCAACGGTGCGCGGTCGTTCGTAAACGTCACGCAGACCATTCCGATCTATCAGCTGGTGTTCCCGGGCGGCGATACGAAGGGCGTGTACAACGTTGAATACCGCATTCCGATTTTTGGGCCGGTGGTGCTGGCGGCGTTCGCCGACATTGGGATCAATCGCCTGACGCTGTCCGATCAGCTGCGGCTGAATCCGAGCCGCATTACGGATTTGAACGGGCAGTTCCCCGACGCGAGTTTCTCGGGCAAGGCGGTGATTGCCCCGGGCACGCAGACTCCGCGTATGTCCACCGGTTTGGAATTGCAGGTTTTGATGCCAGTGGTGAATGCGCCGTTCCGTTTGTATTGGGCGTATAACCCGATCCGAGCGGATACGATTTTGCAGACGCCGATTGTGGCCGATCGCTCGGTGTTTCCGAACAACGCGACGTTCCTGAATTCGATTGCGCAGTTTGGGCGGGCGCAGCCGTTTGCTGAAAAGCACTCGACGTTCCGCTTCTCGATCGGGCGAACGTTCTAGAGGCGTTTGTGGTGCGGAAGTCCCCTCCCGTACGGTCGGGGTTCAATCCGGTGCGCATTCTGGACGGCTCGGTTCGTTTTTCGCGGCTACGTAGAAGCCGCATGCTAGGATTTCTTTAGAATAGGTTTAGGTGAGGAGTTCTCAAGTGATTAGACAGTGGATAACCGTGCCCGCGGCGGCACTTGCAATGTGCGCCCTGGCGCCGGTTTCGATCTTCGCGCAAGCGGCTGGTCCCAAGGTCGGCGTGATTGAAGTGCAGCGCGCGATGGTCGGCACTAAGGACGGGCAACGGGCGGCGGCGGATCTCGAATTGCGATTCGGCGGAAAGCGCAAAGATCTCGAGCGCGTTCAGGACGAAATCCGCGGCATGCAGGATCGCCTGCAAAAGGGCGGCACGACCATGAGCGCGGCCGCGCAGGAAGAATTGAAGCGGAACATCGACACCCGCACCAAGCAGTTCAACCGCTTGACGGAAGACGCACAGGCGGAATTCGAGCAGGAACAGCAGAAGCTGCTCGCGGACCTGGGCCAGCGGATGCAGGCTGTGATCGACAAATACGCGAAGGACAACGGCTATGTCCTGATCATCGATGTCAGCAATCCGCAGACCCCGGTGCTGTATGCGTCGAACACCATCGACATCACCAAGGACATCATCGAGCTGTACGACAAAAACGCTCCGCCGCCGAGCGCGCCGAAGCCGTCTCCGACGGGCGGAACTCCGGCGAAGCCGGGCGCTCCTCCGGCCGCCAAGCCGCCAACTCCGGCAAAGAAGACTCCGTAGCTGGTTCGTTTCATCTGACCAGGAGGCCGGGCGTTCGAGCCCGGCCTTCTTGTGTCTTAGCGAGAGACTCTTGAAATACGGCCGGATCACGCCGCTCTTCTCCATGAAGAGGGACGATGCGAATTTCGGCCGTCGTGTGCTTACCGATGTTGGCGCCTTTGCTGCGACATCAAACCGAGCACGTCAAATATGAGGATGAGCCTCGCTGCGTCGTGGATCCGTTTCTGCCCATGAGTGAGCCGCGATTTGAAAGAGCGCTCCTCGACGCAAGTGTTGTCGATCGGCGGCCGGGTGGAGTTGAAGATTATGCAATCCGGGTGCACGTACTACGACATCGATGTTAAGTTTCGATGGCTGTAGGGAGCTCCAAGTTGGTATACGGCAAGGGCGTTTTGCGATTGGAGTGGTGCTTCGCGGCCTGAGGGTCTTCCTAACCGCCTTCAAGGCGCACGGAGCAGTATCAAGGACCGGGCCTCTCGATTTCTACCGAGGCCTCCGTCAGCGCCGCAAAGACAATTCGAACCGAACGCCTTCCGCCTTCTGCAACGCAGTCAAAATGTTCGAGAGATTTGCCGCCGACGGACTTCCTTTTGGACCCAGCATGCGCATCAGGCTTTTCGCCGGAATTTGAGTCTGGTCTTCCAGCAGCTGAAATCCTAGCGTGGCGTTCACGTAGTCCCGAAGCACAGCCTTGCCGGTGGTGAGGTCGCCGCTAAGAAACAACTCGACGGCCTCTCGTAACAGGGCCTGCCGAAACTTGGCATCGCGCTGAGCCCGCGCTCGAATCGTTTCCTTGAAGTCGTGAGTCAGCGGCATCATTGAATCTCCAGTTTTCTCCGTCGCTTATAGGCAGCCCAGTGTTCCTGGGCCATTGCAATGTCCCGGCTTTGACGCTTCTTCGTACCGCCTCCAATAAGGATAATCAGTCGGTCGCCGTCTTTATCAAAGTAGACGCGGTAACCCGGGCCGAAATCGATTTTGTATTCGAAGATCCCGGACCCAACAGCTTTGATACTTGAGAAATTACCTTGCTCCATGCGCGAAAGCGCCGTAACAACCTTTGCGGCCGCGTCGACAGAAAGTCCATCAAACCATCGCGAGAAGGGACGGTTTCCGAAGTCGTCAATGTAGCCGCGAAGTTCAATCACGAAACTTGATGGTAACGTATTCGTTACTAAAGTGGTTCCCGCTTACCTTCGCCGATCCCAACAACGCCCGTACCAAAACAGCGATGCCGTAAACAGCACGAAAACCACACCCAGCACCGCCGGACCGCGTTGCATCTCCGCGAACCCGATCGCGACTCCGCCGATCGCCTGCAGCGCGCCCACCGGCAACAACCGGCCTCCCGTGAATCGCCACCTCTGCTGCGGAATCCTCAGGAATAGCGACGAATGATGCCCCAACGCCAGCGCCACCAACCCCAACGTGATGCCCGGCAATGGATCCAACGGAAGCAGCAACACCACCAATACCGCCATAAACGAAATGTCTTTCGCCAACAGGATCTGCCAGCCGCGTAGCGGCAGTAGCCGGTAGCGCGTCATCCCCGATCGCAAATCCAAACCGAATAACGACTGCGCATAGGTGCTCAACGCCAGCGCCACCAGGATCCCCAACATCGGAAACGCCACCGGATCCGTCGCCTTCCCCGAAATCCGAAATGCCGCGCCGCCCACGCTCAGCGCCAGCGCCACATAGGGATCCAGCAAGCTCAAGAGTTGCCGCATATCTTTCCGGATCAGCCCACCGATCGCACCTGGAAACTGCGGAATGTAGCGCAGCAAATGGAAGTGCCGCTGCCGGTTCGCCAACTGCTTCCCCAACACCGACGCCGCACGTACCGCCAATGCGACAACGAGAAACGATAGCCCCTCCCTGAGCCTCCCCGTCCGCCATGCGATAATCAGCGCGATCCACAGCAGCGGACTCAGTAACAAGCTCGACAACCGCAACGCAACTCGTTGCCCGATTGACAACGGCCACAGCGCCAGGCGGTCTTTCGGAACCCGCGCCAGCGGATCCGCCGAAATCGGGAACAGCAGCAGAAATCCGAACAGGAAGAAGAAAATGTACGCGCTCTTCGGAGGCTGCCCCGATTGCACCGCGCCCGCCACCAGCAGCATCACGAACAGGAAAAAGTTGTTGACCTTCAGCGATTCGAGCGAACCCAGATCCCGCTGGACCGCCTTGCGCAGCGCGTCTAAGATTGCGACGAGCGGAGCCAAGGCAGATCCTCAGTATGCGGAGTCTCAACGAAATCGAAGTACATCTCTTCGAGCGGTCGCTCCAGCTTCTCGACCGCCGAATCCCATACAATGCGCCCCTGCCGGATCATCACAATCTGACCAGCCAGCTTGTCGATGATCGACAGGATGTGCGACGTCAGAAACACCGTAATGCCGCGCGCCGCGACCGCCGTCAGCACGTCCTGAATCGTCTTCGACGACACCGGATCGATCCCCTCGAATGGTTCATCCAAAAACAACACTCGCGGATTGTGCAGCAGCGCCATCGCCAGCGCCGTCTTCTTCCGCATCCCGTGTGAAGCCTGATCGAGAAACGTATCGCGCTTATCCTGAATCCCCAGCATCCGCAGCAGCGGATCCATTCGCTCGCGCGTCTCGCGCAATGTCAGTCCATACACCGGACCCGACAGCTCCAGATGCTCGCGAATGCTCAATGAATCGAACAAGCCCAAATCTTCCGGCAGCACGCCGATCGCCTGTTTCACCTTCACCGCATCCGTCCGCACATCCAGATTCGCAATCTGAATCTCACCCTCGTCCGGAGCCAGCAAACCGGTCAGCGTCTTGAGCAGCGTGGACTTCCCCGCGCCATTCGGACCCAGCAGCGCGCAGATGCCCGACGGGATATCGAGGTTGATATCGTCGAGCGCCAAAAAGCCGCCGAAGCGCTTCGTCACGTGGCGGCAAAGAATCATTCGCTAATGCTTCCCCAGCCCTTCGGGCGTCATCACTCCGATGTATCCCAAATTCCGGTAGAGCTGCCGGTAATCCAACCCGCACCCGACCACGAATCGATCCGGAATCTCGAAGCAGCGAAACTCCACCGGAACCTGTACGATCCGCCGCACCGTACGATCCAGCAGCGTGCAAATCGCCAGCGAATTCGGACCCCGGCTTGCCAGCGTCTGCAGCAAGTAGCGCGTCGTGAATCCGGTATCGACGATGTCTTCGATCAACAGCACGTCTTCACCGTCAATGCTCTCGTCGAGGTCCTTCGCAATCCGGACCAGCCCTGGAGAACGCCCATCTTTCGCCGGACCGCCAAAACTCGAAATGCCCAAGAAATCGATCTTCACCGGCACCCTGAGCTCGCGCGCCAGCGCCGTCAAAAAGAACACCGAACCCTTCAGCACGCTGATCAGCTTCAGCTCGCGGCCTTCATACTTCGCGTCGATTTCCGCTGCCACTTCGCGAACTCGCGCCGCGACCTGCTCCTCGGTGAAAAGGATTCGTTCCATGCCCGGCGGAAGAGCGGCGTCCATCAGGCTCCATTGTCCTTCACCCCGCGCCCGCTAAGCGCCCAGGCTGTACTTCATCACCAGATCCTGCAAATCGCGCTGGTAAAAAACCTGGATGCTGATGTGCGGATAGATCGCTTTGAGCAGTTTCACCTTGCGGTTCTTCTTCGTCACCAGCGCCTGCTTCATCGTCGTCAGCTCGATATACAAATCGACTTCGGGCAAATAGAAATCCGGCGTAAACGCCTCGAGCACCTGCCCGTCTTTATCCCACCGCAGCGGAAAACTCCGCGGCTCGTATTCCCATTGGATCCGGTAAAAGTCGAGCAAATTCGCAAACACCTCTTCGCTCGGATGCCCGAAGGAGCGTTTCTTCAGATTCACTTTGCCGGCCGGCGTGATGCCGTGTTTCGCCAGCGTCAGCCGCAACTGAAATTGAATCTGGCTCTCCACACCCGCCGCCAGTAGCCCAAGTTCGCGCACCCCGCGAGCTTCGGCCGTCGCCTTGACGATCGCCGCCATGGGCAGGGAATCGAAGCCATCCGCGCGGATCGTCAGGTCGAACAATCCCGTCGGCAGCCGCCTCTTGCCGAATCGCGCCTTCCGTTCGTCATCGAGCGCCGAGTCCAATCCTTTCAGCCGCTGTTTCGCCGCCGGACGATCCAGCCGCTCGTCGAGCATCAGGTTGCCGATCCGCCGTGCATCCGATGCTTCGATGCCGATCCGAAGGACGCCCGCCAATTTGTCGAACAGCAGTTCCGCTCCGTCGAACGCCAATACTAAAGGATGCTCCTGCGCGACCCGCGCGATGACGCTCGATGCCATCGCCGGCCACGCCTTCGCCGGGGGTTCGGTGGCGGAAGAGAACTCTTCCCGCATCCAACTCGCCAGGCGCGCCGCGTCCACTAACTCGAAAGACAACGCGTTGGCGGCTTGCGAAGCGACCTCCGCCGCGCGGCATCCCGGCGGGCTCGTGATCGTGATCAGCGCCATAGTGCCGCTATGCAGAACTTCGGCGAACAATATATCCCCATCTGTGCCTCAGGATATCGTGCTTCGGACGAATTTCATGCTCTAATTCAGCTAGCCGATATGAACCCTATGATGGAACGACGCGCCTTCCTCGCGCTGTCGCTGCCTGCCATGGCAGCCCCGTTCGCTCTCGCCGCACCGACGCCGCCTGCGGAGCCTCTTACCGCTGACGCCGCCCTTGCGAAACTGAAACTCGGCAATATGCGCTTCGTCGCTTCAAAGCCCATTCATCCGCATCAAGGTTCTGCCCGGCGGATCAAACTATCGGCCGGCCAACATCCCTTCGCCGCGATTCTCTCTTGTGCGGATTCGCGAGTTCCGCCCGAACTGCTGTTCGACGAAGGCCTCGGCGATCTGTTCGTCGTGCGCATTGCCGGCAATGTCGTCGATGACGCCATCATCGGAAGCCTGGAGTACGGAGCGCATCACCTCGAAATTCCACTCCTCGTCGTGCTCGGACACGCTTCCTGCGGCGCCGTCACAGCCGCCGTCAACGGTGGCGAAGTGGAAGACCACGTCAAGAGTCTGATCGCAGCGATCCACCCGGCCGTCGAAAAAGCGCGGCCCATGTCCGGCGACCTCACCGCCAACGCCATCAGCGTCAACGTCGAGCAGTCGGTGGATTTGCTCGCGCGCTCCACGCCGACTCTTGCCGCGAGAATTGCCGAACACAAACTAAAAGTTGTCGGCGCCATCTACGACCTTGCCACCGGCAAGGTGACGTGGCTGAAACCGGCGATCATTTCGTAAATGAAGAGCGTACAGTAAGAGCGCTTTCCAACCGGGTTCAAACTTTCCTACAATGCTCGCAACACGTCTCGCGCTTGGCGGACGTGCAAACGCGATCAGGAGGGTTGTGCCATGTCCATTACAAAGCGCGCGGCAGCGGAGTTTTTCGGTACCTTTTGGCTTGTTTTCGGCGGTTGCGGCAGCGCCGTGCTCGCCGCCGTATTTCCCGGAACCACCCTCGGCATCGGATTCGTCGGAGTCGCCCTCGCCTTCGGTCTCACCGTGTTGACCATGGCCTACGCCATCGGCCATATCTCCGGCTGCCACCTGAATCCCGCTGTTTCTGTCGGACTTTGGGCCGCTAAACGATTTCCCGCCACCGATCTTGGGCCCTACATCATCGCCCAGGTCGTCGGAGCCATCGCCGGCGCCGGAGTTCTGTACATCATTGCGAACGGAACGGCGGGCTTCGTTCTCGGCGGCTTCGCATCGAATGGCTACGCCGACCATTCGCCCGGTAAATACTCGCTCGAAGCTTGCCTCGTCGCCGAATTCGTTCTCACCTTCTTTTTCCTCTTCATCATTCTTGGTGCGACCGAAAAGCGCGCTCCCTCCGGCTTCGCGCCCATCGCCATCGGCCTCGGCCTCACGCTCATCCACCTGATCAGCATTCCCGTCACCAACACCAGCGTGAACCCCGCGCGTTCCTTAGGCGTCGCCGTATTCGCCGGCGGTTGGGCTCTCGAGCAGTTGTGGCTCTTCTGGGTCGCTCCAATCCTTGGCGCCGTCGCCGCCGGATTCGCTTACACCTGGCTAAGCACCGAAGAAGGCAATTAATTGCCGCCCGCGGTGAGCTGCAGTTGCACCGTCCTGCGCGCACATAGGTAGGACGGAAAAGTGGCCGTGGACGCGGCCTCTGCCCGCCAGTCGGGTCAACAACCTTCATCGCAGTTTGTTACGCTGCAGTCTGTTGGGGATGGAGACAGAAACTCCCACGTTATTGCTTCCCGGTCAAACAAGGGGACGCGTAGATGGCCGTTGAAGCCACTCTGCAGGAATTCCTGGACGCCTCGAATCCTGGGATGGCGGAGCATGCTCTCGGCCGCCTGGTCTTTGAGGTCGCCGATCCCGTTATCCGGCGTACGGTCAATTACCGCCTCGCCACACTCGCCACTTTCCAGGATCGCGAAGACGTCTGCGGCGACGTTACGCTCGATCTCGTCTCCCGCCTCCAGGATTGCCGCTCCGGCGATTCCGAACCCATCGCCAATCTGCCCGGCTACGTCGCCGTCACCGCGCATCACGGCTGCGATCGCTATTTGCGCCAACGCTATCCGCAGCGCTTCCGCTTCCGGAACCGGCTTCGCTATTACCTCGAAAACACCAAGGGCCTGATCACCTGGGAAACCGCCCACGGCGAACTTGCTTGCGGCTTCGTGGACGATCGCGGCAAGCCCCCTGTGCGACCCGCCGAAGGCTGGCAGCGGAACGCCTCCGTGCGCGCCGGAGCCTCGGAAGGCGACGTCGTTAAGTCTCTTCTCGAATCCACATCTCCTGTCATCTTCGACGACCTGGTTCGCGCCGCCGCCGACCTGTTGAACGTCAGCGATCACGCCGGAGCCTGGGAGACCGCTGAACGCCGCGCCGCCGCCCCAGCCGAAGACGCCACCGAGCGCCTGGACCGCCAACGCTTTCTCGCCAAGCTGTGGGCCGAAATTATCGAGTTGCCGGTCGCCCAGCGCGCCGCCATCCTATTGAACCTTCGCGACGACGAGGGCGAATCCGCCATCGTCTGGCTTCCCGCGAGCGGCATTGCCACCCTCCGCCAAATCGCGCAGGCTCTTGAAATTGACGCCGTCGAATTTGCTTCGATGTGGAAGGGCCTCCCGATGAGCGATCTTGAAATCGCCGCGCGCCTCGGCCTCAACCGCCAACAAGTCATCAATTTAAGAAAGGCGGGCCGCCAACGCCTTGGCCGCAGATTGGGTGAGGAATGGAAGCTATAGGACTCTGGGGCGAATCGGCCTACTCTTCCGGTAATATTCGCAGGAAATCCGCTTCCTTTCGGATAGCGGCATTGGAGTTGGAAAACGGCACGGTAGCGTGCCCTACAGATCGAATGTCGGATAGGCTTCATCAGCAAAGTGAACAGCGTGTCAGAACACATTAGCGACACCCAACTTCTCGAATTCCGCCGCGGCCAGGCCGCCCCCGCGGAAATCCTGTCGGTAGACGACCACCTGGCGGAATGCGAGGATTGCCGCACCCGCCTGACCGCCATTCTGCCCGCGGGCGGTAGCCTCCAGGCGTGGGCCGCCGGAGCCATCCGCGACGAACGCGAGGAAGCCTCGAACGTAACCGTCATGCCCGCGCGCCGCAGTTTCTTCCCCATCGCGCTGGCCGCCGCAGCGGCCGTCATCCTCGCCGCCATCGTCTTCTGGCGTCCGGCTCCCAAGGCCGAAATCGCCAAGGCGCCTGAAGCCACCACCCGTGTCAAGGACGCCGCCGGCGCCATCGAAATCGACGAGCAAGGCAAGTTCACCACCACCGCCGGCTTGTCGCCTTCTCAACAGACCCTGCTTGCTGACGTCGTGCGCAACGGCAAGTTCGCCCAAGCCGCAGTGCCCGCCGAATTGACCAGCCGCCAGGGAACCCTGCTCGGCGTCGAAACGCCTAAGACCGCATTCGCCCCCATTGGCCCCATCGGCATGATCGCCGAGGACCGCCCTCAGTTTGAATGGAAGCCGTTGCCCGGCGCCCCGGCCTACCGCGTCTCCGTCTTCGATAAGGATTTTCGCGAAGTCGCGTTAAGCCAAGCCGTCAGCGGCACCACCTGGATCTCGAACAAGCCGCTCCCCCGCGGAGTGCTTCTGATCTGGCAGGTCGCCGCGAAAGTCAACGGCGCCACCGTCACCGCGCCCGCTCCGCCCGCTCCCGAAGCTCGCTTCCAGCTCATCGCCGAAAGCGACGCGGATTCGATCATCGCCGCCCGCGTCCAACAGCCGCCCAGTCATCTTCTTCTCGCCGCGCTCTATGCGAAATCCGGGATGAAGCCCGACGCTCTCCGCGAAATTGAAATCCTTGAAGCCCTGAATCCCTCTTCGCCAGTCGTCAAGAAACTCCACGCCAGCCTCCAGTAGCCGGATTCCCAACGCAATCGCGAAGTTACGCCGGTCACCGCTGTGATACCATCAGCGGCCATGCCCGATCCCCGGCACTTGGCCACGCGCCGTCGCGTCGCCAAGCGGCTCTTACCCTATCTCTGCCTTCTTTATTTCATTGCGTATTTAGATCGCACCAACATCGGAATCGCCAGTCTCCAGATGAACAAGGAGATGGGATTCTCGAACGAAGTCTACGGCTTCGGAGCCGGGATTTTCTTCTTCGGCTACTTCCTCCTCGAAATCCCCGGAACCCTCCTCGTCGAACGCTGGAGCGCCCGCAAATGGATTTCGCGCATCATGATCTCCTGGGGCATGGTCGCCGTCCTCACTGGCTTCCTTCGCAACGAAACCGAATTCTACTGGCTTCGTTTCGCACTAGGACTCGCCGAAGCCGGCTTCTTCCCCGGCGTCCTGGTTTACCTAACCCATTGGTTCCTCGCCGAGGATCGCTCGAAAACCAACGCGATGTTCACCATCGCCATCCCGCTCTCCACCGTATTCGGCGGACCCATCTCCGGATGGCTGCTGAAATTCAGTTGGCTCGGGATGGCCGGCTGGCGCTGGCTGCTGATCCTCGAAGGCGTGCCCGCCATCCTGCTCGGCATCGTCACCATCTTCTATCTCACCGACAAGCCGAAAGACGCCAAGTGGCTTCCCAAGGAAGAGCGCGACTGGCTCGAAGCCGAACTCGAGCGCGAACGCCAGCTCGTCGCCGGTAAGCATGGAACCGGAATTCTGCAGGCGCTGACCAACTGGCGCGTGATCACCTTGACCGCCTGCTACCTGTTCGCCGTCACCACATCCTACGGCATCAGCTTCTGGCTGCCGAAGTTCGTCGCCCAGCTCTCCGGCTTCAGCGACGGAACAGTTTCGATTCTCGCCGCGCTCCCTTACGTCGCCGGTTCCATCATGGTCCTCTACGCCGGTTTCCTCGGCGACAAATCCCGCCGCCCTAGGCTGCTCGCCGGATGCGGCCTGCTGGTTACAGCACTCGCCCTCGCCGCAACCCAAACCCCCGGAATCACCGTCACCGTCACCATCCTCTTCTTCACCATCGCGAACGCAGCCTACATGTTCGGCTTCCCGAATTTCTGGGCCCTCCCTTCAAAATTCTTAACGGGGGCCGGTGCCGCCGCGACCGTCGGCCTCATCAACAGCTTCGGCAACCTCGGCGGATTCCTTGGACCCTACGCCGTCGGCTACATGAGCGAGAAAGTCGGAGGCTATCGCGCCGCCTTCCTGTTCTTAGCCGCCAGCTCCCTGGTCGCCGCCCTGCTCGCCTGGATCTCAGGCTTGAACGCCAAAGATCCGCAACTCACTTTCGACGGCCCATCCGACTCCCCGGCCTAGCCCACTACCCGGCGTGCCCGGACTTCCTAAATCCTGCCGGATTGAACCCGGAGCGTAAGCGACGGGACCCCCCCCCATGCCGGCACCGAACCGCGACCGTCAGGAAGCGGACCTCTTTCACAGACTCGTTAGATCGTGCTTACCAAATACACTCACCATTAAAAAATTCCTGTTCCATCCCCCCTCCCTCCGTGTCTTGACTGGCATCGAGACTCTGCATTCCCCGCAAGTCCCCGATCGCACATCAGTGGAAGAAGGAAACAAGATCATGCATCGTATCAACCTCAGGCAAAACTCAAAGCGAGGGCTCCTCGGACTCGCCCTCTTCGCCGCACTCGCCCTCCTCGGACCCTCCCATGCGACCGCGCAAACATCCATCGTTGGAGGCCTCGGCAATTTCGACGCCGCCAACAATGAAGGCAAAGACGCACACGGCTTCGAGGTCCAGCTGGAAGGGATTCAACTGAAAGACCTCTATCCTGCCTGGTGCGGAAACAAATACGGATGCCCGATCGTCGTCCCCTACGCGACCGGCGTGTACGTTCGCTACATGAGTCCATACGACGCCGCTTCCGCCAGCTTCACCGCCACCACCATCCCGAAAGCCGCCGGCACCCCGTTCGCCGGAACCTGCTACAACCTGTCGCCCACCAACACCACCGGCTGCGACCACTTCGGAGTCCACCTCGGCTTCGTGAACGCCACCGCGACCTCCTATCGCTGGATGTTTGCCGATCCGGCAAATCCGGGCCAGTTGATCGCGTCCACCAACAACATCTTTGTGCCCACGCCGATCTACACCTGGGTGATCAACCCGGTGCCGGCCGCGCCACCCATCTTGGTCGTCGAGGTGCAGGTGCCGGATCCCCCCGCGCCGCAGTTTGGCAATGCCACCTGGATGAAGGTCTACAAGAACGAGCTGAATCGCGAAGTGTTCCTCGACGAACTGGTCGATACCAACGCCATCGTCCCGCAGACCGCCGCGCAGGTGGAAACCGAATGGGTCCTGATGCAGCAGTCGCCGGTCTCGAACGGCAACCGCCGCCGCCGCAATCGCCATGTCAACTCCGGCGGAGTCGCCAACGCCACCCGTTCCGTGATCCGCCGCTACGAAACCTACGCCTACACCGGCACCTACAATCCGCTGACCCACGAAGTCACCTGCGGCGGCGATGCAACCTGCAACATCCCGCAGCCCGGCGAATTAGGCGATCTCCTCGTCGCCCAGATGGCCGCCGCGAACGTCGCTGTCCCGTCTATGACGGTGACCGTCACTGGCATCGGCAACGTGTCATCCGCCGACAAAATCATCACCTGCGGCAGCAAATGCTCCGCCGTGTACGCCCTCGGCGCCGTTGTCACTTTGACCGCCACCCCGGGCAGCAAGTCCGTCTTCTCCGCCTGGAGCGGCGCCTGCAACGGAGCAACCCCCACCTGCACGGCGACCATCAACGATGCCCTCACCACCACCGCCACCTTCGTTGCCGCTCCGGCGACTGGTGGCGGAGGTGGCGGCGGCGGGACCGGCGGAACCACGCAGTTCACGCTCTCCATCGGCCGGTCCAACGTCGGCACCGTGTCCAGCGACCTCCCCGGCATCGACTGCGGCAACGCCTGCTCCGCCAAGTTCAACGCCGGAACGTCCGTCACCCTGACTGCGACCCCGCCCGCCGGTAAGACGTTCGTAAACTGGAGCGGCGGCTGCTCCGGTACCAACAACGTCTGCACCCTGCCCGTCAACGCCAACGTCTCTGTCCAGGCTGTCTTCAGCAAGTAGCTCCAAAAACAGCAGCGTCGCAAAGAGGGGCCTTCGGGCCCCTTTTTCTTTTGGGCGGCTACGGAGCATCCAGGCGAGCAAGGGTCACCATAAGTGAAGAAAGTCACGCCCAGTAAGCGCTTTTCGCCCGAGTGCCGCCACCGGAGCCCAGCCTTGAACCCTGAGCGTCAGCGATGGGACCCTAAGCAAAGTTCGCCAACGATTCGATGGCCTCCGCATCCGAGCCGCGCCCAAAGTGCTCCGAAGGAGCACGTCGGAAGCGGACACTACTCTTGACTTCCGACGCACTGCGCCCCAGCCCGCAAGAGTGTGAAGCGTCGCGCACGAATGTCCCCATCCGGTTCGGTTTGATCCGCAAGTGGGCCGCTTCCTAAAGTCTTGGCCGGAATCAGGCGAAAGAATGGGTAGCCCGCGTTCGGGCGGACCATGGCCACTATCCCCACAGTCCATCAGGCGTCCACTCGCCCGAAACCAATGCAGGTTTCAGACGCGCTGAAGACCGTCTGGGGCCGCCTCCTGATCCCATCCATCGCCGATCTCTTTTTCATCGCTCTGATGGCCTGGCTCTTCATGTCCGGACCGTTCGGCTGGCAGGGCTTGCTTGCCGATGGCGACGCCGGTTGGCACATTCGCACCGGCGAATACATTCTCAAGACCCACTCCGTACCGCAGCACGACCTGTACTCCTTCTCGAAACCCGGCGCGCCTTGGTTTGCCTGGGAATGGCTCTCCGACGTCCTGTTCGCCGAGCTCATTCGCTGGGGCGGAGGCTTGAAGGGCCTGGTGCTGATGGCGGGCGTCGTCCTAACCGCCGTCTTTACCCTGCTCCTTAGGTCGATGGCTTGGCGCGGAGTGACCCTCTGGATCGCCCTGCCCGTTACCCTGCTGGGCCTCGGCGCAAGCTCCATCCACTTTCTTGCCCGCCCTCACATCTTCACCATGCTCTTTCTGGTGATCGCGCTGTGGCTGATCGAGGCGGATCGCCGCAAGCCCGGCCCCTGGGTTTGGCTTCTCGTCCCACTCACCGTTCTCTGGACCAACCTCCACGGCGGTTTTCTCGTCATCGTCGCGGTCCTCGGAATCCTCACCGCCGGCTCCGCCGCGGAATCGTTCCTATTCCGCCATCGATGGACCTCCGTTACCCGCTACGGCGCTCTGACAGCCGCTTGCGCCGCCGCCACGTTCATCAATCCATACGGCTATCACGTTCACCAGCACATCATTGCCTACCTGCGCTCGGATTGGATCCGCAAAGTGATCCAGGAATTCCAGTCGCCCAATTTTCAGGACGAAAGCATGCTCCAATTCGAGCTGCTGCTGGTTGTCGGCTTCCTCGCCGCGGCCTCTTTTCTGCGCCGCCGCCGGATCATCGAGGCGCTTTGGATCGTCGCCTTCGCCCACCTGTCCTTATCGTCCCAGCGCCACATCCCGGTCTTTGTGGCGATCACCTCGCCCTACATCGCCTCCGAAGTCAACCGCTGGTGGGAGCAATGGACCGGCAGCGCGACCCGCCAGTCCGTACTCGGCATCCTGCGCCAAATGGGACGCGACTTGACGCCCAGCCTCGCCCGGTCGAGCGTATGGGCGTTTGTCCTGATCGGCGCGCTCCTATTCATCGACGAGCCCATGAAATGGCCCACCGATTTCCCGTCTCTGCTGTTTCCAACCGCGCTTATTGAACGCAATCAGGAACGCCTCCTCAAAGGCCGCCTTCTCACCTACGACCAGTGGGCCGACTACCTGATCTACCGCAATCCGGACAAACAAAAGGTTTTCGTGGATGGCCGTAGCGATTTCTTCGGCCAAGCCCTGGGTGATGAATATATCCACATGACGCAAGGTCACTGGGATTGGCAGCCGCTGATGGACAAGCACGGCTTCACCACCGTCCTCGCCTCGCTCGACTGGCCGCTGACCGCTTTGTTGAAGCAAAGCCCCGCCTGGACGCTGATTGAGGACGACGGGAAAGCCGTTCTCTTTGAGCGCAAAACCACACAATTTTAGTCTGCTTTGAACCCTCTTTCTCCCGGTACCACTTGAGGACTAAGGTTCTAAGGCAATACACAATTGCAGCCCTTCGGCCTAATGAAAACCCCGCACACCGCCGAAGTAATCATTGGAAGCGTAAATGAAGTCTTCAGGACACAACAGCGGACAGCAGCCCGAACCGGGAAATTCGAAACGGCGCCAAGGCGGTTTTGGCTTCGGGTCGAAATCCTTCGGACCCGCTCGTTTCGGTATACCCATGGAATGGGTAGGCGGCAGTTCCTGGCGGCTTCCCTCCGGTAAAGCCTTGGCTGAGTTTGCTTTACAGGCTGGGTTCCTGGCTCCCCTCATGCTTGGCTCGGGCGTCCCTGGCGCTCCGGCGACGTCCGATATGGCGTTCGGAGGCGGCATCAAACGGCGCAAGGCAGCGGACATCCCCCTCCCGCCGGTCGATTCAGCCAGCGTGTCGAATAAGCTGAAAACCGAACCACTCCCCCCGAGAGGTACCCGATGAACCCGATTACCGCCTTGGCGATTCTCGTGGGTCTCGCTGCCTCCATTCAGGACCTCGCGGTCCGTCGAATTTCGAATTGGATCCCGGTGCTCGCCCTTGCCGGCGGCCTGGCGATCCAAACCTTTGAGCACGGTTGGCGCGGAGCCGCTGGTGCGGCGCTCGGCGCGATTACCGGCTTTTGTATTTTCTTGGCGATTTATGTGATGGGTGGCATGGGTGGCGGTGACGTGAAGTTGATGGCCGGCTTTGGCGGCTTGTTGGGCGTATCGCGCCTTCTCGAAGCCGCGATGTGGACAGCGATTTGTGGCGGGATCCTTGCCGTCGCAGTGGTCACTTGGGTGACGCTTCGCAACCGTGTACGCGGTGGCGGAAGCCCGCTCACGGTGAACGCAATTCCTTATGCGCCCGCGATAGCGATCGGCGCGTGGTTGTCGCTGGCTTCGACAGTTTGAGTTTGAGAACGATTGGTTTGACTGAGCTGAGGAACGGAAAGCATAGGGAGCGATTATGGACCGTAGATTTCTAACCGTACTGGGCGTGAGTTTGGTGTTTGCGCTCGTCGTATCGAGCGTCTTTTACCAAATGACCGCGCGGTCATCCACGGCGAGACCCCAACAGTCCGACATGAAGGACCTGGTGGTCGCGACCCGGCCGCTCGGCATCGGCGTCACCGTGAAGCCCGCCGACGTCAAAGTCGTCAAGATCATGGCCGAAGCCTTTCCGAAGGGCGCGTTCGCGCGCGTTGAGGAAGTCATCGACCGCCCCATCGTCAGCAACATCCTGATCGACGAACCGGTCCTTGAAGGCCGCCTTGCCGCCCGCGGCAGCGGACTCGGCCTCGCCCCGGTCATCCCGGTCGGAATGCGCGCCGTTTCGGTCCGCGTGAATGACGTGGCCGGCGTCGCTGGTTTCGTCCAGGCCGGCATGCGCGTGGATGTATTGGTTACGGGGCGTCCTCCGAACGGCGACAGCACCGTGGTCAACACCTGCCTCCAGAATATTCTCGTGCTAAGCTCCGGCGCGCAGATTCAGGCGGACGCCCGTGGGCAGGCAACGCCCGCGCCGACGGTCACGCTGTTGGGATCCCCCGAACAGGCCGAATTGCTGACCCTCGCCAATACCGAAGGTCACATCCAGCTGATCTTACGCAACGGCAGCGACCAGTCGATCGAGAAAACGAAGGGTAGCAATAGCTACGACCTGTATGGCACCCGCGCTCGCCCGACGCCCACGAAGCAGGCGGCGAATAACGAAGGCGATCCCAAGCCTCGTCCGCGTCCGCGCGTGGCACCGGCCCCGCCCGTGGTCGCCGCCGTGGCGCCGCCGCCGGTCGCCCCGCCGGATCAGGTGATCGTGATTCGCGGAAATCAGAAGACCGTAGAGATCATCCCGAGCAAACCGAACTAGTTGGGACTGTTAAGAAGGTTTAGGAAAACTGAGTAAGTGGAGAAAACGACGATGACTTCCGCAAAGACTCCTTTTCAGGTCAGCCCCCGTGGCGCCGGAGTTTTCGCAGCTTTGGCAATGGCTCTGGTTGGCCTCTCCGGAGGCGCGGCCCGCGCGCAAACTTCCGCCGAAGATCTGCGACTGACGGTCGGCAAAAGCGTAGTGATCGACTACCCTTCCGATATCCGCCAGATCTCAACCAGCAATCCCGAGATCGTGGATGCCAGCCCCGTTACCACTCGGGAAATTCTGCTCCACGGCAAAGGACTCGGCTCCGCCACGATGGTCGTTTGGAGCAAATCGGGCCAGCGGACCTTCTATAACGTCAACGTGGAGCTCAACCTCGAGCCGCTGAAGAGATTGCTCAAGGATTCGTTTCCCAATGAGAACATCAAGGTGACTTCGTCCCGCGATTCGGTCGCTCTCAGTGGTCGCGTTTCCTCGAAGGACGTCTCCGAGCGCGCCGTCGCTGCCAGCACGCCGTTTGGCAAAACCGTGGTCAACACCCTGACGATCGCCGCGGCCCCCATCGATAAACAGATTCTCCTCCGCGTGAAGTTCGCCGAGCTCGATCGTAACGTTGCTTCCGACTACGGCGTCAACATCGTTTCTACCGGAGCGACCAACACGATCGGCCGCACTACGACCGGTCAATATTCTCCGCCTAGCCCCAACCAGATCGGCGGCGGCGGAAGCGCAGGTAACAGCTTCAGCGTCACGGACGCGCTCAATATCTTTGCTTTCCGCCCCGACTTGAACCTCGGCGCGTTTATCAAAGCTCTGCAAGCCAAAGGCGTCCTGCAAATCCTTGCCGAACCGAATCTCGTCACCAGCAACGGCAAAGAGGCGAACTTCTTGGTCGGCGGCGAATTTCCGGTTCCCATCCTCCAAGGTGGAAGCAACTCCGGCGCCATCAGCATTCAATTCCGCGAATTCGGCATCAAGCTCCGCTTTCTGCCGGTTCTCACCGAGAACAAAACCATCAAGATGGCGCTCAAGCAGGAAGTGTCCACCATCGACATCGCAAACGGAGTCAGCATCAATGGATTCCGCATCCCGGCGCTTTCAACACGCCGCGCGGAAACCGACATCGAGCTCATGGAGGGCCAGAGCTTCATCATCGCCGGCCTCGTCGACAACCGGGAAACCGAAAGCTACTCGAAAATTCCTGGTCTCGGAAGCATTCCAATCTTTGGCGCGCTTTTCAAATCCAAGAGCGACACCAAGTCCCGCTCCGAGCTCGTGGTGATGGTGACACCCGAAATTACGGTCCCCCTGAACCCGGGCGACGCCAAGCCGATTCCCTTTATGCCCAATGAATTCCTGGTCCCGTTGACTCCCCAGGGAACGGCCGCAACCACCGCGGCGAAGGATCCGAAGCCGACCTCGAGACGGCACAACTAACCACCAGCGGGCTTGAGCATTCGAAAGAAAATGGATTGGCGCAAATCAATTTCGGCCGGCAACGCAAGCGAGATCACGGCGATCCTCATTTCGCCCGATCGTGACATCGCCCAACAGTTGCAGCTCACTCTGCCGGAGACGCGCGCGTTCCAGATCCTGGCCGACCTCAAAAGCTATCCCCCGGAATCGACACTCGAAATCCGCGTCCGCCAGATTCGTCCCGAAGTGGTTCTGATCGATCTCGCGACCGATCTCGAAGCAGCCTGCTTGCTGATTGCCTTTTTGGTGAACCTGGATCCACCCGTGCAAGTGGTGGGCCTGCATCGCCGCAACGATTCCGAAGCGATTTTACGAAGCCTTCGTCAGGGCGCCAGCGAATTCCTGTACGCGCCCTTCGACCTGTCCACCCAGCGGGAAGCCATGACCCGGCTCCGCCGGATTCGCAAGCCGGAAGCGAATTCCGCTTCGCACGAACTCGGAAACGTCGTCGTTTTCTCTTCGACGAAACCCGGATCGGGCGCCTCCACCCTGGCTACCCAGACCGCGTTCGCCTTGCAACGCCAGACCGGAAAGCGCGTTCTCCTGGCCGACTTCGATCTCATGGGTGGAACGATCGGTTTCTACCTGAAGCTCAGTCATTCTTATTCCCTGCTGGATGCAATCCAGCACGCCGAACACCTCGATGTCGCGCTCTGGAATTCCCTCACCGTCAACTGTGGCGGCGTCGATATCCTGCCCGCTCCGGCGGCGCCGTATTCGGATTCGATCGAGGCTATTCGCTTGAATGTCGTGATCGACCACGTGCGGCAGCTCTACGATTGGGTGATCCTCGACCTGCCCGCCGTTTTCAACCGCTCCAGTCTGGTCGCGGTCTCTGAAGCCGATCGGGCTTTCCTGGTTTCCACCTCCGAGCTCCCCAGTCTGCACCTCACGCGGAAGGCGCTGACTCTGGTCGAGCAGCTCGGATTCCCTAGAGACCGTTTTCAGGTGCTGATCAACCGCGTCAAAAAGACCGACGGGATCGGCACCGCCGATATTGAAAAACTATTTGGCTGCCCGGTGCACGCCAGTTTACCGAACGACTATTTTTCGCTTCACCGTGTGGTGACGCTTGGCCAACCGCTCGGTGGCGATGGCGAACTCGGGAAAGCGATCGAAAACTTAGCCAGCCGTCTTGCGGCCAACCTTCCGCGCGGAAAGAAAACCGCCGCGTTGGAAAAGCCAGCGTTGCATGTGGCATAAAGCGACGGCGTAAAGGAATCAGTCTCCTATGTTTCCCTCAACGGACACCAAATCTCCCCAGCAAAGCTGGGAGCAGCGGCTACTCAAAAACTCGGGACGTCCAAAATCCAGTCTGAAACCGGAGTATCAGGAACTCAAGTTCACGCTGCATCGCAAGCTGGTCGACAAGATCAACCTCGAGGCCCTGGCGACGATCGACAACCAGCGCGTTCGCAGCGAAGTCCGGCAGGCCGTGATGTCGCTCATCGACAGCGAACCGACGCTGTTGAGCTCGATCGAAAAACAGCAGATCAGCGACGAAGTCCTCGATGAGGTGTTCGGCCTAGGGCCGCTCGAGCCGCTCTTGCAGGATCCGACCATCTCAGACATCCTCGTGAACACTCACAAACAGGTGTACGTCGAGCGAAAAGGTCTCCTGGAATTGACCAACGTCTCGTTTCGCGACGACCAGCACCTGCTGCGAATTATCGACAAAATCGTCTCGCAAGTAGGCCGCCGTGTGGACGAATCGACGCCGATGGTCGACGCCCGCTTAAGCGATGGATCCCGCGTAAACGCCATCATCCCGCCACTGGCCGTGGACGGACCCATTCTGTCGATTCGTCGTTTCAGCACGGACAAGCTGATGCCCGGCGATCTGGTCGACCGGAAGGCGATGTCGCCCGGAATGATGGAATTGCTCGAATCCGCCGTCAAGGCCCACTTGAATATCATCATCGCCGGCGGTACCGGTGCCGGTAAGACGACGCTGCTCAATGCCCTCTCCGCTTTCATTGCACCGAAGGAGCGCATCGTAACCATCGAAGATGCCGCCGAATTACAGTTGAAGCAGCCTCACGTCGTACGCCTCGAAACGCGCCCCGCGAATCTCGAAGGCAACGGCGCCGTCCGTCAGCGGGAATTGCTTGTCAACAGCCTTCGTATGCGTCCCGACCGTATTGTGGTCGGCGAAGTTCGTGGTGAGGAAGCGCTCGACATGTTGCAGGCGATGAACACCGGTCACGACGGGTCCCTCACTACTGTCCACGCGAACACACCTCGCGACGCCGTTTCGCGCCTTGAAGTCATGGTTTCTCTCGCGAACGCGAACATGCAGCTCACCTCGATCCGCCAACAGATCGCGAGCGCGGTTCATATTCTTGTGCAGGCCTCCCGTATGAGCGACGGTTCGCGCCGCGTGGTGAATATCACGGAGGTGACCGGCATGGAAGGCGAAGTCGTCACGTTGCAGGATTTGTTCGTCTTCGAAAAACGTGGTTTGAATCCCGACGGCCAGGTGGTCGGGAGGTTCGCCGCAACCGGAATTCGGCCGAAATTCTACGAGAAGCTCCTGTCGGCGGGCATTCGCCTGCGGTCCGACATCTTCGACGAAGTAGTAGAAGTCTGAGGAAAACGCTATGAACTTCGTTGTAATTGTGATCGCGATTTGGTTCGCCGCCATGGCGATCTGGTGGCTCGTCTCGAAGTTCGCGCGCAGCGCGGATATAGACAAGATCAAAAGCCGTCTCGCCGGGTCGAACAAAGGAAAGAAAGAGAAAAGCCCAGTCGCCGCGAAAGGCCTGATCCGAACCGAACAGAGCGCTGGACGCATCATCGACGCCGTCCTGAAGAAGTACCGGCTCCAGGGCCGCGTCAAGGAACTGCTCGAGCAGGCCGGCCTCAAGTGGCATCCGACTCGCTTCATTCACGCTTGCCTCGGAGCCTTCTTGGCAGGATTTGGAATCGCCTGGATAACGCTGCCGGGTGAACTGCATCAGGCGGCCTGGGTCATCGGCGGCATAGCGGGAATCGCTCCCATTCTGTTTGCCATCCGCAAACGCAAAGCGCGCCTGCATAAATTTGAAGAGATCTTCCCCGACTCGCTCGAATTTGTTGCGCGGTCCATGCGCGCCGGACACGCCTTCTCTGTTTCGCTCGAGATGATTCACCGCGAATTTCCCGAGCCCGTCGCTGGTGAATTTCGCCGCACGTTTGAGGAACACAACCTCGGTCTGCCGCTCGAAATCGCGCTCCAGAAACTGGGTAAGCGCATCCCTTCTCTGGACGTTCACTTTTTCGTTTCGGCCGTCCTACTGCAAAAGCGCACAGGCGGCAACCTGGCGGAAATTCTCGATAAATTGGCTTACGTCATTCGCGAGCGTTTCAAGCTTCGCGGACGAATTCGCGCTGTCAGCGCCCACGGCAAGATGACCGCCACCGCGCTGAGTTTGATTCCGGCCGCGGTTGCCGTCCTGATGTTCTTCGCGAATCCCGATTACGTGCGTTTTTTCTTTACCGACGACGTCGGCCAAATCATGATGGCCTCCGCCGTAGGGCTCCAGTTGATCGGCTACGGAATCATGAAGAAGATCGTCAAGATCGAGGTCTAAGGCTATGGCAGTTCTATTCACTGGTCTCGTGTTTATCGCCCTTGCGCTGACCATTTCGGCGGTTGGCATGCGCCTCTATGTGCGCCCCAAGGAAGCCATGGAGCGCGTCGCGGCAGGCACCGATGTCGAAGACGAAATGCCCGCGCACCCCAGCCTGGCCTTTCACGAATTGGTCAAGAAACTGGGGAACCTCGTTCCCGCGTCGCCCAAAGACGTGACGGTCATGCAGCGGAGACTGATTCGCGCCGGAATCCGCAATCCGAACGCCCTTAAAATCCTCTACGGCTCGAAAGTCGCCGTCGGCGTTGCTCTTCCCTTGCTCACCGCGCTGGCGGTCTCGAATTCTTCGACCGACGCCAGTAACAAGTTTGTGGCCGTCCTATTGGCCGCCGCCCTGGGCTTTTTCGGACCCAACGAATACGTCCGTATGGCGGCCAAAAAGCGGCAAAAGGCAATCAATCGCGGACTACCGAACGGCCTCGACCTCATGGTTGTTTGCGTGGAGAGCGGTCTTGGGCTCGACCAGGCCATCCTCCAGGTCTCGAAAGAACTGGAAAACGCGCATCCGGAAATCAGCGAAGAGTTCGGACTGGTCAACCTCGAATTGAAGGCTGGCAAGCGCCGTGTAGAGGCGCTGCGCAACCTCGCGGAACGCTCCGCGGCGGACGATTTAAAGAAGCTGGTCGCTGTTCTCATCCAAGCCGACCGCTTTGGAACCGGCGTGGCCCAGAGCTTGCGCCAGCACGCGGATTACATGCGCATACAGGCTCGGCAGGTTGCCGAGGAAAAAGCCGCGAAACTAGGCGTCAAGCTGATCTTCCCGATCTTCTTCTGCATCCTTCCCTCCCTGTTTGTGGTGACGGTGGGACCGGTCGCAATGAAGATTATGCGCGAATTGGTGCCGATGATGAATAACATCTGAGGTCGGCTCTCACGAAAATTCGAAGTTTTGCCGAAAGAACTGGTAAGGCAGATCGCAATTGTTTAGGAAAGGAGAACAACGATGGATAGCGGAACGGTCCGAATCGTTTGTGCGGTGCTCGCAGTCCTGTTTATTGGGATTATCGTGCTCCGGCGTAAGAAGACCAGCGAATAGTTCGCGGTCCCAAGTCTTGGAATCGGGGCGGGCGGGCCCGATAGCGCGCCCCGGTTCTCAACCGTAATGGAACCCAACCCGGCAACATAGCCGGGTGGAATGGAACTCGGAGTCAGGCCAAACCAGCCTGATTCATTTTTTGCCCGATGAGGTCAGATATGCGAAACAATTTTTTAGGGTGGATGATTGCCCTTGGAGTGATTCTCGGTGGCTCGGCGACAGCGGGCACCTTCGGCAAAGTGGTCGCGATCGGTGGCAGCGCCTCCGACCTCGCGCTCGACGAGCCTCGGGGGGTGCTCTATATCGCAAACTACACCGCCAATCGGGTCGAGGTGATGTCCCTCGCCAATCTGACCGTGCAGACCTCGATCAATGTGGCTTCGCAGCCGAGCGGGCTCGCCCTATCGCCCGACGGCCGCTACCTTGTGGTAACGCATTACGGGAATTTCGTAGCGCCAGCGTCGCCAAACAATGGCTTGACCGTCATTGATCTGACCACCAATGGGAAGCAGACCTTCGTCCTCGGCAACCCGCCTTTAGGCGTCGCGTTCGGCCTCGATAACAAAGCGCTGGTGGTGACTTCGCAAGAATTCATCCTGTTCGACCCCATTACCGGCACCACCCAGGTCCTCGACACCGTTGCCGGCGTGACGGCGAAGACGCTGCCGCAGCCACCCGCCACGTTTCCGCTGACCATTCTGGGCGCGTCGATGAGCACTTCGCAGGACGGTCTAGTGATCTACGGGCTCACCGACACCTTACGGTTCCGCTACTACGTCAACACGAAAACCCTCCAGTCCGTCGGTTATACGGCTTCGCCGCCGCTCGGACCTCGCGTTGTAACCGTTTCGGCGGATGGCTCCTCCTGGGCTGGCGGCTGGGCTTTGTTCAGTTCCGGCGGATCGCTCGTCGGCCAGTTTCCCAACGCGCTCGGCGCGCTGAACATTGGCAGCCTGGCCATGGATAATAAGCGCGGACTTATGTACGCGCAAGTCCCGGAAGCCGGCTCAGCAACCACTAGCGCCGCGCCCGTGCTTCAGATCGTCGATTCGGACAATCTCACCGTTCGCGAAAAAATTCAGCTATCCGAAAATCTGGCCGGCAAGAGCGTGATCGCGTCCGACGCGAACACCATGTATTCGATCTCCGATAGCGGCGTAACCGTGTTTCCGATCGGTTCCCTGGATCAAGCTCATCGCGTAGTCGCCTCGCAAGAGGACGTGATCTTCCGCGGCAATTTTTGCGACCGCCGCGTGGCCAGTCAGCAAATCACCATCGTGAATCCGGGCGGAGGGCGAACCGCCTTCACCCTTTCGACCACCACCGCGGGCGTCACCATATCGCCCAGCTCCGGAATCACCCCCGCGACTGTTCGAATTTCCGTCGATCCCACCGCGTTCCAGAATCAGAAAGGAACTGTAGCCGCTTTGATCAATGTCAAGTCCGCGCAGGCCGTCAATCTCCCCACGCAGATTCGCGTCCTGATCAACAACCGCGAGCCGGATCAACGCGGAACCTTCTTCGACATTCCTGGAAAACTGGTCGATATTCTTCCCGATCCTTCGCGCGACCGGTTCTACGTTCTCCGCCAGGACAAGAATCAGGTCCTCGTCTTCGACGGTACTAATTTTTCGCAGGTAGCAACGCTGCGTACCGGAAATACGCCGACGCAAATGGCCATTACCTTCGATAAACGCTACCTCCTGGTCGGAGCCGATAACTCGCAGCTTCTTTACGTGTACGACCTCGAGACACTCCAGTCTCTGCAGCCGGTCGCGATGCCCGGCGGTCACTATCCGCGCTCGGTAGCTTCCTCGGCGAAAGCGATTCTGGTGGCCAACCGCGTATCGGGTTCGGTTCACACCATCGACCGCGTTGATCTCGGCACGCGCCAGGCGACGCAGCTTCCCACACTCGGCGTTTTCGCAAACGACGTGGACCAAAATACGAATCTGGTCGCCTCGCCCAACGGATCCTCCATCATGGCGGCGTCCGCCAACGGAAATTTGTGGCTGTACAACGCCAACGCCGATACCTTCACCGTGTCGCGGAAAGACGGCACCTCCCTTTCTGGAGCCTACGCTGCTTCGAGCTTCGATCAATTCGTGGTTGGCGGAACGCTCTATAACTCCTCTCTGGTTTCCGTCGCGAAGTTTGACGCTTCGACTGGAACCACTTCGGGCTTCGCCTTCATCGATGGATCCGCCATCCGCACCAATGCTCCTGACCCCGCCAGTCCAGGAAATATTCAACGCGTGGACCTGACGACCGCCACCGGAATCCGCACAACGCGTTTTGCGGAAGCGCCCCTCACTGGAGTCACCGGCTTCGTTTTCACGCGCACCTTGGCTCCTCTCTACAGCCGAAACTCGATCGTCAGTCTGTCGGTTTCCGGATTCACGGTCCTCCCCTGGACCTATGACGATTCCGTCGCTCCCCCGCGCATCGATCGCGTGGTCAGCAGCGCCGATCTCGCGCAAGGGGTCGCTCCTGGCGGGCTCGTCACCATCGTCGGTGCCAACCTCAGCCCGGTCAATGCCGCTTCTCGCGAAATTCCGCTGCCCACCGCTCTCGCCGATAGCTGCCTGACGGTCAATGGCTTGCCGGTTCCCATCGTCTTCGTATCCCCGAAACAAATCAACGCCCAGCTTCCATTTGAAGCCGTCGGCAACGTCACCCTCATCGTCCGGACCCCGGGCGGCGTCAGCGACAACTTCAACCTGGTGATTCTGCCCACCGCCCCGCGCGTCTTCCTTAGCGGAAACGCCGGCGACGTGGATAATCTTCCTACGCTCGTGAGAAACACGAACAACCTGCTCGTGACCGACACCAACCCGGTTCACCGCGGTGACGTGGTCACGATCTACCTCACCGGAATGGGCACGGTAACTCCCGCGGCTCCAGCCGGACAGCCGGCTCCCACCGATCCCCTCGCAACAGCAATCGTCCAACCGGACGTTACTCTCGGCGGCGTCCACCTTCCCCTCTACTTCGCCGGCTTAAGCCCCGGACAGGTCGGGGTGTATCAGATCGACGTGTCGATTCCCGCCAATACGCCGACCGGACTAACCATTCCCCTGACCATCAATCAGGGCGGCCAGGCGACAACCATTAATATCCGCGTCGTGAACTAAAATCGCGCTCTCCAAACGCATCGAACCGCAATCGAAAGGAACAAAATGAAACTCACCGGAATTCTAGCGCTCGGAGCTTGCCTTGCCGCCGTCCCCGCTGCCTTTGCGCAGAAGTGGGAAGTCGGCGGCGCAGTCGGCGGTGGATTTTACACCTCGCAAGCCGTCTCCAGCCCTGCTGGAAGCGCGGACGCCACATTCAAAACCGGTCTCTCTGGAAGCGCCTGGGTCGGCAACACCACCTCCTCCCATTGGGGCGGGGAAGTTCGCTACGACTTCCAGGTCGGCGCCATGAAACTGTCCGGCAACGGCGCCGAAGCGACATTCGGTGCGCAAACCCACCAGATCCACTACGACTTCCTCTGGCACGCCGGATCCAGCGAAGCGCGAGTTCGGCCCTTCCTCGCCGCCGGAGCTGGAATCAAAGTGTACCGCGGCACGGGAACCGAAACCCTAACGCAGCCCATCAGCCGCGTCGCCCTCCTCACCAAGACGCAGGACGTCCGCCCCATGATCAGCATCGGCGGCGGCCTGAAGTTCCGTGTCAGTGAACGTGTTGACTTCCGCCTGCAAATCCACGATTACCTTACGCCTTTCCCGAAGGACGTCATCGCTCCCGCCGCCGGCGCTAGCGTAGGTGGCTGGATTCACGACATCGTGCCTTCCTTCGGACTCAGCTTCCTGTTCTAGAACGTAAGCCGGGCGCGTTCCGCGCACGTCTTCAGCATGTCTAACTAAACACGGCCCTCCGCGGCGCTGCGAAACTCGCATCGCCGCGGAGTGTTGTTAGAGGCATTGGAGATATCATTTGGACATGCGTTTCGCTACCGCGCTCATCGTCCTCCTCTTCGGAGGCGGCGCGCGGGCCTTTCCACAAACCATTACCGCGTCCGCTACCGGCTACGTCGGCAGCAACGTTTGTAAGGGCTGCCACCCCACCATCGTCGCCAGCTATTTCAAAAATCCGCACTACAAACAGATGGTGGGCGCCAATGCGGACCAGCCAGAAAAAGGATGCGAAAGCTGCCACGGACCCGCCAAGGATCATGTCGAAGGCCGCGGCCTGAAGTCAGCCATCAAAGCATTTTCGGTCATGAAGCCGAAAGTGATCCTCGACGAGTGCCTTCGCTGCCATTCGCAAACCCTCTCCCGAGCTAACATCCGCCGGTCCGCGCACACCCAGAACGACATCGTCTGTACAAATTGTCATGGAATCCACAAATCCGTATCGCCCAAAGGCCTTCTCGCCCAAAAGCAAACGGACCTCTGTTATAGCTGTCACACCTCGGTGAAGGCGCAGTTCTCGATGCCTTTTAAACATCGCGTCAACGAGGGCTTCATGACATGCTCCGATTGCCATAATCCCCACGGAGCTCCGGCGCCGACCTGGAGGATGGCGTCACGCCCCAGGATGGTCGATCAAGCCGGCAACGAGGAACCCTGCCTCAAATGCCACACCGATAAACGCGGCCCTTTTGTTTTTGAGCATGCCGCCGTCCGCGTGGACGGCTGCGAAAGTTGCCACAGTCCGCACGGATCCACCAACGCCCGGCTCCTGCGCCGTCCCGTGATCCTGACCGTTTGCCTCGAGTGCCACAACGGACTCGGAGACTTCGGCCGCCGCTCCACCGGTGTCCTCACTTCAACCAGTAGCCATAATCTTTCCGATCCCCGCTATCAAAATTGCACCACCTGCCATGTCCGGATTCACGGATCGAACTCCGATGCGAGGTTCCTCCGATGACGCGCCTCCTTCTATTCCTCCTCGCGGCGCCCGCCTTCGCCCAAACGGACTCCGTCGGAAAACCGCGCGGCGAAGACCGCGGCAATTACAACATCGTCCAATCGTTCGAACTCGGCTACCGCTTCCGCAGCGTCGACGGCGACATGGGAAAGTATCGCTCCGACGTCAACTACGGCAACGGAATCCGCCTCCTCCGCAGCTCCCTTCTCATTCATTCAAAGGAAGGCGACGGAGGCCTGTTCGACGAATTGCTCCTTACCACCCAGGGCCTCGGCAACGACCCGTATGAATCCGCCAGCCTCCGAATTCAGAAGAACAAGCTCTACCAATACAATTTCCTGTGGCGCGAAAACGCCTACTTTAATCCTGGCCTAACCATCGCCAACGGCCTGCATCTTCTCGACACCAACCGCCGCATGCAGGATCACGACTTGGTCCTTCTCCCGCAAAGCAATTTCCGCTTCTTCCTCGGCTTCTCCCGCAACGTCGAGTCCGGACCCGGCCTCACCACCGTCCAGCTCTTCGATTCCCGCGGCGACCAGTTTCCTCTGTTCACCGATATCCACCGCCAAACCACCGGCTACCGCATCGGAAACGAAATCCGCCTCTTCGGCATGCGGCTGAATTGGACCCGCGGCTGGGAAAACTTCAAGGAAGATTCGCCCACTCTGCTCTCAGCGCCGAACGCCGGCGCGAGCGTAACCGACGGGACCACTCTCACCTCGCTCAAACGCGCGGAACCCTATCACGGCAACAGCCCCTACTGGCGCGTAGCACTCTTCAAAGAAGGCTCGAAATGGTATGCCGCCAACGGCCGGTTCACCCACACGTCCGGTCAGCGCAATTTCGTCCAAACCGAATCCGCCATCGGAACCAATCGCTTTGGCTCCGACACAAACCGCCAGATCGTCACGTATGGCGACGCCCGTCGGCCCGTCACCACCGGCAACCTCACGCTCAGTCTCTTCCCCACGTCGCGGATCACCATCACGAATCACACCTCCATCTATCAAATCAAGATGGAAGGAAATTCGTTCTACCGCGAGTTCAATAACGGCGACGCCAGCACCGCGGTTCTACCTTTCCAGTACCTCGGAATCCGCACCTTCGCCAACAGCACCGACGCCGACGTCCGCATCAACGACTGGATCGGTCTCCGCGCCGGCTATCATTTTTCTTCCCGGCGCATTAAGTCCGTCGAAGCGCTCGGCTTCGAGGGCGATCCGGCTCTCACTAGCGCGAACGCGCCCGTCTCCGAACAGGAAAACCACCTCCACGCCGGTGCCTTCGGACTCCGCATCAAGCCCATCAAGCCGCTCACCATCCTCTTTGAATCCGAAATCGGCCGCGCCGACAAGCCCTTTCTTCCGCTCAGCGAGAAGAATTACCATGTCCTCGGCGGCCGCGTGGAATACCGTAAAAAGACGTTTCGCCTTTCCGCCTACAGCCGCGCGAATTACAACACCAATTCCGTCAGCCTGTTTTCCTACTCCGCCAGATCCCGCCAGTACGGAGCCGATGCTTCCTGGGCTGCTCTGCGCTGGTTCAGCTTCGACGCGTCCTATGCGAAACTCCACCTCGACACGCAAGGCGGAATCGTGTTTTTTCTGAACTCACTCCAACAGACTGGAACTTCCGTCTACGCCAGCAATCTACACACCGGTCACTTTGGCGGCCGATTTGCCATCTGGTCGCGCGCGGAAATCTACGCCGGCCTAGCCCACATCCAGGACGTCGGCGACGGACGCGCCACGCCAACCAGTGTTCCCAACGCCACGCTGCTGCCCACCCTGTTCCTCAGCGCCCAAACGTTCCCGTTTCGCTTCCAATCTCCGCAGGCGCGTCTGTCCATCAAACTGCACGAGAAGGTCCGCTGGAACGCCGGATATCAGTATTATGGTTATCACGAGCAGTTCTCGAGTCTCCAGAACTACCGGGCTCACACCGGATACTCGAGCATACTGTGGTCGTTCTGATCTATGGACTTCGCTTCCACTCCAGTCAACGTCTCCGAAATGCTGGTGATGGTGCTCGGCGTGATCGCCCTGTATTGGCTCTTCCGCCAAAAGACCGACAGTAATATGCCGCTCTTGTTCTACGTCGCCATGATCATCTTTATGACCATGACGGATCGCGATTTCCACCCCTACGTGTTCTACCCCGGGCTCGGCCTCGCGCTGCTTCTACGCTTCGAGTTCATGAATACCGGGTTCGCGAAATTTATCATCACCCTCGAGGTCATCGCGCTCATCCTGATCCTCTGGCAAAGCGTCGCCCACATCTTCGGACCTGGACTCGCCCTTTTCTAGAGAGCCTCCGCTCCGAATGACTCTGCGAGTAAAAGTAATCCCGAAAAGTTCCCGCAGCGAAATTGTAGGCCAACTGCCGGACGGCACTCTGCGCATCAAAATTGCCGCCGTACCTGAAAAAGGCAAAGCGAACGCCGAACTGTGCGCCTTCCTGGCGAATCACTATGGCGTCGCCAAGTCGTCCGTCGAAGTCGTCGCCGGACACACCGCGTCGCTCAAGACCATCCGCGTCATTGGAGTCTAAAAACGGTGTTCGCACACGCGATCTAAACCGCCACCAGCCGACCGTCTGCCCGGCTCCAATTCCCAACCGCCGCGCCCACTTCTCTACCGCGCTATTTTTGGGCGTCCGCTGGCGCCGCCGCACGCGATGCCCGATTGATTCCGTCGCCATACTTCGCGAATCCTGGTATCGTCACCGGCAGCTTGCCGCCAATCGCGATTTCGCCCGCCAACGCCTTTGCGGCCGCTATCTCCGACGTCGTCGTCGTGCTGAACGCCGCCACATACGCCGCCACTTTCGGAAATGCCTGCAACAGGTAAGGGCTCCCCAGCGATACCATCACCACCGGAACCTGCCCGTCGGTCAACCGATTCACAAACGCCGTCAGGTTCGCGGGCAACCCCACTTCGTTGCGCGAGTCGGATCCTGTTACATACGCCGCGACCACAATCGCCGAGCAATCCGCTGTCGCGTCCGCTGCCGCCTGCAACTCCGTGTCCAGCCATTGTCCGTCCACTGCCGTCGCGCGCACCCCTAATACCCGACGTCGCATTTCGATCAGGAACTGAATTCCGTATGGCGAATTCCGCCGCTCGGTGATCGCAAAAGCGCACGCCCTGGCCGGAGCCGATAGCGGAACCAGCAGTTGCGAATCCCGCACCAGTGTGATCGCTTTGTCCGCCACCTGCTGCGCCTGCTCGTTCGCTTCGGGCGAATCGAGCGTGTCGGAAACGCTTTCCACATCCACCAGTTTTTGCTTGTGCAGTCCAACATGCGCCTTCGCCGCCAGCAGCTTCCGCACGCTGTCTTCGATGCGCTGCGTGCTCAATCGCTTGCTGCGGTTCGCCGCTACGACAGCGTCGATGCAAACTTCAGGACGCGGCGGCATCAGTAAAATATCCGCCCCCGCCTCGATCGCCCGCACGCACGCCTCGCCGTTTGAGATCTTCTCGCTGACGCCCTTCATATCGAGCGCGTCCGTCACCACCAGCCCGTTGAACCCCAACTCGCGGCGCAGCAAATCCGTCAAAATCTTCGGCGAAAGCGTCGCCGGAATATCCTCCGCTTCGATCGCCGGAACCGACATGTGCGCGGTCATCACCGCGTCCACGCCCCCCTCGATCGCCGCCCGGAACGGCTTCAACTCCAACGCGTTCATTCGTTCCCGCGTCGCTTCGAGCCGCGCCATCGTCAAATGGCTGTTCGTCGCCGTATCGCCATGCCCCGGAAAATGCTTCGTCGTAATCAAGACCCGCGCGTTCGGATCGGAATGCGCCCCTTCGATGTACGCCTTCACGTGCGCCGCCACATCATCCGCATTTTCACCGTACGAGCGAATATTGATCACCGGATTCAGCGGATTGTTGTTCACATCCGCCACCGGTGCGAACACCCACTGTACGCCCAACGCCCGCGCTTCCCGCGCTGTTTCCGCGCCCTCGTAGCGTGTTGCCGCCAAATCCCGGGCCGCGCCGTACGCCATATTAAAAGGAAACTTCGGCGTGTTCGCCACCCTCATCGACGCCCCTCGTTCGAAGTCCGCCGAGATCAACAGCGGAACCTTCGCCAGCCGCTGCATCCGGTTGAAGAACGCCGCCATCGCGAACGGCTCCGCGTTCCGCACGTTGCCGTTGACTACCCGATTCACCGCGATCAATCCGCCGATCTTCAGATCCCGCACCCACCGCTCGAACTTGCGGAAATCCGCCGACCGCTTTCCCGGAGCCTCCCCATACGTCGTCCCCACCACCAACTGCGCCACCTTCTCGCGCATCGTCATCGGCTTCATCCACTTGTTCGCTTGCTGCACATCGGTCGAAACCGCGCCGGAGGCCTTCACGGCAGCCGCCTTCGCCTTGGCCTTCTTCTTCGGCGCTGCGCCTTCGACCCCCAGCGCGAAAACAAGAAACAGCGCCATCCACTTGGATTTCATCACCCCAATGGTATCGTGCGATGCCCCGTCCAAGCATCCGAAAATAAGGTGCGCGGCGGTATACTAACCAACGATGAGAAAATTTCCCCTTTTCGCCGCCGCTGCGGCGTCGCTCGCCCTCTCGCTGAGCCTGTCCGCCGCCGATACCTCCCGCGCGGCCGGCAAATTCAAAGAAACTCCGCTCGATAAATACGTCTACGCGCCCGACCCAAGCTATAAGTGGGAAGTCGCCAAAACCATTCCCGGCGACGGCGTCACCACCTTCGTCCTGCAACTGACTTCGCAAACATGGAACACGCCCGTCAAGGCCAGCACCAATGTCTGGAAGCATTGGCTGTTCGTCGTAAAGCCCGACGTCGTGAAATCTTCCACCGCCTACCTCTTCATCAGCGGCGGCTCCATTCGTGACGGCGTGCCCGACAAAGCGGACCCCGCTCGCGTCGATATGGCCCTCACCACCGGCGCCGTCGTCGCCGAATTGAAAGGTGTGCCGAACCAGCCCATCTCCTTCGAAGACCACCCCAAGGGTATGGTCGAAGACGACCTCATCGCCTACACCTGGGACAAATTCCTCCGCACCGGCGATTCCACCTGGCCCCTGCGTCTGCCGATGACCAAGTCAGCCGTCAAAGCCATGGACGCCATCACCGAATTCTCCGCCTCCGAACAAGGCGGCAAAAATAAAGTGGACGGCTTCGTCGTCGCCGGCGGATCCAAGCGCGGCTGGACCACCTGGACCACCGCCGCCGTGGATAAGCGCGTCGTCGCCATCGAGCCCATGGTCATCGACCTTTTGAATATCGAAAAATCCTTCGATCACCACTGGCGCGTCTACGGCTTCTGGGCCCCCGCCGTCGGCAACTACACCCAGTGGAGCATCATGAACTGGCAGGGCACCAAGGAATATAAGGAGCTCATGAAAATTGAGGAGCCGTTCAGCTATCGCGAACGTCTCACCATGCCCAAGTTCATCATCAACGCCGCCGGCGATCAGTTCTTCCTGCCCGATTCCTCGCAGTTCTACTTCAGCGATCTCGAAGGGGAAAAGCACCTCCGCTACGTGCCCAATGCCTCGCATTCGCTCGACAAGACCGACGCCCTCGAGAGCGTCGAGGCTTTCTACGCCGCGATCGTCAAGGGAACGCCGCGTCCCAGGATCAACTGGAGCTTCGACGCCGACGGCTCGATCCGGGTGGTCGCGAAGGACCGGCCGTCGAAGGTCGTGCTCTGGCAGGCCACCAACCCTGACGCCCGCAATTTCCGGCAGGACGTGCTGGGCAACGCCTACACCAGCCGTCTCCTGACGCCTGCGGGACCGAACACCTGGATCGCCCACGTGGCCAAACCTGCGGCCGGCTACACCGCGTTCTTCATCGAGCTCTCGTTTCCGAGCGGCGGGCGCTATCCCCTCAAGGTGACGACCGCGGTGCGGGTGCTGCCGGAGACGCTGCCGTTTGCCGCCCCCAAACCGCAGGATCCGTCGAAGACGGACAGCACGCCGCCGCAGCCGTTCGACCTGGTGGTCTACGGCGGCACGGCCGGCGGGGTGATGACCGCGGTCGCGGGCGCCCGTGAAGGATTGAAGGTGGCGCTGCTCGAACCGGGCCGTCATCTCGGCGGGATGGTGTCGGGCGGCCTCGGCTGGACCGACTACGGCAAGAAGGAAGTGATCGGCGGCTACTCGCTCGAGTTCTTCGAGCGCGTCGGACGGAAGTACGATCGGCCGATCGAATGGCATTTCGAGCCGCACGTCGCCGAAGCGGTCTTCACGGAGATGGCCGCCGAGGCCGGCGTGCAGGTCTTTCTCGAGCACCGGCTGCGCCAGAAGACCGGCGTGCGCAAGAGCGGGGCGTCCATTGCCGAGATCTCGATGGAGAACGGCGCCAGGTTCAGCGGCAAGGTGTTCGCCGACGCCACCTACGAAGGGGATCTCCTCGCGCAGGCCCGCGTCTCCTACACCTGGGGCCGCGAAGGAGAGGCGGCCTTCGGCGAATCGCTCGCCGGCGTGCGCGAGCAGACCCCGCTGCACCAGTTCAGGGCGCCGGTGTCTCCCTTCGACGCGTCAGGCAAGCTGCTGCCGGAGATCACGGCGCGGACCGCTGAGGCCGTCGGCGCCGCCGACAAGCGGGTGCAGGCTTACAACTTCCGGCTCTGCATGACGCAAACGCCGGCCAACCGCGTCGCCTGGCCGAAGCCGGCGCGCTACGAACCGGCCCGCTTCGAGCTGCTCGCGCGCTACCTGCCGACGTTCGCGGCGGCGCTCGGCCGGCCGCTCGGCATCAACGACGTCATGAAGGCCGACCTGCTGCAGAACGGCAAGACCGACACCAACAACAACGGCGCCTTCTCGACCGACTATATCGGCGGCAGCTACGATTATCCGGACGGCAACTACCAGGCCCGGGCCCGCATCCGCCAGGCGCACGTCGACTACGTCCAGGGCTTCCTCTACTTTCTCGCCACCGATCCGCGGGTGCCCGCCGCGCTCGGCGCCGAAATGAAGACATGGGGGCTCTGCGCCGACGAGTTCACCGACGCGGGCCACTGGCCCTATCAGCTCTACGTCCGCGAGGCGCGGCGCATGGTTGGGGAATTCGTGATGTCGCAGAAGGACATCCAGACCGAGCTGACCAAGCCGGACGCGATCGGCATGGGCTCCTACAACAGCGACTCACACAACGTCCAGCGCCGTCCCGACGCCTCGGGCACGGCGGTCGAGAACGAGGGCGACATGCAGGTGTCGGTGACGCCCTACCAGATCCCCTACCGGGTGATGCTGCCGCGTCGCACCGAAGTCACCAACCTGCTGGTGCCAGTCGCCTTCTCCGCGTCGCACGTCGCCTACTCGACCCTCCGGATG
>JBBQWZ010000019.1:0-104792 GCA_038210135.1 Bryobacterales bacterium
CATTGGTCTCCGACCTGTGCATTCACCCGTGGTGGCATAGGTCTCCGACCTGTGCTTCAGCTTCTCAATCATGCACAGGCCGGAGGCCTATGCCACCCAAAACCACCCCGTATTTAACTTCCGATAACAGATATTATGTAAACTATCCCAGCCGCGCCCGCACCCGAACCGCCAGTTCCGCCGGCCGCCCGATCCTCAACACCTCAAACCCAGCCGCCTTCCCACTAGCCTCACCCGCCGCCGAATCCTCCACCACCAGCGGCCGGCTGACCCCGAGCAACTGAGCCGCCAGCAAATAAGGATCCGGTTCCGGCTTCAGCTTTCCCGCTTCGAGCCCGCACACCATCGTCTTGAAGCACCCCGCAATCCCGGCGTGGACCAGCGGAGTCTCCACCTCATTCCGTCCGCTCGACGAAACCACCGCCAGCGGCATCTCGAGCGCCAGCTTCTTCACCAGCTCCACCGTCTCCGGCAGGAACACCTTCGGATCGGTCATCAGCCGGATCCGCAACGCATCGCGCTTGGCCGGATAGACCGCCCACACCTCATCGAATGCCAGCGGAGGCGTCCGGCTCGCCGCCAGCTGCTCGATCATCAGCCGGTCCGACACGCCGATGCTTTCGCGTTGGTACGTCTCCCACGACATATGGATCCCAAACGGCGCCAGCGCCTCCATCCACGTCGCGTAGTGGATCGGTTCGGAGTCGGCCAGCACGCCATCGAAATCGAACAGGATCGCGTCGTATTTCACTTCGTCGCCCGCAACCATCGCGTTGGCACACACCAAAGAAACCGTGTCGTAGAGAGCGAGACCGTCGCGCCGCGTCCCTCGAGCATCCTGGCGTAATTCGGGGTCTGAAAGATGTCCGCGATCAGCAGCGTTCCGCCTGGCTTCAGGACGCGCCAAAGCTCCTTTACGGCCAGTTCCCTGCCTTCCGCCTTCAGGTTATGGATCACGAGGCTCGACAGCACGACGTCGAAACTGGCGTCGGCATACGGCAGCTTCCGGATGTCCGCGGTGTCAATCTTGACTCTATCGGCGACGCCTTCCGCTTTAGCGTTGAGCGAAACCGCGGCCAGCGTGTTACCCGAAAGGTCGGTGGTCCAGATATCGCAGCCAGTCGCTTTTCCAGCTTTGCCCAGCTTCTTGGCGGCGCCGATCAACATCAAACCGCGGCCGCACCCGGCATCGAGGACCTTCTCGCTGCCATTCCAAGTCATGCTGTCAAGCATCTCGTCGCGGAGCTTCATCTTGCCCACTTTGCTGCTCCAAAACATGACGGCGGCGGCAAGCGCGAAGCCGACTCCGGGAAAGAACGTCATCGAGCCGATCGTGCGCGCGGCTTGCGGATTCGAGGTCTGATTGACAGTGAAGACGATGGCCCCAAACATCATCAGAAGCAAGCCGCGAGTGGCCAGCCAGCGCACCGTTTTCGGAGCGTCGATGCCGTAATCAGCATTTCCAGGAACAGGTTTCTCGGCGGATGCCATGCAGAGTCCAGTGTAGGGGAAACAAAGTGGCATAGGTCTCCGACCTGTGCAGAGTGGCATAGGTCTCCGACCTGTGCATTCGAGAACACCTCTCCGACCTGTGCAGAGTGGCATAGGTCTCCGACCTGTGCACAGTGGCATAGGTCTCCGACCTGTGCAGAAGTGGCATAGATCTCCGACCTGTGCATTCGACACCTACCCCACTCCTAATAAATCGCCTCCCGCCTCGATCCGATACAATGAAGGGGAATGTCCACGCAAAACTTGCCGGTCACCGACGGATCGGTTATTCCGGAAACGGTTCCGGCAAACGATCCGCCGCGAGGCACAATCGCCGAATGGACCATCACGATCCTGCTGCTGCTGTTCGGCACCACCACCCTGGTGCAGGCCTTCGTGATTCCGACCGGATCGATGGAAGACACTCTACTCATCGGCGATCACCTGCTGGTGGACAAGCTGGCCTTCGCGCCCTCCGGTCCGGTGAGCAAATACCTGCTTCCCTACACGCCCGTGAAGCGCGGCGACATCATCGTGTTCCGCTATCCCATCGATATCAAGCAGACCTTCGTCAAGCGCGTCATCGGCTTGCCCGGCGACCACCTCCGCGTGATCAACAAAGATGTCTACCTCAACGGCACCAAACTCAAGGAGCCGTACAAATTTCACAAGACCGATTACATCGATTCCTACCGCGATAACTTCCCCGGCGAGCCCAACGTGCGGCTGTACGAACCCGCCATCAAGATGCTCGAAAGCAACGTCGTCGATGGCCAGGTTGTGGTGCCGCCGGGCTTCTATTTCGCCATGGGAGACAATCGCGATTCCTCACTCGATTCGCGCTACTGGGGCTTCGTGCCGCGCGACAATATCATCGGCAAACCGCTCATCATCTATTGGTCCTATGACGCGCCGACCGAGCAGCTTTCGAATCCGTCCATCGGCCTCGACCACATCTGGGATCTGGCGCAGAACTTCTTTTCGAAGACGCGCTGGAAGCGGACTTTCATGCTGATCCACGGCTTCCCGATCACCGACAAAGCGGAATTGAACAAGTAGCCAATTTCCGAGCGCGTACTTGTGCGCTGCGCCCGTTGGCTTGAACCCCGACCGTAACGCAGGGGACCCAAAGTCAGCGCAAAGCGCCGAAACCGCGACTCTCGCACCGGACAATCTCTTATGCCAGCTTCTGACTCCCATCGCTACGCACTGATCCTTGCCGGAGGCCGCGGCACCCGATTCTGGCCCCGTTCGCGGCGCGCCAATGCGAAGCAGGTGCTTCGCTTCTTCGGCGAGCGCACTCTGATCCAGCAAACCGTCGATCGCCTGACGCCCATGATTCCGCCCGAGCGCATTTGGATTCTCACCAACGACCATCTCCGCGCCGAGATCGTCAAGCAGCTGCCGAACGTGCCGAAGAAGCAGATTCTATCCGAGCCCGCCGCGCGCAATACGGCTCCCGCCATCGGCCTCGCCGCCTGCATTCTCGAGAGCATCGATCCCAAAGCCGTGATGGGCGTCTTCCCTTCTGACCAGGTCATCGGACGTCCCACGCAGTTCCTTGCGCTGGTGAAAAAGGCTTACCGCGCCGCCGAAGCCGGCGGCATCGGCCTGCTCGGAATCCAGCCGCGCTGGCCCGAAACCGGCTTCGGCTACGTCGAGTTTCCGCGCGGCGTGAAGGCCGGCGAGGCGGCTCCGGTGAAGCGGTTCCGCGAAAAGCCGGATTTGAAAACCGCGAAGAAGTACGTCGCGGCGGGCAACTTCTATTGGAACGCCGGCATGTTCTTTTGGAAACCGGCGCTGGTCCTCGACTCCCTCCGCAAGCATCTTCCGAAGACCGCTGCGCTGCTCGCCAGCCTGCCCAAATTCGGGGCACGCGACTTCCCTGCCCGCCTGGCCGAAACGTTTCCCCACTGCGAGAACATCTCAATCGATTACGCGGTGCTCGAACCTGCTTCTCAGAAACCCGGCGCCGTCACCGGCATCACCGCCGGCGACATCGGCTGGAACGACGTCGGCAGTTGGAACGCCGTCTACGAGCTGCTCGATCGCGACGCCGCGGGCAATGCCGCGCGCGGTGAGTTAATCGCACACGGCTCTTCCGGCAACTACGTGGACGCCGAAGGCAAACTGGTCGCGCTCGTCGGAGTCAGCGATCTCGTAGTCGTCGACACCCCCGACGCGTTACTGATCACCCGGCGCGACTGCGCCCAACAGGTCGGCGATCTGGTGAAATTGCTTGAGCAGCAAAAGCGTCATCATTTGCTGTAAGCGGCGGTGGGTGTGAGGTGTGTGTAGTCAGGAAAGCGAATCCAGTGGTCGGCGATCACACGTTCGGCTTGGGTTCGAAGTAAGCCTATCGAGGAGAGGCCGGCCGCACCAAAGTCGCCGATGCCGCACCACTTGCAGCACCGAACCGCGACCGTAAGGGAGCGGACTCCTTCTCCCGCGCGGATTCGTCAACCACCTACTAGATAGCAAAGTAGCGCCGCGATCTCCAATCGGACGCCTCAATGAGGCCAGATCGTGCCCAGCACGCGGATCGCGTTACCGCCCAGGATGCCGCGAATGTCCGAGTCCGAATAGCCGCGCCGGATCAGGCCGTCGGTGAGATCGAACATGCGCTTGGGATGGTCGAGTCCGGTGACGCCGACGTGCTCCGGCTTATCGACGTGGTAGCCGTAGCGGTCGAAGTTCGGCTGTTTCGTCGGATCGGAGCCGCCGCCGCCAACCGGATTTCCGTTGCCCACCACGTCGAGGTCGCTTCCGATCGCGATGTGTTCGACGCCGACGAGCTTGCGCGTGTAATCGAAGTGGTCGAGCGTGTGCTCGATGCCCACCGGCTCGCGATCGCGCACCATGAAGCGGATGAAGTCGATGCCCATGACGCCGCCCGAGCGGGCCATGCGGCGGATCGCGTCGTCGGACTTCGCGCGCGTGAGCGAGGGGATCAGCGAGCGGCAGGTGGCGTGCGAAAACAGGACCGGCTTCGTCGCGGCTTCAAGCGCGTCGAGCGTAGTCTGATCGCCGCAATGCGACACGTCAACCGCCATGCCAACCTCCTCCATGCGCTTCATGATGGAGGCTCCGAACACCGACAATCCACCGTCCCGGCGTTCGAGAAACCCGCTTCCTATGCGGTTGTTGAAGTTGTAAGTGAGCTGTGAAAGGCGCTGACCGAACCCGAAGAATTCGTCTACGGCGGCGGTGTTGCGGAAATGCTCCGAATTCTGGAAAGTAATCATCACCCCCACCCGGCGCGTGCGATGGGCGAGTTCGATATCCGCCGTCGAGGTGATGCGTAGAAGCAGGTCCGGATGCGCGGCCAGAAAGCCGTTCCACTTCGCGAAGAAGCGAAGCGCCTCTTGATAATCGGAAGGCCCGGAGCCCAGAGCGAAGGCGTCAATGCGCGAAGCGAGATAGACATCGGCGTCGGCTTTTGTGAAGGTGTCGGGCCGGTTCAGCCAGCGCTCGATTTTCGGCGGCTTCTCGGCGTAATCCTGGAAACGGAATTGATTCAGCAGGTCAACGACCGGCGACTCCTCCAGCAGCTTGACCGCGCGTGCCGAGTATTCGACCGGCGACTGCGCGAAGAGACGGAAGCGTCCACGCAGTAGAGGGGCGCAGAGGCCTGTCAGCACCATGCGGCGAGTCGTGGTCGGCATGCGGTCCAGCGTAGCACCGGTTCGGTCGCGCGGCGCCGGAGCCCGGAATTATCGAACGCCCACTCTCGCTTCTTCAAGGAATTCGACGACGTCCGGGCTGGTCGAGTCGCCCCCATTTGCGGAACAGCGATTGCCCAGTAGGCTCGAGCGGAGGCGGAACTTGGTCGCGTTTCGCACCACCGCCCAAGTCCCGGTGCTTGGAAACCAGCTGACCTTTGAGTCCATCAGCCACATTGGATAAGGAACGTTGGTGAAAAGGAGAATCCCGCTTTCTCCGCCTTTGGTGATCTTGAACTTCCCTACAATCGGCATCAGCGTCCCTCCCGCGCGTTACTTCTAAGAGGCAATATTGTCTTCAAACTACGCCAATCGGCATAAAGAATGTATAAAAATACCGCGGAGTGCGATAGGCGGGTCCCTCCGGAAATCCGGGGCGTGGCCGTGTGGGCGGAAACCTACTTCCCCGGGATAGGCCGGCCGCACCAAAGTCGCCGAAGCCGCACCAGGTTCCAGCACCGAACCGCGACCGTAAGGGAGCGGACTCCTTCTCCCGCGCGGACTCGTCAACACCTTCTGGTTCCCATGCGCTGTGCCACGCTCGCCGGAGGATGCTGCTTTCGCAGGGGGGGCGGAAACCGGGGCGGAAACCGGGGGGCGGAAACCGGAGGCGGAAACCGTGTACAGGTAACCTGACGATACATGACGACGGTTTTTACGTGGTGTTTTATTCGTTCGTCAATTACATGTCACTAATGTGACAAGTCGCCTACACTTAGTTGATGACACATCCGTATCGCGTAGCCGCCCTGCTGGCAGTGTTCTCGCTCTGCGTGTCCGCCGCACCTACTGTACCGGAGCAGGTCCAAAAGTGGCCTCTGGGCAGAAGACTTTCGATCGTGCTCAAGACAGGCGACAATATCGTCGGGCGCCTCGGCCCGGTGCAAACAGAAGGATTCGTCCTCATCTCGGAAAACCGCGCCCATTCGGAACGCTTTTTCCGATTCGATGAGGTTCAATCCGCAAAAACCAAGATGACGACAGCCCACAAATGGGGAATCGCGACGGCAATTTACGCGCCCCTCCTCATTATGAGCTTGATTCTCGGCAAGTAACTTTGTTGAAGGGTTTTCCGGCGCCGACGGAAGAGAATACGTGCCTATGACAGCCTAAGTTTCTTGGGGCGGAAACCGTGTGCAGGTGCCACCCGGTCACGCGACCACCAAAAATAATCCGCCCCACCCTATCAACCACATCCATCCCATCCGCAATCCACCACACACCCCCCAAACAAACCCACCATGTACCCTCAAGCCGGATGCAATAGGCATCCAGAAAGAGGACCCGCATGACTCCGACCACCGCGACCCGCACCGAAACCAACCGCGCCAACGCGCAGCACTCCACCGGACCCCGCAACACGGAAAACACTCGCTTCAACGCCCGCCGCCACAACCTCACCGGCCACACGCTCATCATGACTAGCCACGAACTCGCGGCCTACACCAAATCCAGCCGCGCCCTCAAATACGACCTCGACCCGCAGGGCGAATCCGAGGAGCGCCTCGTCCAATCCATCGCCGACGCCCAATGGCAACTCGACCGAGCGAGAGCCATCGAGCAGAATCTCTTCTTCGAACTCACCACCCAAAACCTGCCAGCCGAAGAACCCGCCCCCGGAGAAGCCGGACTCGATTGGGCCCAGGCCCAAGCCAAAGCCTTCCTCGAAAACAGCAAACAATTCGACCTGCTAGCTCGCTACGCTACCCGCTTCCAACGCCAAATCCTCCAACTCCACGCGACCTTGGCGAAAGCGCAAAAAGACCGCCGAGCCCTTGAAAACGAACGCGCCGAAAACCAACTCCGCATCGGCTCCGACTCCCTCCACGAATACGTAAATGGCAATCGCCACAACAAAAAGCACCGCAATGGCTTCGTTTCGCAAAACCACCAAAACACCGATCGAGGAGGCCCCGTAACCCCCCAAGAACTCCGCGCCGCCATGCCCAACCAGACGAAAAACGAGGCCGCCTAAAGCAAATCCCACCCGCGATCCAAAAGAATCCGAGCCGCGCCCAAAGTGCTCCGCAGGAGCACGTCGGAAGCGGACCCCAGCTCCGCCCAAGAATCCGACCTCCGAAGGAGCACGTCGGAAGCGGACCCAAGTTCCGCCCAAAAATCCGACCTCCGAAGGAGCACGCCGGAAGCGGACCCGCCTTACAGCGCCTTGCCGTAAAGCGCTAACAGACGCGTCCAGGCCTTCTCTGCCAGTTGCTCGTTGTAGACGGTGGAATCCGGCGGACACCAGCCGTGCGCGGCGCCGTAGACTTCGATCTCAGCCGACAACTTCGCCGCGGCGAACGTCTCCTTGAGAACGTCTTTTTCCTTCGGCGCTCGCTTGTCGTCGTTTTCCGCGATCGCGATCAGGAACTGGGCGTGGGTCTTCGACGCCTGCGCTGCCGGACTGTTGGTCTCGCTTCCGCGCGTGAGTCCGCCGCCGTGGAAAGACGCGACCGCTCCCACACGATCCGGAACCGCCGCCGCTGTGCGGAACGCAATCGGGCCGCCCATGCAGTAGCCTTGCGTGCCGATCTTCTTGTTCTTCGCAACCGACGCCTGTTTGTCGAGCCACGCGACGAACGCCTTCGCGTCGGTCATCGCCGTGGTTTCGCTCAGCGTTTGCGCCATTGGCATCACTTCCGCAATCGGGGTGCTGCCCCCCTGCGACGCCGTCGGGGCCTTCTTCGTCCGGTAGAACGGATTCACCACCAGCACCGAATAGCCCGATTCGGCGAGGCGCTTGCCCATCTGCCGCATCGCCGGACGCAAGCCAAAGATGTCCGGCCAGAACACGACTCCAGGAGCCGAGCCGCTGGCCGGGTGCACGAAATAGCAGTCCGCCGAGCCGTCCGGAGTCGTCACCGTCACATCGGACTCGGTCACCGCCGCCGCGTTGGCGACCGATGGCAGCATCATCGCCATGCCCGCGCCCAGTATCGCGCCGAATTGCTTTCGCGTCACCAGTCCGCGACTTTCAAAGTCCTCAAGGTCGTCGTCAAAATGAATCTGATCGCACATATCTGTTTCCCCTCCCAGTGGATTGCCGCTTCGGTCCTCAAAGCTATCGAGTATTCTAACCCGCAAACTCCGCCTTTATCGGACCGGCCGAGTGAACGTGATGATGTTCTCCCACTCGCTCGCATCGGAGCGCGCGACGACCGCCACCACCGGTTCGGTGTCGCTCATGTTGAAAACCTCGTGCGGAATTCCCGGCTCGATGAAGATGAAGTCGCCCGGGCCATTCTCAATGGTCTTCTCGAGCTCCGCTCCGTACTCGTGGCGGACGCGCCCGGCGAGGATGTAGAGCATCACTTCGAAGCCGACGTGGATGTGCGCATAGGCCACTCCACCGGGCGGAATCGTCGCGCAGTTCATCGACAGCTTCTTCGCGCTGACGTTCTTCGCCGATAGGCCGGACTTGTATTGGATCCCGTTCCAGCCGCGCTGGTTGCCTCCGCCGCGGATGGTGAAGATGCCGTCGCCGCCTTCTACATGGCCGAGTTCCGGTTGGTTTTTCATGGGCATCATTTTACCTTGCTCGGCTACGCGAGCTTCGGCTCAGGGAGCATTGCGTCCGGCGCTCGCAGCGGATACACTGAAAACCGGCCGCGATCGCCCAGTTTCTTTGTCTGCGGAGGGAAGATGTTGATCCCATCGATTGCCTCGACGATACGGGCCTTCGTGCTCGCCTCTTCCGGACTTGCGCTCGTGTGCGCCCAGGACCGGCCCCTGGCTTCGATCGCCGATGAGCCGGGACAAGCGCCCCCTTCCGTCCCGAAAAATACACCCGGCGTTTCCTCGCTCAGTATCTCGGCCTATGAGAAGCCCGTTGCGGCTCAGCTTCAGTCCGCGGTCGCCGCGGAACCGCCCCCATTCGTTCCGCTCAACCTCAAGGACAAGTACCTGGATTCGGTTGCCAAGGTGGTCAGCGTCCCGCAGATGACCCTCATCCTGATCCGTTCCGGGATGGACCAGAGCCAGATCAAGCCGCGGGCCTGGGGCACAGGCGCCGATTCATTTGGCGTCCGCGTGGCTTCGCGGCTCGGCCGGAGCCTCTTGCGCGAGAGCGTGGCGTTCGGCATTCGCGCAGTCGATCACGAGGATCCGCGCTACTTCCCTTGTAAGGACACCGGCACCTGGAAACGCGTCAAGTATGCGGTGTCGCGCACGGTCGTGGCGAGGAACGACAGCGGTGGCTGGATGCCGGCGTACAGCCGGATCCTTTCGGATTATTCGATGCCTCTGATTGCGCAATTGTGGCGGCCGGAACCCTTCAAGCTCTCGCGTGACCTCCGGGTTGGTTCGACCGGAATGGGCCTCGGCGCTCTGGTCAACGTTGGCCTGGAATTCTGGCCGGACGTCCGGAAGCGCTTGCCCGCCTTCGCACGCAAGTATCATGTCCGCGGCGAGACGACGACGACGGCGTCCGCCAAACCTTAACGCATTGGCGGCCTACGCTATGGTGAACGCGGTTGCGATCCGAATCTCCCGGCGATCGCGCGTACTAAAGAGACAGGAGTCATCCATTGAAACCTGAAGACCGTATCGTCGCCTATCTGTTCAGCAACAAGTCCAGCGTGGAGTATTCGACGCTGGACATGGTCGTTTTGAAAATCAAGACGTCGTTATTTTTCGGGATCAGCCCGCTGCCGGACGCCGACATTCGGGCGGTCGTCGCAAAGTGGGCCGCGTTCAATGCGCCCGGTTTGATCTTGCGCCCAGGTTCGTTCGACGTGCCTGGAGGGGCGGCCGATCCAGCGGCTCCGGCTTCGACGCCCGACAGTGAACTTGTCGAGGCCGTCAAAAAAGCGGTCCAGACGGTGAACGACGGCGTCACGATTGGCAAGAAAGGCGCCAACATCAACATCGGCGTCAGCGGCCCGACCATCAATCTGAGAAAGAACGACGAGACAGGCGTTTCGTTGGGCATCTCCTGGACTGGCACGTTGAAGCTGGACGCGGAATCGGGCCCGTTTCACGTGTCGGGCACGCTGTCCAAAGACAAATGGGAAGTGGTCCTAAGCTACCCGCAGGACACCTATATTCCGAACCTCGCGACGGTCGGCAAGGTGTTCAGCGAGGGCGAAAAAGCGGTCGGCAAGATCGCCGCCGCGACGAAGGACCTCAACAGCATCAGCGATGTCGGCAAGGTCGGCGCGCTGATCAAGCCCAGCGTCAGCGCGGTGCAGGACGCGGTCGAAGCCGTCAGCGGGATCGCGAAGGCCAACCCGAAAGGCGGGACGAGTTTCGGATTCAAATTTGGGAGTCCGGATCCGCTGCCCGGGCAACAGGGGATTCCTGGCGGGGTGCAGGGCCAGGTTGTGTGGACCTACGTGTTTTAAGTCGCGCACAAGCCGGAGGCTTATGCCACTTAGAATGTGACGTGCACAAGCCGGAGGCTTATGCCACTCAAATGCCACTCACGGCTGGGCTTTCTCGATCCAGACTTTCACTTTCACCATGGGCTCGGATTCGAGGCGGACCTGCGGGTCGGCGATAAAGGTATGGACGCGGAATTCGCTGGCTGTTTCGACCGCGCTGAGATCGAGCGCGTCGGTTTGCGCTCCAAGAATCCGGCTGACGCGCTGCTCGGGTCCGGCGATGCGCAACATAGGCGGATCGACTTCGTACTTCACCAGGCGGTAACCCGGCGGAGGCTGCAACTCGATCCTCACGATGACCGGAACGTCCTTGGTCGCGAGCCGATCGAAGCGAAGCCTCAACTGCGATGGCACGGCGCGGAGGAAGACCACGCCATCGGGCAGTTGCACGTTCTGCGAGCTGAGCGTGAAGGTCCGCTCGCCCGGTTTGCCCACGTCCGAGAGATCGAGAATAGCGGCGGCCTTGACCAGGTTCGAGGCGGTGAGACGGCTGGCGGCTCCGCGGAGTTCCAGTTGGACGCGCTCGGGCAGGTCGGCGACAATCTGCAGATCGCGCGGCAGATTGCGATAGAGGATGGGCACGCCTTGCGACGTGACCAGCTCCGGCTCGCCGACGAAATTCGCCCAAAGCATCACCGCGATCGCGAGTGACAAAAGCTTCCACCAGAAGTTATCGAGGAACACCCGGCGGATCATTCGGCGTCCTCCGGATTCTTACGGACGGATTCGCCGCGCGTAGTCCCCGTGCGAGTAGTCGCCGTCCTGGTGGTTTCGATGCGCTCGTTTTCCTGCCAGGAGGTTTCGTGGCTCCCGCCGAATCGGGCCTGTTCGAGATGATCGCGGGAGCGCGGTTCGAGAGTGCGGCGAGTGAGCAGTTCCTCCACCGTCTGCAACGGCACGTCCATCTCGATTTCGCCGAACGTGGCAATGGAGATGCGGCCGGTTTCCTCGGAGACGACCAGCGCGAGGCAGTCGGTTTCCTCGGTGATGCCGATGGCGGCGCGATGACGGGTTCCCAGCTGACGCGACAGCTGCGGATTCATGGTCAACGGCAGAAAGCAGGCGGCGGCGGAAACGCGGTCGCCCTGCACGATGGCGGCTCCGTCGTGCAGGGCTCCGCCGCGTTCAAAAATCGAACACAGAAGATCGCGGGAGATGCGGGCGTCAAGTTGGACGCCGCTTTCGATGAAGGTCCGAAGGCCGATGTCGCGTTCGAGAACAATCAGCGCGCCGGTGCGTTGACTGGCCAATTGCTGCAGGGCCAGCAGGATTTCATCGGCTACTTCGCGGCGTTGTAATTGCCCGCCGAGTCCGAGGAGCCGGCTGCGTCCAAGACGCGCCAGCAGGCGGCGGATCTCCGACTGGAACATGACGATCACCGCGAACGCCGTGTAGGGCGCGAGCGCGGCGAGCGCGGTCCGCAGCAGTTCGAGGCGCAGCCAGACGGCAAGCAGGTAGACGACCGCCAGGATCCAGAGGCCGGTGAGGATGTGCGCGGCGCGGCGTCCGCGGACGATCTGCATGAACTGGTAGATCAAAAAAGCGACGAGCAGAATGTCGAGGACCGCGGTGAGGGTCAGCGTCGGGATGCTCGGCCATTGGATCGACGGCATGAAAAAGGATCGGCGGCGCTTTCACGGACACGGGGCGCCGAACCTCTATCTTATTGGTTTGTAGGTTTGGAGCGCAGCGATGGCCTTTCGCGGCGTTCGCCGCCGAGGCGCTTTTCCTCACGGCATGACGTCGCAAGCGGCGGTTGGTTGTTGGCTAAGCGGATTTGATTTCGGTCCAGAGGCGATCGCGAAGGCGCTGGCCGCTTAGCGATTGGGAAGCAAACCATTCGGCGTTCTTGAGAAGTTCCGCCGGCGGGTAAAGGACCGGATTCTGGCGAAGTGAGTCGGGTAGGTCCCGTTGGGCTCCGGCGTTGCACGTCGCGGTTTTAGTGGTGACAACGATGGCGGCATTCACTTTCGGGCGCAGCATGTAGTCGAGGAATTGGTGCGCGAGATCGGTATGTTTGCTCTCGCGCAAGATCACCATGTTGTCGGCGAAGAGCGCGAAGCCTTCTTTCGGATGCGTGTACGCGAGGTTAGGCGAAGCGTCCATGGCTTGCTGCGCTGTGATGGCCCAGGCTTGCGCGGCGAGTACATCTCCCGCAACCAACTGGTCGCGGACTTCGGCGTTCAGGTACGCGCGTAAAAGGCGTTTCTGTTCGACGGCTTCTTTCGAAGCGCGGCGCAGATGCTCGGGATCGGAAGAATTGAGTGGAAGTCCGAGCCGCTTGAGGCAGGCTCCGAAGACTTCAATGGGGTCGTCGATCATGGTCATCCGGCCGCGCAGGCGCTCGGTCCAGAGGTCGGCCCAGCCGGTGATGGGCGCGACGGATTTTTGATAGACGATGCCGGTGGACCCGTGCATGTACGGTACGCAGGAAGCGAGATTTGAATCCCAGGGCGGACGGGTGAATTGCAATTCCAGTTGGTCGAGGTTCTTCAGTTTCGCGTGGTCAAGCGGAGCGACCAAGCCCATCTCTTGCATGGGGGGCACGTAGTCGTTGGGCGGGAAGACGACGTCCCAGCCGGAGTTGCCGGTCATAACTTTGGCCAGCAGTTCGGGAGCGCTCTCGAAGGTTCCGTAGCGGACGCTGACGCCGAATTCGTTCTCGAAGTTGGCGATGGTGTCGGGGGCAACGTAGTCGGACCAGTTGTAGACGTTGAGGCGTGGTTTCGTGGTGCGCGAACAGCCGGCGGCTCCGGCGATGGACATCAGGAAGAGGCGGCGGGTGTGGTGTAGAAAGTCGGGGTCCGCTCCCTTACGGTCCCGGTTCGGTGCTTGGGAGTTGGGGTCCGCTCCCTTACGGTCGGGGTTCAAGCCGGCGCGATACGCTCTCATTGGGCTGCCTCGCTCTTGCGCTGAAGGCGCTCGGAGAGCATGACGACGATTCCGAGAGCGCAGACGATCAGGGTGGAGATGGCGTTCAGCATCGGATTCACGCCGCGGCGCGCGATGGCGTAAATGACCATCGGTAGAGTCTCCGAATCGACGCCCGCCACCATCGAAGTGATGACGTAGTCGTCGATCGAGACGGTGAACGCGAGCAGCGCGGCGGCGGCGACGCCGGGGAGGATGTTGGGTAGCGTGACCTGACGGAACGCCTGCCACTCCGTCGCTCCGAGATCGAGAGCGGCTTCTTCGAGGGCGGGATCGAAGGTCTTCAAGCGCGCCATCACCACGATGACAACGTAGGCGATGCAGAAAGCGATGTGCGCCAGCACGACGGTGTGCATTCCGAGTTGGACGTGGAGGTAGCGAAAGATCCACTGGAAAAACGCGAGTAGAGAGACGCCGGTGACGATCTCGGGAGTCACGAGAGAAAGATACAACGCTCCTGAGAGTACGGGCGCCTTGCGCTTCCACAGTCCGTAGGCGCAGAGCGTTCCGATGACGGTGGAGAACGCGGTCGCGAGGACGGCAATCAGCAAGCTGTTCATGGAGGCTTCGATCAATTGCGCGTTGCTGAATGCGGCGCGGTACCAATTGAGTGAGAAGCCTTCCCATACCGTGAATTTCGACGAGTTGAAACTGAACACGGCGAGGATCAGCAACGGCACGTGCAGGAACGCGTAAGCGGCGACGGCGTAGATTCCGAGGAGGCGCGAATTCATAAAACCGCGTCGTCCCCTTTGCGCAGCAGCGCGAGCAATAACGCCATGACCACGGCCATCAGAATGAACGAGGACGCGGCTCCGAAAGGCCAATCGCGCGACGCGGCGAACTGATTCTGAATGAGGTTGCCGATCAGAATCGTTTTGCTGCCGCCCAACAAATCAGAAGTCAGGTAGGTACCGAGAGCCGGAATGAAAACCAATATGCATCCTGCTCGCAGGCCGGGAGCAGCGAGCGGAATGGTGATGCGCCAGAGCGTGTCCCACGGGCGCGCACCGAGATCGGCGGAGGCTTCGAGCAGGCTTTTGTCGAGGCGCTCGAGGGTTGCGTAAATCGGCAGCACCATGAACGGCAGGTAGCCGTAGACCAGTCCGAGGATGACAGCGGAGTCGTTATATAGCAGCGGCAGCGGTTGCTTGATGACGCCCGCGGCTTGGAGCGCCGAGTTGATCAGGCCGGTGTCGCGCAGCAGGAACATCCAGGCGTAGGTGCGGATGAGAAAGCTGGTCCAGAAGGGCAGGATCACGAGCGCGAGGTAGAGTCCGCGTCGGCTTTCACTGCGGGCGATAAACAGCGCGAGCGGAAATCCGAGGCCCACGCAAATGGCGGTGGAGAGGAAGGCGATCCAGAAAGTGCGGAGCAGGATCAGGCCGTATAAAGGATCGAAAAAGCGTTGATAGCTTTCGAGTGTGAGTGGAAGTTGGACGCCGCCATAGGCTCCGCGAGTGAGCAGGCTGTAGATGAAAATGATCGCGAGCGGAACGAGAAAGAGCCCGGCCGTGACGGCGACAGAAGGCGCGAGGAACAAGAGCCGGAGTCGGCGCATGGTGCGTTTACTCGCGCGGCTCCGGGAAATTCAATTCGTCTTTGGGCTGCCACGAGATGTGGACCTGATCGCCCGGATCGAAAGGCCGGACCTCGTGGCGCGGAAGTTCGGCGATGACGGATTCGCCCGAGGCCAGCTTGGTGCGGACCTGCACGCAATTGCCGAGAAACGTCGTCGTGTCGACGGTCGCGGCATGAACGACGCTGCTTCCGTTTGGCCGCTCGCGGGCGATGTTGGTCACCTCGGGGCGGACTCCGACCGGGCCGATCCAGTTCATAGCGCCGAGGAACGACGCAACGAAACGGGTAGCGGGCTGGAGGTAGATTTCCTCCGGCGTTCCGATTTGCTCGATGCGCCCGGCGTGCATCACGGCGATGCGGTCCGACAGCGAGAGCGCTTCCTCCTGGTCGTGGGTGATCAGCAGGAACGTAACGCCGACGCGACGCTGCAGAGCTTTCAACTCGGCGCGGACCTGCTTGCGCAGCAGAGGATCGAGCGCGGAAAGCGGTTCGTCAAGCAGCAGGACGTCGGGCGAAAGGACCAGCGAGCGAGCGAGCGCGACACGTTGGCGTTCGCCGCCCGAGAGCTGAGAGGGAAAGCGGGATTCCTTGCCGGTGAGCTGTACCAGGTCCATGACGTCGCGGACGGGCTTGGCGATGTCGGCAATGCCGTGACGGCGTAATCCGAATTCGATATTGGCTTGGACGGTGAGGTGTGGAAACAGCGCGTAACTCTGGAAAACGGTGGTGACGTTGCGCTCGTAGGGCTTGAGCGAATCGATGCGTTTTCCGGCGAGCAGGATTTCGCCGGCAGTCGGTTCCTCAAAGCCGGCGATCAGGCGGAGCGTAGTAGTCTTGCCGCAGCCTGAGGGTCCTAGGAGGGAGAACAGTTCGCCCTTGCGGATGTCGAGCGAAATGTTGTCTACGGCGGTGTGGCCGGATGTGGGGGTTTGCGCGGTGTAACGCTTGGAGACTCCGCGGAGCTCGAGGATGTTGGTCACAGCTGAGATGGGATTCCGCTCACTTCGTTCGCGGTTCTGATGGAGCTGCGTGGCGGGGTCCGCCCCCTTACGGTCGCGGTTCGGTCGGCGCGGAGCGTCGTCGCGGGTCGTGTGGCACGCAGGCCGGTGCCAAAAGATTTAAGACGCGGTGCATCCATTGCTATCATCATAGTAGTAACTCCCATCTTTTACACACCAAATGAGCGCAAGTGCAATCGAGCTCAAAGGGACACGCACGTACGGTCTCTTGAGTACAACCAACGGCAAGAAAGCCGTGATGGCAGTGAGCGGGGTGGTCCTGTACGGATTCGTCCTGGTTCACATGGCCGGAAATCTCCAGATTTTCTTAGGTCCCGCGGTGTTCAACCACTATGCGGAATCCTTGAAAGCAATGGCTCCGGTGTTATGGGGCGCGCGCATTGTGCTGCTGACGGCGGTGTTGGCGCACATCATTTCGGCAGTCGCTTTATATAGGATCAAGCGCGCGGCGCGGCCAATCGGCTATATAAAGTGGAAGGCGCAAACGTCGAGCTACGCTTCGCGGACCATGTATATGAGCGGTCCGATTCTGGCGGCGTTCATCGTTTATCACCTCTTACATTTCACGGTCGGCGTGGGCGGCACGGCGTATGATGCGCTCGATCCGTACCGCAATGTCGTGATGGGATTCAGTATGCCGGTGATTGCCGGGTTCTACATCCTGTCGATGGGCCTGTTGTGCCTGCACCTGTATCACGGCGTTTGGAGCGGCTTTCAATCCGTAGGAATCAGCCACCCGAAATACACGCCGCTGCTGCGGGTGTTCGCGAAGATTTTCGCGCTGGTGGTTTTCCTTGGATTTGTTTCGGTGCCCATCGGCGTGCTGACGGGACTGGTGGTTTAGATGGCGGATAGCAAACTTCTGGACGCCCGAATTCCTGGCGGTCCGATTGAGCAAAAGTGGGATAAGGCGCGCTTCGACATGAAGCTGGTGAACCCAGCCAACAAGCGCAAGTACAGCGTGATCGTGGTGGGCTCGGGCCTCGCGGGCGGATCGGCTTCGGCCACGCTCGGCGAGCTTGGTTATAACGTCAAATGCTTCTGCTTTCAGGATTCGCCGCGGCGCGCGCATTCGATTGCGGCGCAGGGCGGAATCAACGCGGCGAAGAATTATCAGGGCGACGGCGATAGCGTCTACCGGCTGTTCTACGACACGGTGAAGGGCGGCGATTTCCGCGCCCGCGAAGCCAATGTGTACCGGCTGGCGCAGGTCAGCGTGAGCATTATTGACCAGTGCGTGGCGCAGGGAGTTCCGTTTGCGCGGGAATACGGCGGCCTGTTGTCGAACCGTAGTTTCGGCGGCGCGCAGGTCTCGCGCACGTTCTACGCCCGAGGCCAGACTGGGCAGCAGTTGCTGCTGGGCGCGTATCAGGCGCTCGAACGGCAAATTCACGAAGGCTCCGTTACGATGTATCCACGCAGCGAAATGCTGGACCTCATCGTGATCGACGGACGCGCTCGCGGCATCGTGACGCGCGACCTGGTTACGGGCAAGATCGAGGCGCATATCGCCGATGCCGTGGTGCTCGGAACCGGCGGCTACGGCAACGTCTATTACCTTTCGACGAATGCGAAGGGATCGAACTGCACGGCGATTTGGCGCGCCCATAAACGCGGGGCGCTGTTCGCCAATCCTTGCTTTACGCAGATTCATCCGACCTGCATTCCGGTGTCGGGCGATTATCAATCGAAGCTGACGCTGATGTCGGAATCGCTGCGCAACGATGGGCGCATCTGGGTTCCGCTGAAGAAGGGCGACACGCGCTCGCCCGATCAGATTCCGGAGGCGGAGCGCGATTATTACCTGGAGCGCAAGTATCCCAGCTTCGGCAATCTGGTGCCGCGCGACGTGGCGTCGCGGAATGCGAAGAGCGTTTGCGATGAAGGACGCGGCGTCGGGCCGGGCGCGCTTGGCGTGTATCTGGATTTCAGCGATGCGATCCGGCGGCTGGGTGAAGATACGATTCGCGAGCGGTACGGAAACTTGTTCGACATGTATCAGCGGATCACGGATGAGAATCCGTACAAGGTCCCGATGCGGATCTATCCGGCGATTCACTATACGATGGGCGGCCTGTGGGTGGATTATCACTTGATGTCCACGGTTCCGGGCTTGTTCGTGATTGGCGAAGCGAATTTCTCGGATCACGGTGCGAATCGTTTGGGCGCTAGCGCGCTGATGCAGGGCTTGTCGGACGGCTATTTCGTCTTGCCGTACACGATCGGAAATTACCTCGCGCAGACCAAATCGGACAAGATCTCGACGGACCATGCGGTGATCCGGCGGGCAATCGATCAGGTCGAATTGCAGGAAAAGAAACTGCTCGCGATCCAGGGCAAGCGCACGGTAGATAGCTTCCATCGCGAGCTCGGCAAGATCATGTGGGACCACTGCGGCATGTCGCGTACGGCAGCAAGCCTGCGCGAGGCGCAAGGCCAAATTCAGGCGTTGCGCGACGAATTTTGGATCAATGTCAACGTGCCAGGGAGCGATGCGGAATTGAATCAGGCGCTCGAAAAAGCCGGGCGCGTCGCGGACTTCTTTGAGCTGGGCAGCTTGATGGTAAAGGATGCGCTTGAGCGCGAAGAGAGCTGCGGAGGGCATTTCCGCGAGGAATATCAGACGCCCGAAGGCGAAGCCCAGCGCGACGATGAGCATTTCTCGTATGCCGCGGCGTGGGAATACAAAGGCGCGAACGCGGAGCCGGTGTTGCACAAGGAACCGCTGGAGTTTGAATACGTTCATCCCAGCCAGCGGAGTTATAAGTAGATGAAACTCGTATTTCATATCTGGCGGCAGAAGAACACGAAGTCGGCCGGGCGCATGGAGCGGTACGAATCGTCGAACATGAACGCGGACATGTCGATGCTCGAAGCGCTCGACGTGTTGAACGAAGAGTTGATGAACCGCGGCGAAGAGCCGGTCGCTTTCGAGCACGATTGCCGCGAGGGAATTTGCGGGTCGTGCGGGATGATGATCAACGGCGTGCCGCATGGTCCGCTGAAGGCCACGACCACCTGCCAGCTGACGCTGCGGCATTTCAACGACGGCGACGATCTGTATCTGGAGCCGTGGCGCGCGCAGGCGTTTCCGGTATTAAAGGACTTGGTTGTGGATCGCAACGCGTTCGATCGCATTATTGCGTCGGGCGGCTACGTTTCGGTTCATACGGGCGCGGCGCCGGATGGAAACGCGATTCCGATTCAGAAGGAATCCGCGGATCTGGCGATGGACGCGGCTGCCTGCATCGGCTGCGGAGCGTGCGTGGCGGCTTGTCCGAACGCGGCGGCGGCGCTGTTCACGGGGGCCAAGATTTCGCATCTGGGCTTGCTTCCGCAAGGTCAGGTGGAGCGGCACGAACGGGCCATCCACATGGTGGCGCAGATGAATGCGGAATCGTTCGGCAACTGCACCAACATCGGCGAATGCGAGGCGGCGTGCCCGAAAGAGATTTCGCTTGAGGTGATCGCGCGGATGAATCGCGATTATCTGGGCGCGGCTTTGAGCAATCGAAAATAGATTTTCGGTGTCCGACTTTCGAAGTGTCCTCACCTGATTGCAGGTAAAAGAGGTCCGCTCCCTGACGGTCGCGGTTCGGTGCTGAGTGGCAAGCCATAACATTGATTGCTGCGCGGTCCCGTACAATGGTGCGCGATATGCAAAACCTTTTCAGACTGGACGGGCGGGTTGCGTTGGTGGCGGGCGCGGCTTCGGGCATTGGACGCGCCGGCGCCCATGGACTCGGCGCGGCGGGCGCGATCGTCGTTTGTAGCGACATCAATGAAGCCGGCGCGATCGCAACAGCCAACGAAATCAAAGCATCTGGCGGCGTCGCCGAGGCGCTGGGGTTGGATATTACGAACGAGGCGGCGATCGAGACGGCGGTGGCGGCGGTGGTCGCGCAGCATCAATCGATCGACATCCTGGTGAGCGCTCCGGCCGTGAATGTCCGGAAGCCGCTGCTCAAATACACCACGGCGGAATTCGACAAAGTCATCAACCTGAATCTGCGCGGCAATTTCCAGTTGATGCAGGCGGTGGGGCGCGTGATGGAAGCGCAGAACCGCGGCAGCATCATTATGATCTCGTCGATTCGGGCGCTGGTGGTCGAGCCGGGTCAGGGCGTATACGCGGCGACGAAGGCGGGGTTGCTTCAGCTGACACGCGCGCTCGCGGCGGAACTCGGCGGCAACGGCGTTCGCGTGAATTGCATTGCTCCGGGTGTGATCGAGACTCCGCTGACGAATCCGATCCGCGGGAACCCCGAATGGTATGCGGCGTACGGCAGCAAGCCGGCATTAAAGCGCTGGGGGCAGGCGGAGGAGCTGGCGGGCCCCGTGGTGTTTCTGGCTTCTGATGCCGCGAGCTACGTGACGGGTTCGCTGCTGATCGTGGATGGCGGTTGGACGGCGATCGATGGGCGTTTCACGCCGCCGTTGTAAGTGGAATAGGCCTCCGGCCTGTTCTTTTTGACGATTTCTGAGTGCATCGCCTTTGCAAACCGAATGCACAACAGGCCGGAGGCCTTTGCAAACCGAATGCACAGGCCGGAGGCCTATGCCACTGAACACAAATGGCGGAGGGCCCGAAGGCGCTCCGCCATTTTTCTCTTGGATTTAGACGCGTATTATTTCGGGCCGCGACCCGAACCGAGGCCTGCGCCACCTCCGCCACCTGCGGGAGCGGTATGGTGCGAACCCCCCGCGGCGGCTCCGGCCGGAGCGGAGTTGCCGGAAGAGTAGCCGACGCCCTGACCGCTGGGGTTAGGCGCGGCGGACGGATAGGACGCGGTCGGGAAACCGGATACGCCGCTGCCGTGGGTCGCCCCGTGGCCGAGGTTTCCGGTATTCGCAACAGCGTTGCCGCCACCGCGCGGATAGTTGTTCGGGTTGTACAGGTAGACCACTTGAGACGGGCTGAAATAGCTCCAGCCGAATGGACTTTGGTAGATTCCGTTGTACGGAACGTACGTGTACATGCCGTAGCAGGAGTTAAACCGCCATCCGCCCTGTTGGCCGTAGTAGCCGCCATTGTTCGAATTCGGGTTGCCCGCCGAGGCGAACCGTCCGGCATAGCCGCCGACGCCGCCGTAGGTGCCATTCACAGGATAAGAAGCGGGCGTGATCGCCGCGCCGCAGCCCGTCGAGGAGGTCGTGGACTTGGCGGCGGAAACGTTCGCCATCGAGATGTATTGATCGCGGCGCGAGGCCCAGCGATACAGCTCGTCGGTGTCTTTGGTGTCGAACTTCGCAATTTCCTTGCTGTCGCCGTTGCCGGTCAGGGCCATTTCCCTGCCCTTCTTGACGTCCATCTCGCCGACTTTTGCTTCGCCTTCATAGACACGCAAACTGGCAGCGGATTCACTGGCGTCGAAACGATAGATGCCGGTCTTGCTGAGGAGCGCGGCGCGATCGCCGTAGATCACAGTGATTGGCGTGTCCTTCGCGACGTCCATGGCCTGAACCAGGGCGGAGCCGGTGATCAGCGCGACTTTGGGATCGGTGAGCGAATTCGAAATCATGCGGACCGCGCTGTTTTCGCCGATTCGCAGGAAAACGCCGGGGGTAAGGAGCACTTCCGCGCGCCCTTCACCGGTCCGCAGTTCCTGCCCGACTTTCAGGCTGGTGAACTGGCTGGGCTTGTTTTGAATCGGCTCGCCGCCGACCGTAACTTCACCGTCGTGATAATTCACGAGTCCGGCCTTCGCCGAAATCACGTTCTGGGCGAACGCGGCCGAGGATGCGAGCACTACCGACAGAACAACACGAAGCATGTGCGGTTCTCCTTGTTGAGAAGTATACGCCTTTTCATTCGGGCGCGTCTGACGCACTTTCGAGATTTCTTTCACAACACTCATAGTCCGCTGAGGTTTGTTGGGTTTGGGTTGTTTTCGGGCTATTGATGCAGTTTTATGGCAACGTCTCCGAATCGCCCTGGTATTCGACACCAATCAGAAACAGGCCTTGTGGAGGGGCGGTGGGACCTGCCGGAATGCCGGAAGCCGGGCGCAGGCGATCGTCCATTCCGCAGCGATCGACGTTCCCTTTTCCGGCTTCGATCAGAACACCCATAATGTTGCGCACCATGTGTTTCAAAAAGCCGCTGCCGCGGACGCGATATAGCAGCATGTCCTCGCTCTTCCACAGGATCGAGGAAAAAATCTGCCGGATTTTCGATTTCGGCAACCCGGACGTGCTTGAGATATCGGAATGATCGGAGGCGGCGAAAGCGGTGAAATCGTGGACGCCTTCGAGTACCGGCGCAAGCGCGATCATCGCTTCCTCATCGAGCGGACGCGGCCAATGACACACGTAATTGCGAAGGAACGGCGGACAGGTTTCGCCACGGAAAATGCGGTATTCGTAGGTTTTTGCGATCGCGTGAAAGCGCGGATGGAAGTCGGCGGCGGCTTCCGCGGCGTCGAGAACGCGGATCGAGGGAGGCAGCAGCCGGTTGGCGGCCTTTCGCAGATTCACGCAGGGAATCGGATTCGTGAGGGTGACGGCGGCGACTTGCGCGATGGCATGGACTCCGGCGTCGGTGCGGCCGGAGGCGTCCACCCTGACCGGCGAGCCCTCGATTTCCGAGAACACGCGCTGCATTTCCGACTGGATGGTCACGCGGCCGGGCTGGACCTGCCAGCCGTGAAAATCGGTTCCGTCATAGCTGACGGTGAGGCGGATTCGCCGCATGGGTCGGTTTTCATTATGATCGGTTGCCGGGCGCGTCCGCTTGCTTACGCGCGCGGTTCTTTGCTGAGGCCAACGGGGTCCGCTTGCTTACGCGCGCGGTTCTTTGCTGTGAAAGGCTGACATTGGGGTCCCGTCGCTGACGCTCCGGGTTCAAATCCGCTTGGCGGCGATCAGCACGGCGTCGGTAATTATCTGAGCTTCGCCGTCGTCTCTATCTCGAATCCCGGCTCGCTTAAGACCACCTTCGTCCCACAACCGGACAGCGGTTGTGGTGGAATCCGCCGGTGAGCGCCTGCAAGTCACCGGCTTTGCAGGGCCTTTCGTCTAAGCCGGGAATGGCCTTGAGTTTGCTAATGTTACGATGAAAATGCAGATGAGATCCGCACAATCCCTTTTCGCTCTATTCGCCTGTTTTCTGACTGTATGGCCGATGGCGGCTCAGCAGCAGGCCCAATTGCCTGGGTCAAACCCGGAGGAACGGCCGTCTGTGATGGACGAGCCAACGACCTATTGGGGGCGACTCTCGCAACCCTATCGGGGGCATGTGGTGGCTCCGATACGGATGGCGAACTCATCGCGGCTGGACGCGCTGATGCGCGCCGGAAACATCTATCTGTCGCTCGCCGATGCGGTCGCCCTGGCGCTCGAGAACAATATCGACATTGAAATTCAGCGCTACAGCCCGCGCCTGGCGGAAGCGGATTTGCTGCGCGCGAAAGCGGGCTCTCCGATCCGGGGAATTCAAACCAATGCCAGCGGCGGCGCAGGCGCCACCAGCAACTACACAGGCTCGGCGCCGGGCAGCACGGTCGCCGGCATCAACTTCAACACCAGCCAGGTGCCCGGCACGGCGAATTTCTCCTACGATCCTGTCCTAACCGGCAACATCCAGTGGGCCCACCAGACCAGTCCGCAGAGCAACACAGTTACATCCGGCACCACTTCGCTCATCACGACCAGCACCGTCGCGAATTTCGGAATCAGCCAGGCGTTCCTATCGGGAACCAATGCGAGCTTGACGTTCAATAATAACGCCAACTCACAGAACAACTTGTTTAATACGCTGAATCCGCAGACGGCGAGCTATCTCGACTTGACGGTGACGCAGAAGCTCTTGCAGGGGTTCGGCTCCGCGGTCAACAACCGGAACATTCGCATTGCCAAGAACGACCTGCGGGTGGCGGATCTGACCTTCAAGATGCAGGTGCTGAACACTGTTTCCTACATCATCAGCCAATACTGGAATCTGGTCAGCTACAACGAAGACGTGCGCGTAAAGCGCCAGGCGCTGGCGTTGTCGCAGAAGCTCTACGACGACAACAAGAAGCAGGTCGAAATCGGAACGCTGGCCCCCATTGAAATTATTCGCGCCGAGGCGGAAGTCGCATCGCGCCAGCAGGATCTCGAGACCTCTGAGACGAACGTCCTGCAGGAAGAAACCATTCTCAAGACATCGCTCAGCCGCAACGGAATTGCGAATCCAGCGGTTGCCGCCGCTCATATTGTGCCGACCGATCCGATTCGCATTCCGGATCAGGAGCAGGTCCGCCCGGCACAGGATCTGATCGCGGAGGCGCTCGATGCGCGCCCTGAACTTTCGCAGTCGCGCATCCTGGTGGACAATTCGCGGATCAGCCTGGCGGGTACGCGCAGCGCGTTGCTGCCTACGATCGATGCGTTCGGGCGTCTTCGCAATTCGGGTTTGGCGGGTTCGCCGAACCTGGGTGCGAATGGCTTGGCGAACGGGCGCAGTGCCGATCCGTTTTCGCTTGGCGGATACGGCACGGTGCTCGGCCAGATTTTCAGCCGGAATTATCCCGACTATGCCGTCGGCGTGCAGTTGAATATTCCGCTGCGGAACCGCAGTGCGCAGGCGGATTATGCGACCGCGCAGTTGAGTCTGCGGCAGAGCGAATTGCAGGTCGAGAAGCTGGTGAACGGAATCCGCATCGACGTGCAGAATGCGCTGACGGCGGTCCGGCAGGCACGGGCTCGCTACCAGTCGGCGCGCAAGAACCGGACGCTGCAGGAACAGACGCTCGACGCCGAGCAGAAGAAATATGCTCTCGGCGCCACCACGCTCTATCAGGTGATTCAGGCGCAGCGCGATCTCGCGACGGCGCAGGGCAGCGAAGTCGCCGCGCAGGCGGCGTACATTCAATCGCGCACGCAGTTGGATGTGGCGACGGGCACGATCCTGTCTAACAACGGAGTGGAGATGGATGAAGCGATGAAGGGCTCCGTTTCGAAGCGTCCGGCGTCGCTGCCGGTCGTCGATAATCCGCGATAAGGCGGTCGACTCGCAAATAAAAATGGCGCCGGGCAGAATTGCCACGGCGCCATTTCTGTTTTGGTTTGCAGAAATTTAGTAGGCGAGAATGCGTTCCGCTTCGCGAAGAACGTCTTCGGTCTGCGGCAGAATTTCATTCTCGATGCTCGGATTATAGGCGACCCAGGTATCGAGGGCGGCGACCCGGCCGATCGGCGCATCCAGATATTCGAAGAGTTCGTTCGCGGCGCGCGCGGCGATCTCGGCACCGAAGCCGAAGCTCATTACATCCTCGTGGATGACCAGCAGACGACTGGTTTTCTTCACCGACTTCGCGATGCTCTCCCAGTCATAGGGCGCGAGCGTGCGGAGATCGAGAATTTCGATCGACACGTCGGGGTTGCGCTGCTCGATTTGCGCCGCGGCGAAGGTGCATTTCTGCACCAGCATTCCGTAGGTGACGATGGTGAGATCGTGGCCAGGCTTAACGACGCGCGCCTTGCCAAACGGGATGCAATAATCCGGACCGCCATGCTGGGCCCGGTTGTAGGCCTCGCGATACAGGCGCTTGTGTTCGAGGAATAAGACGGGATCGTCGCAGCGGATGGAGGTCCGCAGCAAGCCGCACGCATCCGCGGAATTCGAAGGGAAAACGACGCGCAAGCCAGGAATGTGCGTGAAGATCGATTCGCCCGACTGGCTGTGGTAGATGGCGCCGCCGTTCAGATAGCCGCCGGTCGCGACACGAATCACGACCGGTGCGGAGAAGCCGTTGTAGGAGCGCCAGCGCATGGTCGCAAGCTCGTCGCGGATCTGCATCATCGCCGGCCAGATGTAATCGAAGAATTGGATTTCGACGACTGGCTTCAGACCGCGGGTGGCCATTCCGATGGCGCGGCCGACAATCGCGGCTTCGGCGATGGGAGCGTTAAAGACGCGTCGAGCGCCGAAGGCGGCCTGCAGTCCGTAGGTGGCTTTGAAGACGCCGCCCTTGCCTTTTAGCTCCCCCAGATTCTGTTCGCGGCTGCAATCGGCGACGTCCTCGCCGAACACAATGATGTTCGGATTCCGGCGCATCTCCTCATGCATGGTGAGGTTAATTTCATCGACCATGGTGCGCGGATCGCCCGTGAAATTGGGCGCGGCGCTGAAATCGGGCGACGTCGGATCGACGTCCGGCGAATAGAGGTAGCGAAGCGCGCTGCCGCTCGGAGGGGCGGGCGCCTTCAGAACTCTGTCGGTCGTCGCCTGGATTTCGTCATCCACTTCATGCGTGATGCGCTGCAGCGTGTGGCGGTCGAGGTGGCCTTCGGCGAGTAGCCATTCCGGAAACCGGGCGATGGGATCGCGCGCGGCTTCCTGCTCGCGTTCCGCGGCAGTCTTGTACAGCTTTTCGTCATCCGACAACGAATGCGAATACGGCCGGATGGTGGTCGCGTGAACCAGAGCCGGCAGTTGCTCTCGGCGGCAATACTCGGCGGCATCGGACATCGTGGCGAACGACGACAAATAGTCCGTTCCGTCGCAGCGGAAAATCTTCAAACCGGGGAAGCCGGACACCAGCGCGGAGATGTCGCCGCCGGCGGTCTGCTTTTCGACCGGTACGGAAATCGCGTAGCCATTGTCTTCGACCAGATAGAGGACCGGCAATTTCTCGAGGCAGGCCACGTTGAGCGACTCCCAGAATTCGCCTTCGCTGGTGGCTCCATCGCCGGTGGTGACGAGGGTGACGGCGTCCGATTCCGGATCGAGATAACGATTCGCCTGGGCGCATCCGACGGCCTGGAGAAACTGCGTCCCGGTCGGCGAGGAGGTGCTGACGATGTTGTGTTCGGGCGAGCCCCAATGCGACGGCATCTGGCGTCCGCCGGAGGCAATGTCGGCTTCCGCGCCGACGGCCTGCAAAAGCATCTGCTCGACCGAAACGCCCAGCATCAGGCACATGGCGCGATCGCGATAGTAAGGATAAAACCAATCGTGGCCGGCACGCAAAACGGCGCCGGTGGCTGCTCCAATGGCTTCGTGGCCCGCGCCCGAAATTTGGAAATAGATGCGGTTCTGCCGCTTCAGGAGGATTTCGCGATCGTCAATACGACGCGAAAGATACATGATGCGGAACGCATGAATTAGATCTTCCCGCTGGAGCCTGGTCGGGGCAGCGGCGCGTTCCCTGATGAGAGGGGAGCTGGTAAGCATGTCCTTCTAAAGTGTATCGCAGCGGCTCGGATTTCTTTCAGTGGATTCGAGCGTCCGAATCGTTCTGCTAGACTCCATTTCGTGACTACTCGAAGGAACGATTTCGTCAAGCGCGCCGTATTGATCGCGGTGGGCTGCGCATTGCTGACGGCGGCCTATTTGGGGGCGTCGGCGAGGCCGACCACGCCGGGCGTGATGACGTCTTCGGCGAAGGCGTTTCTGGCGTCGCTCGACAGCGGCCAGAAGGCGAAAGCGTCGTTCGGATTTGCCGATGAGCAGCGCTTCGATTGGCACTTCATTCCGCGTGAGCGAAAGGGGCTGCCGCTGCGTGAGATGAATTCCGCCCAGAAACTGCTGGCGCATGGCCTGCTGGCCTCCGGACTTAGCCAGCAAGGCTACATCAAGGCCACCACGATCATGAGCCTGGACCAGGTTTTGAAAGAGATCGAAGTGGACGCGCAAGGCAAGCCGACCGGTCCGTATCGCGATCCGGAGGGGTACTTCTTCAGTGTCTTTGGCGAACCCTCGGAGGCGGGCACTTGGGCCTTCCGGTTCGAGGGCCACCACATCAGCATCAATTTTACGGTGACCGGCGGAAAAGTAATCGCGTCTCCGAACTTCTACGGAGCGAATCCGGCGGAAGTGCGCGTCGGTCCTCGGGCGGGTTTGCGCGCTCTTGCGCGCGAAGAAGATCTGGCGCGCGACTTCCTCGCGACGCTGACTCCGGAGCTCAAGAAAATCGCGATCGTCGATCCGGTGGCGCCGAAAGATATTCTGAGCTTCAATTCGCGCAAGGCCTCGCTCGACGTCGTGAATAAGGATGGCAAGCCGGTGGGCTTGTTGGTCTCAAAGTTGAATCCGAAACAGCGAGCCGCTTTCGACGAACTGGTTCGCGTCTACGCGACCAATTTTCCCGAGTCCGTCGCGATGGAGCGCCTCGCCAAGGTGAAAGCCGCGGGCGCGCAACTTTGGTTTGCATGGGCTGGAACCGAGGAGCGCGGCGGTCCGCACTACTACCGGATTCAGGCGCTGAAATTCCTGATCGAGTACGACAACACGCAGAACAACGCGAACCACATCCACGCGGTGTGGCGCGACTTCGAAGGCGATTTCGGAATGGACGTTCTGGCCGAACACTACAAGGCGAGTCATACGCCTGCTTCGAAATAGCCAGTCGAGTGACAATAGGTTTGGAGCGTGACAGCGCAGGGCTGTGGTTCGCAAGCTCCCGCCGATCCGCATGTTGACGCGCCGAACTCTACTCTCGCTTGCTTCGGCCGCGCTGCCCGCCTATGCGCAATCCAAAACGCGCGGCGCGTCGTATCCGTCGGAGATCAAGCGATACGCGGATCCGCTCACGGAATTCACGGTGTATCGGTTGACGGACCCCGCGCATTCGGCGATTTTGCCGTCGGCCTGCGGACGGGCAGTCGCGCGCAAGGGCGGCTTCGTTCTGCATGCGTCCGATCGAACCGGGAGGTTCGAAGCGTTCCGTTTGGACATTAAGTCGGGCCACAGCAAGCAACTGACGGAAGCGGCGGAGCTGAATCCGGCGACGTTGCAGTTGCTACCCGGCGAGCGTAGCTTCTGCTATTTCGATGGACCGCGATTAGAAATTGCGGCGCTCGGCGGCATGCGTCCGCGCGAAGTCTACCGCGTCGAAGAAGGCTGGTCCGCCGAGCAGATGGGAGTTTCCGAAGACGACCTGTATGCGGCGGTTGTGGAGAAAAAAGGCGCGCAGTTCCGCCTGCGGCTGGTGTCGTTGATCAAGGGCGACGCGACCACACTCACCGAATCCGCGGAGCCGCTATCCGACCCGCAGCCGCGGCCCAAGCGGGCGAGCGTGCTCTACCGGCGAGGAGATTCCGCGTTGTTCGTTTGCAACTTCGACCGCCAACAAAATCAAAAGCTGCGGACGCAGGAAGGCGCGAAAATCTCGTCTCCGCAATGGAGTGCGGACGGGCGCGAAGTTCAATACGCATCGCTGGTGACGGGCGCGAATGGCCAGCGAGTAGGGCAGGTCCGCGAGGTGGCGGTGGATTCGAATCAGGATGCGCTGGTTGCGCGCACGACGCAGTTTGTCGCGTTCGGAAAGAATGCCGATGGCTCGGTGATGGTCGGCGCGAGCGGCAGCAAAGCGCAACCCCACGTGCTGCTGCTGGTCCGAAGTGTAAAGCGCGAACTAACGCTGTGCGAACACCGCGCGTCCGACGCCGCGACAGTGAATCCGCTGTTTTCCGCGAACAGCCAGCGGATCCTGTTTCAGAGCGACATGCACGGCAAGCCGGCGATTTACTCGATGGTGGTGGACAAGCTGGTCGAAGAGACGGAAACGCCCTGACTTGGCGATTCGCCTTCGGACTGGATTACTGTTGGACTTTGGCGCCGCAATATTTGTCGAAGGCGGCCGTAAGGAGTCCAGCGATCTGATCCGGGTCGCGGCGTTCGATGTCGCTGCGGTGGACCATGTAGACCGGCTTGCCGTCTTCAAATAAAGTGATCGAAGGCGATGACGGCGGATAGTCTTTCAGAATTCCGCGGAGATGGTTGACGGCTGCTTCGTCGCCTCCGGCGAAAACCGTGGCGGCGGTCACGGGACGCGGCGTGTGCGCGAGGGCCATGCCGATGCCGGGACGAGCGCGTCCGGCGGCGCAGCCGCAGACAGAATTCACGACCATGAGAACCGTTCCGCTGCCAGGGGCAAGCAGGCGATCGACATCGGCGGGGGTGCGGGCTTCGACCAGACCAAAGCGCGTCAGGTCCTCGCGCATGGGCGCGATCAGGTGTTCCGGGTAAGGCATCACTTTTATGGTAACAAGGTGCGCGCGCGTTTTACCGGCGCGACGAGCTTGAATACGCGAAAAAGCGGGCACTGCGGCCCGCTTTTTCGTGCATCTTTGATTAGTAAATCGCGTTATGCGCCGTAGAGGAATTCTTCTTTGACGATCTTTCCACCCTGGACGTGATAGACCCCGAGCTCGTCCATCTCCATCCGCTTTCCCGTCGGTTTGAACGTCACATCCATTTTGAAGCGTACGCAGAAGGCCGATCCCGCGACCAGCGGTCCTTCGACTTTAAGGCTATGAACTTCGTGATTCGATGTCCACCACTCGCCTTTGGCAAGCACGGCATCGAGGCCCTTGCATTCGCGCGATCCGTCGGGCATCGGCGTCGCTTCGACGCTCACGATGTCCGGGGAGTAGAGGGCCTTGGTGGCCCCCAAGAAATTTCCCTGGCTGCATTCCGAGACCAAATGTTCGGCGATTTCTTGAGTTGTCATATTGGGGAGAGTCTCCTTGTGCTTGGAGCATATCACGCTAGGGTGACAAACGAATTGCTATAGCCGGAAATAAGCGAACGCGGCGGCGAGGGCGGCGAAGAGAGTAAAAAGTGCTCCCAATAGTACGCTGGTGGGCCGGTACTTCATTTCAATGATGTGCGAACCCGCATCGGCCACCACGCCGCGAATCACACTATCGGCCTGATAGATTTTCGCGGACTGCCCGTCCACCGTCGCATGCCAACCAGCGAACCAGGTATCGGCGAGCAGCACCATGCCGCGACATGCCATCTTTGCCTTGATGCGGACGCGGTTGGGCTGGTGCGATTCGATCTCGACCTCGTCGCCAGTGCAGGGCGCGAGCGTTGGCGGAGTTTCATTCAGCAGGAATGCCTTGGTGTGCAAATTGAACGTCGGATTCTGGAGCAAGCCCTTGGCATCGTCTTCGTTCACCGCCGCCGACAACTGGTGCACGGCCCAGGTCCGCGGAAAGACATCGGGGTTCTCGTAGACCTTCAGCCCCGAGCGCCCGGTGTAGACTTCGCGTTGATTCGGACGCTTGGGTTTTGCGGCGAACAAATATTGGATGCCGAAGAACTGGCGGAAGCGCTCGCTGAACACATCATGCCGCCACAGATCCTGCGGAACGCTGGCGACGTAACTCTCGAACGTCTCGATGCCGTACCAAGGCCCGATGTTGTAGGGGATGGCTTCCGAATCCACCTCGATGCGCGGCAAGCCCGGGCGCGACCGCACGAACTGCACCATGTCGGAGTGCTGCGACATTGGCTTGATGTACGACGTTCTGTCCTTGTCGTTGACGTTCGGCCAGCTGAAGCCGGTGACCAGAGAAAGATCGAAGAACATCAGCGCACCGAGCGCAATCAGAGCGGCATTACGATTGAGGTTGCCGCGCGCGACAGCGTAGAACGCGACACTGCCGAGGATCGCGTATAGGGAGGTCAGGATCAGGCGGTCGTCGCCGATCCAGACTGGCACGCGCGTCGCGGCAAACAAGAGGCAGGCGAAAAGCGTGACGGTTCCGAAGATCAGCAATCCGCGCGTGATCCAGCGGCGCCACTGGGTGTCGAGTTCGAGCCGATCGACCCCGAAGGCAACCAGCACGGGCACCGCGAGATTGAACGCAATGATCCCCGCGGCCGGGACGCGAGCCTTCTCAAATAGAGGGACGAGCGCGTACAGAATTCCGTGGAGCGGATTCATCGGCCCGAGCGCGAACAGCAGTCCGAACAGGGCGACGGCCGCCAGCCAGCGAATCCTCGCATCGCGCCAACCGAGGGCGAGTCCGAGGAGCGCGAGCGACATCGCAATGACGCCGATAAACGGATTGGCGTTCTTGTCGAGTCCGGGAATGAAGACGCTGAGCAGCGACTGCGGACTCAATGCGTACAGCTTGTGGACATTGTAGGGAACGACTTCGTTGAACCGGAGCGGCTCTTCCGTTCCCGACCAGCGGCGCGAGATGCGCCCGTACTCGGCGGTCGGAATGGTTTGGAACGCGCTCGCAAGAATCGCGATCAAAATGGAAAGGGCGGCCAGGCGGGCCAGGGTCCAGTTCACGCGGCTGCCTTTGAAAATGAACCACAGCCACAAAACGCCGACCACGAAAGAGATGTACAACTGCATCTGATGATGGCCCGCGAGCCACATGACGCCGAGAAAGAAGCCCGACAGAATCGAGCTGCGCAGCGGGCGTTCGCCGCGCTCCACGCGGAACAGGTACAGGAAAGCAAGAGGCGCCCAAACGGCTCCGTTGACCATTTGCGGCCAGTCGGTATTGCCGACGTACCCGCCCAGCGCGAACACCAGTCCGGCGAAGATGGAGGCGGCTCGGGAACATCCGAGGTCGCGGCACAGCTTGAACATCGTCAATGCGGCGAGGATGCGGACCACCACGAAATACCAGTGCATCGAAGCCTGCGCGATCCAGCCGTGGTTCAGCGGAAGCAGAAACAGCAGCCAGTTCAGCGGGTACGCGGCTCCAGGTTGTGCTTGCCCAAATAGCGGCTGCCCGCCCCAACCATACGGATCCCACAGCGGGATGCGGCCGTGGTGCCATTCGCCAGCCTGCATCTGGAACCAGGGCAGAACCAGGTTCGCGATGTCCGGGCTTTCCATCCAGGTGTACTGGCCGGTGAGGACCAGCTTCCAGAAAAAGAGGATGACGAGCGCGACCAGGCAGACCGGCGCTAGAAGGCGGGAGCGCATGAAGATCTTCCATCATACTTCGCGCTGGAGCCGCCGGTTCTTTAGGCCACGGAAAAAGTCCATACGTATAGAAGTTTCGCTATGATACGTACAGATGTCGAAACTGACTTTGAGCATTGATCCGAAAGTAACGGTCCGGGCAAAGCAATACGCCGAACGCCAAGGTCTCTCCGTCTCACAATTAGTCGAGGATTACCTGGATCTCGTCTCCAAGCCAGCCACAGACGACCAGGACGCCCCCGTACTGAAGGCGTTGCGAGGTAGTCTTTCGCATGCCGATCCTGCGAGCTATAAGCGTCATCTTGAGAAGAAGTACAGGTGAAGTTCCTTCTCGATACGAACGTGATCCTTGATGTCTTGCTCGATCGTCAGACGCATTCGACGGGCAGCCGTCAAATATGGAATTTGATCGAACGAAGGAACGCCAACGGACTGCTCGCCGCGCATGCCTTGACTACGATCGACTCTTTGATATCGAAATCATCTGGGCGTAAGGAAGCGAAACAGACGCTTGGCTTGCTACTCTCCGTTTTCGGAATCGCAGCCGTCGATGAAATGGTCCTTCGCAGTGCGCTACAACTCGATTGGCAAGATTTCGAGGATGCGGTCACTGCCGCGTCGGCGGCCGCGTCCGGCTGCGACGGCATTGTCACGCGAGATCTGGCAGGCTTCAGAAAATCAAGGATCCGCGTGCTGACACCGGAAGCCGCGGCGGCTGTTGTGCGCCAGCAGGCGGCATCCAAATAAAAAACGGCGCCGGGCAAATTGCGCCCGACGCCGCCTCACACAACGGAGCAAATTTAAAGGAGACCTGACTTTACCCGACCGAATCTGTTTGCCGGATCGGTTTCGTCCGGCTGAAAGCGAATTTCGTTTACTTTCCGCCGCCCGCCATGGCCAATTCGAGCGGAGCCTGTTCCGGCATCGGATCAAACTTCACCGACACCAGCTTCGAGACGCCCGGCTCCTGCATGGTGACTCCGTAGAGCGCCTGCGCGGATTCCATGGTCCGCTTAGCGTGCGTGATGATGATGAATTGCGTCTGCGCCGACATCTCTTTGAGCAGGCGCGTCAGCCGGATGATGTTCGGCTCGTCGAGCGGCGCGTCCACCTCATCCAAAATGCAGAACGGGCTGGGCTGATAGCGGAAGATGGCCATCAGCAGCGACATGGCGGTCAGCGACTTCTCGCCGCCTGAAAGCAGCAGGATGTTCTGCAGCTTTTTGCCGGGGGGCGAAGCCACGATGTCGATGCCGGAGTCGCCGACGTTGTTCTCGTCGGTCAGCCGCATCTCGGCCGCACCGCCGCCGAACAGCGTGCGGAACATCTCTTTGAAGTTCTCGTTAATCGCGTGGAAGGCTTCGGTGAAGCGGCGCCGCGATTCGACGTCGATCTCCTGAATGGCCTTCTCGGTGTCGCGGATCGAATCCAGCAAATCCTGACGCTGGGTGTTGAGGAACTCATAGCGGAGCGAGGCTTCCTGGAATTCCTCAAGCGCTTGCGGATTCACCGGACCGAGGTTCTCGATCTTCTGGCGAACCTCCATGTACTTGGCTTCGGCCTCGGCGAGGTCGGCTTCGTCGAGGACGATGGCGGATTCCGCGGCGCCTTCTTCCAGTTCAGCCGGCGCACCGAACACCGCGAGCATCACTTCTTCGATACCGGCGCTCAGTTCCTTGCGCGAAGTCTCGTCAAGGTACTTGAGGTCGGATTGGCGGCGGACCAGATCCACTTCGAGCTGGCTCCGCTTTTCCTGCGCGCTCTGCACTTCGTTGCGCAGGGCGCGAAGGGATTCGTCGAGACCGGCGAGCAGCAGGCGCTCTTCCGCTTCCCTGCCCGCGATGCTGCGGACGGAGCCGTCGATGGCGAGAATCTCTTCAGCTAGCGAGACCGCGCGCTGGTCGAGCTCGACGTTGTCGGTCAACAGGCGGGCGCGCTCGACGCCGATGCGTTCGAGTTCATGCGCGAGGAACGCCTTGCGCTGGATCAGGTCCTTGATCTGCTGATCGAGGCGGGCTTCGACATTGCGCTCGCTGCGGCGGCGCTCATCGAGTCCAGCGAGTTCGGCACGGACGGTCGCGTGTTCTTCAGAAACGCGGTGCGCGTTGGTCTGTTCGCCCTCAAAGCTCGACCGGATTTCTTCCAGGCTCTTTTCCTGGTCGAAGCGGGCCTGTTCCTTTTCGGCAACGGCGGCAAGCGAGCCTTCCCGCTGCTGGCGGAGCCGTTCTTCTTCACGAGCCAGCCGGTCCAGTTCAAGGCGGGCAACCGAAAGCCGCTGTCCAGCGCGGGCGTACTCTTCGGCCAGCTTACGCTGCTCGTGATCGAGCGCGAGGACATCTTTCTCTTCGGCCTGCAAACGCGAGCGGAGAATCTCGAGTTCTTCGGACATCTGGGCGGTCTCGCGCTCCAGGGTTTCGAGCGCCGAAGTGGATTCGTCCACTTCGAGCTGCTTGGCGGAAACCTGGGTGGTCAGCTCGCGCAGTTCGCGCTTGAGCGCGAGAGGTCCACCGCCGGTCTTCTTGCCGCCCGAAACGGCATGGCCGTGGTAGCTGATTCCGTCCGGCAGCAGGAAATAGCAATCCGGGTTCGCGATCGCGAGACGCTGGGCTGAAGCCTTATCGTTTGCGATGTAGCAGCGCGAGAGGCGAGGAATCAGGCCAGCCGGTGCGTGGGTAAGTCCATTGGTCAGGCGCAGGACGTCGCTGAGGCGCGCGACGATGCCTTCGTCCACGATGCCGGCTTGGTCTGCACTCGGATCGTGGCTTTCGGGATGGACCAGAAAGGTCGCCCGGCCGTCCATGTCGCCGCGCATCAAAGCTACGCCTTGGTCGGCTTCATTCCAGTCTTTTACGACGACATATTCAAGTTCTTCGTGAAGAAACTCTTCGGTCGCCTTTTCGAAGGCGGAATTCGTCACTTCGACGAAATCCGCGAGTACACCGGCGGGCTTGAAGTTCGCGATTTGGCCGTGTTCGATGGCGGTAAAAAGGCGCTTTACACTTTCCGTCGTATACGCCCGGTGCGAAAGGATTTCTTCGAGCGAATCCTTGCGCGCTTTGTGTCTTGAAAATTCGGCGCGAAGGACCTCGAGGCTGCGGCGGGATTCGCCGATCAGCGAGCGGCGTACGGTCAATTCCTCACTGACTTCGCGGCGCCGGTCTGCCAGGGATTGCAAATCAAGCTGACGGGCGGAAAGGCGATCCGACATCTCCGTCTTCGCGGAATCGAGCCGGATGATGTCGTTTTCAGCCTGCTCTTCGTCGCGACGGAGACGCTGCGTATCGCGATCAATCGACCCTAGATGGGTATCCACCTGTGCAAGCTGATTCTTTAACTGTGACGCTTCACCTAATAGACGCAGAACACCCTGACGGCTCTGCTCCATAGCGCGTTCGCGGTCGCGAAGGGCGGCTTGCAGCTGGTCGCGCTCAGCGCTTTTCTCGGCCAGGCGTTGACGGGCGGTTTCGGCGTCCTGATCCAGCACTTCGATAGCGGCGCGATGCGATTCGAGCTGCGCGGTGCCTTCGGTGGCACGGCGATCCAGATCCTGCGTCTCGGACTCGCCAGTTCCCAGGCGCTGTTCGATTCCGCCAATCTGTTTGGCCTGGAGTTCCAGGCGTCCGCGAGTCCGTTCGGCGTCGAGTTGCTTGTCCGCCAGATGTTGCCGGGCTTGGGTCAGCTCGGCTTCCGTCCGATAAGCGCGTTCCTGGAGGGCGATCTGCTCGGCTTCTTTGTGAGAGACACTAAGCGCAAGTTCCTGATGCTCTTGCACCGCATTCTTCAGGTCTTCAGTAAGCTTTTCGGCGTCCTTGCGAAGAACCTGGTAACGGCCAGCAAGCGAGGTCTTGAGGTGCCCGGTCATCTCTTCGCGCAGTTCCTCATAGCGCTTCGCCTTGGCGGCCTGGCGCTTGAGGGAGTTCACGTTACGAGACACTTCTTCGAGGATGTCGAAGACGCGGGTCAGATTCTGGCGCGCGCCTTCTAGCTTGGCTTCGGCCAGGCGTTTTTTGGTTTTGAACTTGGTAATTCCGGCGGCTTCTTCAATGATGGCGCGGCGGTCGGCGGGCTTGTTCGAAAGGATCTGGCCGATACGGCCCTGTTCGATGATGGCGTAGGATTCCGGTCCAAGGCCGGTGCCCATAAACAGGTCCTGGATGTCGCGCAAGCGGGCAGCCTTGCCGTTGATCAGGTATTCACTTTCGCCCGAACGGAACAGGCGGCGCGTAATCGTGATCTCTTCCGGCTTGGCAGGAGCGTGGCCGTTGGCATGTCCGTTGGCGTGGCCATTTGTATGACCATTGGCGTGACCATTTGCCGGTGGTCCGACTGGCCCGGAACTTTGCACAGCGGTGGCGGCTGCGCCGTCGCCGGGAAGAGCCTGGACCGGAACGCTTTCGCCGGATTCGGCGATCGGCGGTTCGGCGGGAGTCTCTGCAACAATATGCTGCTTGGGAAACTTGTCCGTATGCGGGTCGATCAAGGTGATCGTCACGGAAGCCATGCCGAGGGGTTTGCGGTCGCGGGTGCCGGCGAAGATGACGTCTTCCATACGAGCGCCGCGAAGGCTCTTGGCGGACTGCTCGCCAAGCACCCAACTGATGGCATCCGAGAGGTTGGATTTTCCACAGCCGTTCGGGCCGACGACGGCGGCCACGCCCGAGCCATGGAACCGCATCTCCGACCGGTCGAAGAACGACTTGAATCCGTGGATTTCTACGCGCTTGAGCTTCAGCAACGAGGGAACCCCTTCCTTGAGTGTAACTCTGGTCTAACCGTCGCGCTTCTTGCCCCATGTGGGACTTCGGTACGATCGGCTGAGGCGGGCCAGACTATGAACTTTTCCGGACTGCTATTCTTTACAATTGGCCCGGACGCTTGGCCGCCCCATCTCGGGGGTGTCCTCATACTAAATGGTCCGCTTCGAAAAGTAAAGCGTGCTGACCACCGAATATGGGTGGCTAAATTAGAAACCGCCCATATGTAGTATAGCATCTGCAATCGTACCTTTCGCATCTGCCCCAGACGCGCCAAACGCCGCCTGAGACCTTAGTTTCCACGTGGAACAGATTGATTGCGGAGTAGTTATGAATGAGCCTTGGCAACGGCACGAAAGAGTTGGCTTCGTTTCGCAATTTATGGCTGCTGGCGCATCCGCACCAACCCGTCGATAATGGACCAGGGGGAGAGTGCAAACCTTTGGCAGCGAGCAAATTGCGGGAGCTGTTTGGGACCGACGGAATCCGGGGCGTCGCTGGAGAACCGCCTCTGGACGCGCAGACCACCTGGGCGGTGGGTGCGGCGTTGGGCGCTTGGATTTCGACGGCGCATCTCGATCCCGAGGTGATCCTCGGCGTCGATACGCGGGAATCGGGTCCGTGGATCGCGGAAAGCGTGGCTGGAGGGCTGGCCAGCAAAGGCGTTCGCGCACGGTACGCGGGTATCGTTACGACTCCCGGAGTTGCTTACCTGGCGCGAACCGGTCCGTTCGCCGCCGGCGTGATGATTTCTGCTTCGCACAATCCTTATAGAGACAACGGCATTAAAGTGTTGGACCATTCCGGCTTCAAGCTGCCGGATTCAGTGGAGCATTCGATCGAGCAGGAGATCTTCGGGGTGCTGGATCGGATGTCGGCAGCCGGAACGCCGCCTGCGCCGGTTCCTTTGTCGGCTGACGAAGGCTTGGACAAGCAGTATATGTCGTACCTGGCGTCTACTTGCGCGGAGGCGAGCGCGCCGCTTTCACTCGCCGGATTGCGTTTGGTCGTCGATGCCGGGAATGGGGCCGCGTCCTACCTCGCGCCGGAACTGTTTGAAAGCTTTGGCGCGCAGGTCGAGCGCATGGGTTGCACCCCGGACGGTCGAAACATCAATCTGAATTGCGGCTCTCTTCATCTGGAAGCACTGCGCGAACGGGTTCTGGCTACCAAGGCGGATCTGGGTGTCGCCTTCGACGGCGACGCGGACCGGGCGTTATTCGTCTCGCATACGGGACGCATGGTGGATGGCGACGCGGTGATGTTGATTACCGGCACGGCGCTCCACGAACGGGGTCTGCTGACCGAGGCCGACGGGAAGCCGGCGGTGATTGCGACCGTGATGTCGAACTTAGGGCTCGAAGTCGCGCTGCGGAATCGCGGCATCGGCATGGTGCGGACGCAGGTCGGCGATAAGTACGTGCTGGAGGAGATGGTCCGGCGTGGAGCCAAGTTGGGTGGAGAGCAGTCCGGCCACATCATCTTTAGAGATTTCGCGACGACCGGCGACGGGATGCTGACGGCGTTACGGGTTTTTGAAGTGATGCAGCGGTCCGGCGTATCGCTCGAACACCTGGCGTCGGGGCTCGAAGTGTATCCGCAAAGGCTGGTGAATGTGCGGGTCAAGGAGCGAAAGCCGCTGGAGCAGATGCCGGCCGTGATGGCTTCGATCCGCGAGGCGGATGCGGTGTTCGCGGGCCTGGGGCGCGTTCTGGTCCGCTATTCCGGCACCGAGACGTTGTGCCGGGTGATGGTCGAAGGCCGGGAGCACGAGCAGGTAGAATCGTGGGCGCAGAAGATCGCCGGCGTGATTCGTCAGGAAATTGGAGAATAGAGCAATGAAATCTGTAGCCGTGTTTTTGATATTGGCAGGCGCGGCACTCGCGCAGAAGCCCAAGCTGCCGGGCGAGGATTGGGTGTCGCTGTTCAACAGCAAAGACCTGACCGGCTGGATCGAAATCGGCAAGGAAAAATGGACCGTCGAGGAGGGCACAATCCATGGCTTTGGCATCACCAAGGACTATGGCTATCTCAAGACGGCCAAGAACTATAAAGACTTTCACCTCACCCTTCGCTTTAAGTGCGAGGGCGACGGGAATAGCGGCGTCTTCTTCCGCTCGGAGTTTAAGCCGGGCACGGCGGATGTGACGCAGGGTCCGCAGTTTGAAATCGACTGCCGGATCGGCCAGCATACCGGTGGCGTATACGACGTGGGACGGGGTTGGATCGTCTGGCCGGCTCCGGAAAACGAGACGGTCATCCGTCCGCAGGGTGAGTGGAACGAATACCAGTTGAAGGTCGAGGGCAACCGGTATACGTCGCGGCTGAACGGCGTGGTGATGGTGGATTTCACGGATCCCAAACCGAAGGCGGAAGACGGCGGGATCTCGCTGCAACTGCATTCAGGCGGCCAGGGAAATATGCGGTTCCGCGATCTGTGGATCCGGGATTTGTCGAAGCGCTAGGGGTAGCATAGGCCTCCGGCCTGTGTACAAAGATTTGAGGGCTAGAAGGCCCGAGCCTAACTTGTGCAGAAGCCGGAGGCCTATCCCACTTCGAGACCCAGGCCGGAGGCCTAGGCTACTGACTCTGTGAAGCGCATCTTTTACTGTGACCAGCACGTAATCCCGCTACCCGCGGGACATCGCTTTCCGGTGCGGAAATACCGGATGATTCGCGATTTGCTGACGCCGGACGGCTTGTTCGATTTTGAAGAGGCTCCGTTGGCGGATCCGCGTGTCATCGCAGCGGCGCATGATCCGGCCTACGTCGAGGCGTTCCTCGATGGGACGCTGTCGGCGGCAGCGATTCGGAGGATCGGCTTCCCTTGGTCAGAGGGTCTGGTGCGGAGGACCTTGGCATCGGTCGGCAGCACGCTCGCCGCTACGGAGGAAGCGTTCCAAACCGGTTGGGGCGGCACGCTCGCCGGGGGCACGCATCATGCGTTCTACGCGGAAGGCTCCGGCTATTGCGTGTTCAACGACTTCGCGATTTCGATTGCGGATCTGCGATCGAGGGCACGAATTCAGCGGGCGGCGATCATCGATCTCGACGTCCATCAAGGCGACGGTACGGCGCAGATGTTCGATGGTGACGGGCACGTATTCACTTTCTCGATGCATGGCGCGAAGAACTTCCCCTTCCGGAAACAGCGCAGCCGGTTGGACGTCGAACTCGCCGACGGCATGGGCGACGACGAATACATCGAGGCGCTGGGGCAGCATCTGCCGAAGGTCTTCGAGTTTGGTCCGGACGTGGTATTTTTCCAATCTGGCGTCGATGCCTTGGCGGAGGACACACTAGGGCGTCTGTCCCTGACGCATAACGGATTGCTGCGGCGCGATGAGCTGGTGTTTGCCGCTTGCAAGGAATATGGAGCTCCCCTCGTGGTCACACTCGGCGGCGGATATGCGAATCCGATCGAGCGGACGGCGGAGGCGCATGCGAACACATTCCGGTCGGCACTGGTGATTTTAGGGTAAGCGTACTCTCTGCGCTTTCGCGGAACGGTGATTGAAATCGCCGACCTTGCGGTCGGGGTTATTGGACTTGCCGGTCCGTTCCCTGATCGCGGTTCGATGGCACGGGCGGCGTGGACGCATTCGTTTGCGACAAATTTCTTCGGTTTCGTGGCCGCCGATGCTAGGCTACTGCATGCGACTTCCGCTTTCGTTGTTGTGGTTGAGTTGTGCCCTGATTGCTTCCGATTCGAAAGTCGTCAGCAACCCACTGCGATCGCCCGATGGGTTGGCGAGGCGCGGCGCTCCGGTCACGCCGGCCAAATTCAAGGGTCGTCATGCGCTGAAGATGGTGGACGATCAAGCCTCGAGTGAACTGGCGATCTTTAAGACGCTGGAGTTTCACAATGGCAGCCTCGAAGTGGATTTCGCCGCCGAACCCGCGGCCGGCGCTCCCGAGGGAGCGCGCGGATTTGTGGGGCTCGCGTTCCGCGTGAAAGACGACCAGCATTACGACGCATTCTACTTGCGTCCAACCAACGGGCGCGCGGACGATCAGTTGCGGCGGAATCATGCGACGCAATATGTCTCCGAGCCGGAGTTTCCGTGGCACCGGCTGCGCAAGGAGAATCCAGGCGTTTATGAATCCTATGTAGACATCGAGCCGGGCGTCTGGACACATTTCAGGTTTGTCGTGAAAGGCACCCGAGCGGAGCTCTTCGTCAACCATCGAGCGCAGCCGTGCCTGATCGTGAAGGATCTGAAGAAGGGCGACATTGAAGGTGGAGTCGCGTTGTGGATCGGACAAGGCACGGTGGCGTACTTCTCGAATTTCAAGATGACTCCGGCACCGTAGGCCGCCGTCCGATTTCGGAGAGAATAAGTAGAGAATAAGTAATGCAGCTCAAGCCGCCATTCGAACGCATCTCGATTGAGCCCGGAAAAATGGGTGGTCAGGCAAACATTCGCGGAATGAGGATCACGGTTCGAAGAGTGCTCGAGCTGTTGGCAACGTATCCTGATCGTGCGGAGTTGTTCACCGATTATCCAGACCTGGAAGAAGCGGATCTTCGACAGGCGCTTGCGTTCGCAGCCGCAACCGTCGACGGCACGATCGACCTTCATCTCGATGCCGCGTGATGCGGCTGCTGCTCGATCAAGGTTTGCCCTTCGGTGCTGTTATCCAATTGCGATCCGCCGGCTGGGACGCCGTCCACGTTCGCGAAATTGGCATGCGGGATTCTCCGGATGCCGAGATTCTTGATTTCGCGGGTTTAGACGACCGCATTCTCATCACGCTCGATCGAGACTTTCCCCAGATTCTTGCCTTAACCTTGGCCCGCCGACCGTCCGTCCTTTTTATCTGTCAACAGGGACTTCGAGCGGATAGCATGGCGTCTCTGATCGTTTCGATCTGTGACGAGCACGCGGACGAACTGAGTAAGGGTTGCGTCGTCAAGGTGAGCGCCAGAGGAACGCGTATCCACCCCTTACCCCTTGCCTGACTTTTGCTTGTCATCCCGGCTCGCTACCATGGAATCGTGACCGTGGCCGACATCAAACGCATCGCACTGGATTGCGGATTTGAGTTGGCTGGCATTGCCTCGGTGGTTCCGCATCCAGACAGCGCGCGTTATCTCGACTGGGCCGCTCGCGGTCTTCACGGGCAGATGGGATATCTGGCGGATCACCGGGCTGACGTTCGGACCGATCCGCGACAGTTGCTGCCTTCTGCCAAGTCGATGCTTTGCGTTGGCAAATTGTATAACTCGCGCGTTCCGTATTCGACGGAATTTGACGATTCCGAGCGCGCTTGGATTTCGCGATACGCTTTCTTCGATTGCGATTATCACGACGTCATGCGGCGCGATCTGGAGCGTGTCGGAACGCTGATTTCGCAGTCTGTCGAGTGCGAATGGCGGGCTGTCGTCGATACGGCTCCGCTGCTCGAACGAAGCTACGCTCATGAGGCGGGCTTGGGTTGGATCGGCAAGAATACGTGTCTGATCAACGAGCCGCGCGGAAGCTGGTTTTTTCTCGGCGAGTTGCTCTTATCGCTCGAATTGGAGCCGGACAGTCCGCCGCCGGATCGGTGTGGAACCTGCTCGCGTTGTATCGACGCGTGTCCGACGCAGGCCATCGTGCCCTCTCCTGCTGGCGGCTGGGAGCTCGATGCGCGGCGGTGCATTTCCTATTTCACGATCGAACATCGCGCAGAAATTCCAGCGGAGTTCCACGCGCCGATCGGGCAGCATGTGTTCGGGTGCGACATCTGCCAGGACGTGTGTCCGTGGAATCGCGAGGCGCCGGTAACGGAAGACGCGCGATTCGTTCCGGCGCACGTGGCTCCGTTGCTCGATGAGCTGGCGGCGATGGATGCGGAGGCGTTCCGGGCGAAGTTCCGGCACACGCCGGTCAGTCGCGCAAAGGCCGATGGATTCGCGCGCAATGTTGCGATTGCGCAGGCGAATTCACGGCAGGCGAATAAAGGAAAGATAGCCGTCCCATGAAGCGAGTTTTGATTGGATTGATTGCGGTGATGCTGGCGGCGTCGAATGCGGCCGCGCAAGGTATTTTGACGGAGGCGACCGTCAATCCAGGCTTCGACCATTTCTACAATCTGGAGTTCACGCAGGCCATCGCGGAGTTCCGCAAGCAATTGGCTGAGGCTCCGGATTCGGCGGACGCACGGAATCATTTGGCGCAATCGATTCTGTATCGCGAGCTATACAAGGTCGGCGCGCTTGAAACCGAGTTGGTGACCGGGAACAACCCGTTTGTACGACGAGCAGGAGTGAATCCGAGCGCGGAGGATCAACGCGAGTTCGATGAATTGATTGCGAAGTCGCTCGAGATTTCGCAATCGAAGATCGACGCGAATCCGCGCGACAAGGACGCGTATTATTCGCTGGGCGCGGCCCACGGATTGCGTTCGTCCTACTTGTTCCTGGTTCGCAAATCGTGGACGGACGCCTTGAAAGACGCAACCGCCGCGCGCAAGGCGCATGCGAAGGCGACCGAAATCGATCCGGCGTTTATCGACGCCCGGATGACGCAAGGCGTCTACATGTACCTGGTCGGCAACTTGAATTTCATGTACCGGATGCTGGGATTTCTGGGCGGATTCCGCGGCGACAGAGAAGGCGGCATCCGGATTCTTCAGCAGGTTTACAACGACGGCCATCGTAACAGCCTGGATGCGGGCGTCATGCTGGCGGCGATTTACCGGCGCGAGCATCGATCGGCGGACGCGATTCCGCTGGTGCAGACGATGATCGCGGCGTGTCCACGCAATCCCGTTTTCCGCATGGAGCTGGCGCAGATGTACGCCGATACGGGCAACAAAGAATCGGCGCTGGGTGTGTATGAGGAGATCGAGGGGCTGCGCAAGAAACGCGCCGCCGGGTTCGCGGAACTCCCTGAGGCCAAGATCACCTATTCACGCGGGAATCTGCTGTTCTGGTACGGCGATACGGATTCCGCGCTCGCCGATATGAAGTACGCGACGGAACACGCCGATTCCCTGGACCTGAATACGGGCGTGCTTGCATGGATGCGGCTGGGGCAGCTTTACGACTTGAAGGGTCAGCGGAGAGAGGCGCAATCGGCTTACAAGCAGGCGGTCGCGCTGGCCCCGCAGTCGGGCGCGGGGAAAGAAGCGAAGGGTTACGTTTCGCGGGCGTACCGGCGGAAGAGCTAGGTTTGTGTCGGTGGTAGCCCGCATGACTGTGTGAAATGAGGTCCGCTCCCTCACGGTCGCGGTTCTGTGCTCCAGTCTGAGGTCACGCCATTGGAGCGTCCATTCAGGTGGTGCGCGGGGGACGAGGTAGCAATTTCAGGCGGCGCAGATTCTCTTCCCCGCCCTTGCCGGTCAATTGCCAATATTTCATTCGCTCGGATGCCAAAAGCTGACCGCGCTCGCCGGCCGACGTTTCCCAGCGGACGATGCGATGGGGCGCTTCGCGCTCGACCCAGAATTTGCGGATGTCGCTTTCGATCTGCACGGTGCATAGTTCAACCTCGAAGTTCCCGGCGGGCATCGTCAGGCGTTGATTTACGGGGGAGCGGGTGAAGTTGGATTGTCTGAACTGCGGAGGCTGCTGTCCGTCGAGCGACGTGAGGACCGGCGCGAGGCGGAATTCTCCTCGCTTCACAAACGGTTCGCCCAGCTGCCGCGCCCAGAACCACAGCGCGTCCGTGCAGGTGGCCGCGGGCGGATATTGGACTTCCTGCTGCTGGTCTGCATCGCCATCGAGATAACTGTGACGTGACGAGCGGATGGTGGTGCGGTCGAACAGCATCTGGTGATAGAGAGAACCTTGCCAATCCTGCCGCGAATACGCGATTTTTGTTGGGAATCCCGCAGGCCGGCCATTTGCAGCGGCCATCGAAAGGAAAACGGTGAGCTGTTCGTGCGAATTCGAGATGCCGGTTTGGAGATCTTTGAGGAGGTTGAGTTTGACGACTGGAAACTCGTCCGTCTTGGGATGTTTGCCGGGTTCGGCTTTGACGCGCAGCGAGTTCGACAGAGTCTCCGCGGAGACAATGGAAATGGCGACGCCGCGGCGCGGTTCGTTGTCAATCGTCGAAGTGAGGTCGTAGCTGGTCACCTCGGCGAGGCCGTCGTTCCAGGACTTCCAGAAGGCGGGATCGACGGCGGCGGATGCGGCTCCAGATGCCACGGTTCCGGCGGCCGCGGCGGCGAGGAAAAGCTGCCTCCGCGTAATGCGCTGAGTCATGTATTGATTGTCGCTATTACGCGGTCGGGGCGGGCGAACGAACTTGGAGGCGTAGCGCGCGAAGTGTGAGGTCGAACGAACGATCTCACGATCGCCGTGTGAAATCGAGCGGAATCCCGCCCTCGCTGGCGGGGTTATGAGAGCCGGAAGTCCCGTCGCTCACGCTCCGGGTTCAATCCGCGCGGTGCGAGTGAGTTAGAAAGCGATGGCCGATTTCTTATTGCACCAAAGCCTGATAGACCCGGACCCGGGTCTGGCGCCAGTAGGGCACATTGGCAGTCTGGGGAATCTGGACCATCAAGACGGCGATGAGCTTCGCTTTGGGATCGACCCAAAAATAGGTTCCGGTGATTCCGGCCCAGGAAAAATCGCCGACGGAGCCGGGGACGGGATTGCGGCCCGCCGCTGTCCGGACACCGAAGCCGAGGCCGAAACCGGTGCCCATTTCCGGCGTGGGTCCGAAAGCGCCGAGGATCATGGCGACGGGCGTGTAGCGGTTGGCAGCCGGCGGAATCTGGTCTGCGGTCATCAGCGCGACCGTATGCGGCGAGAGGAGGCGGACTCCGTCGAGCTCGCCGCCGTTCAATAGCATCTGGCAGAAACGCGCGTAATCCCCGGCGGTCGAGAGCATTCCACCGCCACCCGACAACAGGCCGGGCCGCACAGACGGATCGGAGGGAGGCAAAGCCATCATGGCGTCCGGCATCGCGAGCCGGGCTGCTTTTCCCCCGCCCGCGAAGAAGCCGGTGTCGGGCATCTTCAGCGGACCGGTGATGCGAGCCGCGATAAATTGATCGAGCTCCATTCCGCTCGCGACTTCGACCACCCGGCCGAGGACATCGGTCGACACGCTGTATTCCCAAGCGTCGCCGGGATGGTGCAGCAACGGAAGGCTGGCGATCGTAGCCACCATTTCCTTCAACGATTTCGCGGCAAACATTCCGCTGCGTTGATAAAGGACGTCGACCGGCGTGGTTCCGAAGATCCCGTAGGTGAGGCCGGAGGTGTGGCGCATTAAATCCTGCACCGTCATGGCGCGTTTGGGCGCGACCTTGTCCGGTCCGACTTTTACGTCCTTGAATTCGGGTAGGTATTGGGCGACGGGCGCTCCAATGTCGAGCTTCCCTTCCTCGGCGAGGATCATCGCGGCAACCGACACGATAGGCTTGGTCATCGAAGCGATGCGGAAAATCGCGTCGGCCTTCATGGGCGTCTGCGTTTTGCGGTTTTGAAAACCGACCGCCTCGAGAGAAGCGATCTTTCCGTTACCGGCGATGAGCAGAACGCCCCCCGGAATCTGCTTGCTCTCGACGTCCGCTTTCATTTGCTCGCGAATCTTCGCGAGCCGGGCGGAGGAGAAGCCGACGTCCTCCGGGCGGGATGCCTTGGGAAGTGGTTGGGCGAAGAGGGCGAGCGGCAGCGTGGCCGCGGCGATCGCGAGAGAAATCCGTTGGAGGAAGAGCATCCGCTTCAGTCTATATCGCGCGATCGAATTAGTGAAATTCTTTGACAACCCGGCTTTCAGATGCTTCGAGATTGCCGGCATGCTCATCTCGAACGGAGCTGCCAATTCCGTCACTGATGCGCTGGCCGAGGAAAACGGGACGACGAAGCAGACGCTGCACAGTGCTCTGACCGCTTGAAAGTATCCCGGGCTGACGCCCGGGGTCTAACCCCTGGGCGTTTAGCCCGGGGACATTTATTGCCGGTCAGTGCACTAGAACATGTAATCCGGCGGCCTGATTCCCTTGAGCCGCAGATAGACTTCGGCTTGCGCGCGGTGATGGGCGGCGTGCGTGAACATTCCGAGAATCAACTGGCGGCCGTTCACTTCCGGCTTGCCGACCCAATCCACTTTATACATCTTCGTCAATTGCTCCGGCGTGACGCCCGGCAGGACGCGGAGCACGTAGTCGAAGCTGTCGTTCACATAGCGAATCACATCCGCCTTGGGATGCGCTTTCGATACGCCGGCGTCGATGCCGGATTGGATTCCAGTAAGCTGTTCGAAACGGAAGACTGTGGATCCGGCGATGTGCATCATCAGCACCGCGAACGACATTTCCTCCGGTGACGCCTTGAAGGAGTAGTTCTCTTCCGGCATTTTCTCCGCGACCGCGATGGTGAATTGCTTTGAGATTTTCCAGTTGTCGAGCAGCTCCGCCGGCGTAAGAAGCGACGCGGAATCCGCTGCGAAAAGGGACAGCGAGGCCGCAAACAATATGGCGGCAGTGAACCACAGAGAAGGTCTCAGCACGCCTACGATTATGCGATTCCTCATTCGCCTGCGAAAATAAATGTGGCGAATGCTTCCATTTGAAATCCAGGCTACCTGTCCGACTACTGGTGCGCGCGCAGGCCTCCTGCATACGGCTCACGGCGTTGTAGAGACTCCGGTGTTCATGCCGGTCGGCACGCAGGCGACCGTCAAGGGTGTGATGCCGCGCGATCTGGCGGGCGAACTCGACGCGAAGATTATCCTCGGCAACACCTATCACCTGTTCCTGCGGCCGGGGCACGAAACCATTCGCTCTCTCGGCGGCCTGCACAAGTTCATGAACTGGGACCGGGCCATTTTGACGGACTCAGGAGGATTTCAGGTGTTCAGCCTGGAAGGCCTGCGCAAGGTGACGGAGGAGGGCGTCCTCTTCAGTTCGCACTTGAATGGCGACCGGCACATGTTCACGCCGGAATCGACGGTCGATGTGCAGATGGCGCTGGGTTCGGACATCATGATGGTGCTCGACGAGTGCCTGCCGTATCCTTCGAGCCTCGAAGCGTCGCGGGCTTCTATGCACCGGACCATCAATTGGGCGCGGGCGGCGTACCAGCATTACGAGCGGACCGGCAAGGACGGACAACGAAGGCTGTTCCCGATCGTGCAGGGCTCGATGTTTCCGGAATTGCGTCGCGAATGCGCGGATAAACTGATGGAACTCGATGCCGAAGGCTACGCGATCGGCGGCCTGAGTGTCGGGGAGCCGCGCGAGTTGAGCATGGAAATGACCGAGCTTACGGCTCCGCTGCTGCCCAAGGACAAGCCCCGCTATGTGATGGGGGTCGGCATGCCGCGGGAGCTGCCGGAATACGTCGCGCGCGGCGTCGACATGATGGATTGCGTCCTGCCGTCGCGCAACGCGCGCAATGGATACCTGTTTACCTCGCGCGGTCCGGTAATCATCAAGCACCAACGTTATAAAGAAGACGCCAATCCGGTGGATGAGGCGTGCCCGTGCTACACCTGCAAAAACTTCTCGCGGGCCTACTTGCGGCACCTGTTTCAGGCCGCCGAGATCCTGTATTCGACGCTCGCCACCATCCATAACCTGCGCTACTACCTTGACATCATGCGCCGGATCAGGCAGGCTATTCTACTTGGGAAGTTCCCTGAATACCTGCTACAGGTTCGGGCAGAACAACTTCCGGAACTCCAAACAGAAAAGGAATCCGTTTCGTAAGCAGTACTCTTGCCCGACGGCCGTCCATAAATGCAATTTCCGGCGCTCCTCCTGCAGTCCGCTTCGCCCAACCAGCTGCTGAGCTTTTTACCGCTCGTCTTCATCGTTGCGATTTTCTATTTTCTGGTCTTCATGCCCATGCAGAAGCAGAAAAAGCAACAGGCGGAGATGCTGCGAAGCCTGCAAAACGGCGACGTTGTATTGACCACCGGCGGGCTGGTGGGCACCATCGTGAAATTGCTGGACGATGCGCTGATTCTGCGTATCGAGCCGGACAACGTCAAACTGAAAGTCGCGCGCAGCGCCGTAAGCGGCAAGGTCGGCGACCCGGTTCCGGCCAAGCAAGCGTAACGAAATCATCGATCTTTGGAATAACCTCGCATGTCACGCACCCTCCTCTATAAACTCCTCGCCATCGTGGCGATCATTCTGGTCTGTGTTTACGGAATTATCGGACTGCCGAAATCGAAGGATGAACTGCAGGCGAACTTGAAGAAGAACATCCGGCTGGGCCTCGATCTCCGAGGCGGCAGTCAATTAGTGCTGCAAGTCCAGATTCAGGACGCTTTCAAGGCCGATGCCGATTCGACGATGGAAGGCCTGAAGGAAAACCTGAAGAAGGCGAACGTCCAGTTCGTCGCGATGGAGCGCAACGAGCCGGCGACGCTAAACGACGCCGACAAGATCGAGTTTTCCGTGAAGGGAGTTCCGGCGACCAAGGCCGGTGAGTTCCGGACTGTAATCAACGACCACTACGCCGATCGCTGGGTGATGACCTCGCTGAATCCTACCGATTACAAGTTCAATTTGAAGCCGAGCACCGCCCTGCAACTGCGCAAGGACACGGTGACGCAGTCGATGAACACGATTGAAAAGAAGATCAACGGCCTAGGTCTGGCCGAATCGAGCGTGCAGCAGCGCGGACGCAGCGCGGCGGACGCGGAGATTCTGGTTCAGCTGCCGGGCGTAGACGATCCGGGCCGCATCAAACAGATTTTGAAGACAGCCGCGATGCTCGAGCTGGCGGAAGTGAAAGATGGTCCGTTCGCGAGCCGCGAAGAAGCCATTGGGAAAAGCGGCGGAGTGCTTCCGCTCAATACGCGCATCGTCCGCGGCAGCGGACGCGCGGGCGGCGGAGCGGCGGAAAGCTGGTGGCTGCTTTCGCGGTCTCCGGTCGTCACCGGACGCGACTTGCGCGATGCCCGTCCGCAGCAGGGCCAGATGGGCCGCTGGGAAACTTTGTTCGTCCTGACGCAGGACGCGGCCAAGCGTTTTGAGGCCTACACCGGCGCGAACATTGGAAACCGCCTGGCGATTGTACTCGACAACATCGTGATCAGCGCTCCGCGCATCGACGCGAAAATCGGCGATACCGGTACGATTACCGGCGCGACGGACAATCTCGAAGCTTCGGATCTCGCGTTGAATCTGCGCGCTGGCTCTCTGCCAGCAAGCGTCGAGTACCTTGAAGAGCGCACGGTGGGACCGTCGCTTGGTTCGGATTCGATCAATGCGGGAATTACGGCCGGCCTGGTCGGTGTTGGCGCAGTCGTCCTGGTGATGCTGGTGTATTACCGCAAGGCGGGCATCAACGCGACGCTGGCACTGATTCTGAACGCGGTGATTCTGATCGCGGCGCTTTCGTATTTCGATGCGACGTTAACGTTGCCGGGTATTGCCGGAATCATTCTTACGATCGGTATGGCGGTCGATTCGAATGTTCTGATCTTTGAGCGCATCCGCGAGGAATTACGCGGCGGCAAGTCGGTAATCGCGGCCGTGGACGCGGGATTCGGCAAGGCCTTCCTGACCATTATCGATACCCACGTCACCACTGTGGTGTCGTGCCTGTTCCTGTTCCTGTTCGGCAGCGGTCCGGTCAAGGGATTCGCGGTGACGCTGGTGATCGGTTTGCTCGCCAATGTGTTTACCGCGGTATTTGTATCCAAAGTGATCTTCGATTGGGAGCTTTCCGGCAAGAAGCAGGTTACGGAGCTCAGCATTTAGTTTTTGGATTTGAACGGATGATCCACGCATCAGAGGTGGATTGCCCGCGCGGCCCGGAGTGTGGTAATGTTTCGAATCCACTTGGGGCCAGCAAGTTTTGAAGAGGGCCGGTGTCTGATGCAATCAAAGCCCGGCGTTTAGGCTTACATGGAGTTATTTAAGAACACCAATTACGACTTTCTGGGCAAGAAGATGCCCTTTATCGTCGCGTCTCTCATCCTGACGGCAGCTGGTTTCGTCAGCCTCGCGGTGAAGGGTGGGCCCAAGTATGGAATCGACTTCAAGGGCGGCGCGCTTATTTATGTGCGCTTCAATCAGGAACCGCCCGTCGATAAGATCCGGACTGCTTTGCAGCAGAAGATTTCCGGCGAGATCAGCGTGCAGCAGATCACCGGGAAGCCGGAAGTTCTGATCGGAACCGAGATCAAAGACGAGAAGCAGTTGAATGCCAACCGCCAGCAGGTGGTGGACATTCTGCAAACGTCTTTCGGCACCAACGAGAACAAGCTCGAGTTCAACAACGCGGGTCAGGCGGCGATTGCTGAGAAGGTGCGCGAGCCGTTGCAGCGCGTCGGCGTTCCGTTATCGGAAGAGGACCTGCAAAAGTTGGTCAAGTCGATCGTGGATTACAAGATCTCGCACGGCGGCCTGTTGAAAAGCTTCGATGAAGTTTCCGGCGTCTCGGGTGTAACTCCGCAAGTGGTTGCGGCGTTAAAAGAGAACCTGTCGCTCGCCCCGTTCGCGATTCTATCGGCGGACGTGGTCGGTCCGAAGGTCGGCGGCGAACTGCGGACGCAGGCGATTCTGGCCACACTGTACGCGCTGGGGGGAATGCTGGTCTACATCGCGTTCCGGTTTGAATGGCTGTATGGCGTCGCGGCGGTGGTCGCGGTGTTCCACGATACGTTGATCACCCTCGGACTGTTTTCGCTCTTCGACAAACCGATTGATCTGACGGTGGTGGCGGCTCTGCTAACGCTGGTCGGTTATTCGATGAACGACACGATCGTCGTGTTCGATCGAATCCGCGAGAATCTCAGGAACATGCGGCGGGAGAAGTTGGACGCGGTGATCAACCTGAGCATCAATCAAACGTTGAGCCGAACCGTTTTGACTTCCGGTCTTACCTTTTTGACGGCGGTGTCGTTATACTTATTCGGCGGCGAGGTGCTCCACGGATTCTCATTCGCATTGGTCTGCGGAATCCTGGTGGGAACCTATTCGTCGGTTTTCGTGGCGGCGCCAATCTTATTGTTTGGCAAGAATGTTCTTGAGAGCAGGAACAATGTGGGCGCGGGAAGCGTCAGTGGACCTAAGGAATTAGACCGGACTGGGCAGAAAGTTCTTCCGAAGAAAGCCGTTCGAGGCTAAGCGTCTGATTTAAGAGTAGTTTGGAAGGCGAGCCGCAAAGGCCGATAGCTGTTTGAATTTTGAGCGGATGCAATACCGCTCTTCTTTGAGAATGTTGCGGGGCGGATTTTGCCGCCTCCACTTGCAGGGAGGATTCGAATGTTCGAGCAGACGTTCGTGGACGGCAAGGGCACCACCAGAAAGCCCTGGACGGTTTTGGCTTCATTTTTGGGCCAGATCGCACTGATCGGGGTGATGATTCTCATCCCGCTGATTTATACGGACACGCTCCCTCGTACGCAGCTGACCAGTTTTCTAGTGGCGCCTCCGCCGCCGCCTCCGCCGCCTCCGCCGCCTCCGGCGGCCCCGGTCAAGGTTGTCAAAATCGCTCCGCGTCAATTTGACGCCGGACGGCTGATGGCGCCGAAGACCATCCCCAAAGAAATCGCGTTGATCAAAGAAGAGGAGATGCCTCCGATGTCCGGCGCGGTGGGCGTCGTCGGCGGCGTCCCTGGCGGTGTTCCCGGTGGAACCTCCGGCGGCGTAATCGGCGGCATCATCGGCGGAATTCCGTCGGCCGCGCCCCCGCCTCCGCCCGCTGTCAAGGAACCGCCCAAGGCCAAACCGCCAGAGCGTATCCGTGTCGGTGGCAACGTGCAACAGGCGAACCTGATCAAGAAGGTCTCGCCGCCGTATCCGCCGCTCGCCAAGCAGGCGCGTATATCCGGCACCGTCCGTTTCACCGCCATCATTGGCAAGGACGGCACCATCCAGAATTTGCAGTTGATCACGGGCCATCCCTTGTTGGTCCAAGCAGCGCAGGAAGCCGTGAAGCAGTGGATTTATAAGCCCACTTTGCTGAACGGGGAGCCGGTCGAAGTGATCACGCAGATCGACGTGAACTTCACGTTGAGCCAGTAAAGCAGTTTGGTTTGCTCGGGGCGGCGTTCAAGCCGCCTCGATTTTTTGTCCCAATTCAATTCAACTCGCAGGAGAACAACATGGTGTTACAGTTGCAAGTCTGGGCGTTTCTGCTTATCCAGGAAGCAGCGCCCGCCGTCAGCTTCGATCTTGTTTCCATGTGGAACCAGATGAGCTGGCTCGCCCGCTCGGTCGTCATTATTCTGTTCATAATGTCGGCTTGGTCGATTGGCGTGATGATTGATCGCTTGCTGGCTTACAATGCGGCCCGCACGCAATCGCGGCAGTTTGCTCCGGCAGTCGCCGGCGCCCTCCGTGAAGGGAAACTCGACGAAGCCATCAAGATCGCCGACCGTTTCAACAAGAGCCATCTGGCGAAGGTTGTCGTGGCCGGTCTCCAGGAATTCCAGGCTCACCGTATGTCGAGTGAGATTCCCGGCGAAGAAATCGAAGCTTCGAAGCGCGCTCTCGAACGCGCCGAAGCCATCGTTCACGCGGAAATGAAGCGCGGCGTTTCGACGCTCGCGACCATCGGCTCGACCGGTCCTTTCGTCGGACTGTTCGGTACGGTCGTCGGCATCATCAACGCGTTCCGCGGCATCACCACGGAGAAGTCGACTGGTCTCGGCGCCGTCGCCGGCGGTATTTCGGAAGCGCTGGTCACGACCGCCGTCGGTCTGGTCGTTGCGATTCCGGCCGTTATGATGTTCAACTACTTCACCAACCGGATCGAAGCGTTCGACGTGGAAATGGGCAACTCCAGCTCCGAGCTGATTGACTATTTCCTGAAGCGTTCGCAGCGCGCCGGCGCCGCGAAGTAGTTTTTCCGTTTGTGCCAGCTTTGAGTTGAATTGACCGCGGGAAGAGGTTGCCGTCGCACGCAGCCTCTTCCGCGTACGGCCACTTGGCCGGTTACGCGAATGCGGTTACTTGGAAATGTTTGACGTAGGAGCGAATCATGGAAAAGAAGAAAGCGCAGGCAGTCGTCAATGACATTAACGTCACCCCCATGGTGGACGTGATGCTCGTCCTGCTGATCATCTTCATGGTCATCACGCCCATGCTTTCAAAGGGCACCAGCGTCGAGATGGTACGCGCAAAGAATCCGATTGCAATGCAGGCCGCGGACAAAGAAGACGCGGTGATTGTGGCAGTGACGCGCGACGGCAAGGTCTACTTGAGCCCGGGCAACAGCCAGGTGACGGTGGACATGCTGCCGGGCAAAGTGAAGGATTTGCTCACCAACCGGCTGGACAAGACTTGCTACATCAAGTCGGACGCGCGCGCCAAATACGAAGTGGTGATGGACGCGGTCGACAATCTACGCGCAGCGGGAGTAGATCAACTTGGATTGCTGACTGAGCAGTTGCAAAACCAGGACGCGGTCAAAGACAAAGACAAGAAGGAAGAGCCGAAGAAAGCTGGCGCGTAAGCGAGCAGTTTGGCGATCAGTTCACACTCGTAGGGAGCGAATTTTATGTCAATGGCAACTGGCGGCGGAGGCGGTGGAGCCAAAGCCGATATGAACGTGACGCCGCTTATCGACGTCCTGCTCGTACTTCTCATTATCTTCATGGTCATCACGCCGCTGACTCCGCATGGTCTTGAGGCGCTTGCGCCGCAGCCTCCAAATCCGAATCAGCCGCCGCCGGACCCGCTCACGGACCGGACGGTCGTGATTATCATCGACAAAGACAAAAAGATGCACCTGAATACAGAGGACATCGACGAAGCCAAGTTGGGCAAGCGTCTCGAAGAAGTGTTTAAGACGCGGGCCGAGCGAGTGGTCTTCGTGAAGGGCGACAAAGAGTTGGAATTCCAGAGCGTCGCTCGCGCGATCGATATCGCGAAGGGCGCCGGAATCGACAAGATCGGTTTGATGACGCCAAAGATTGAGGCGGGACAGTAGAGACATGACGCGGACCCAATCCATCCTGTTGGCGGCGGCCACCGCCGCCGTGATGCTACTCGGAACCGGCTGCGACAAATTGCGGTCGAGAGATCACTTGAATCGCGGCGTGCAGGCGTTCAAAAGTGCCAAGTACCCGGACGCCATCGATCACTTCCGCAAGGCAATCGACCTCGACGATTCGAATCCCAACGCTCGTCTGTACCTGGCGACGGCGTACATGACGCAGTGGATTCCGGGCGCGGATTCGCCGGAAAACAACGACCTCGCGAAGAAGGCGAAAGACGAGTTCGCCAAAGTCCTTTCGAAGGATCCGAACGACAAGACGGCCATCGCGTCGCTCGCGTCGTTGAACTACAATCAGGCGCAGAGCCTGCCGCCGGATCGCAAGGCGGAAAAATTCAACGAAGCCAAAGAGTGGTACAGCAAGCTGGTTCAGGTGGATCCGAAGAACAAGGAAGCCTATTATTCGCTGGGCGTCATCGCCTGGGCGAAATGGTATCCGGCCTTGATGACTTCGCGCGCCAAACTGAGCATGAAGCCGGAAGATCCGGGCCCGATTAAGGACAAGAAGGTTAAAGACGAACTGAAAACGACCTACGCGGCCACGGTCGAAGAAGGAATTCAGAATCTGCAGAAAGCTCTCGACATCGACAAAGAATACGACGATGCGATGGCGTATATGAACCTGCTGATTCGTGAACGCGCGGACTTGGCGGACGACAAAGCGGCGTACGAGAAAGACGTCGCGGTCGCCGACAGCTGGGTCCAGAAAGCACTCGACACCAAGAAGCTGAAGGCTTCGCGGACGCCCGGCGCCACCGGAATCACAGCCGATAAATAGACTCCCAATGGCGGGCTGGTGCGCATCGTGCATCGGCCCGCCATTTGTGTTTCTGCGGCTGGCGATTTGACGTCACGTATACACTGGAACGTAAGGAATGTCCGTAGAATCTAGCGAAGCAGCGCCCGCACCGACGTCCGCGGACCCGCTTGCGCCGTCCCCCGCCCCCGCTGTGACCCCCGCCGCCGATCCCGTCGAAGAACTCTATCAGTCACTCCAAGCGAAAGTACTCGCCGCCCGCCCGGGCGACGATATCGCGACGCTCGAACGCGCGTACCGCTTTGCGGCGAATCTCCACAAGGAGCAGAAGCGCGATTCGGGCGAGCCATACATGATGCATCCGCTGCATGTCACTCACATCCTCGCCGACATGAAGCTGGACGTGGCGTGTCTGACGGCAGGCCTGCTGCACGACGTGGTCGAAGACACGCCGGTGACGCTCGATGAGTTGAAGAAACAGTTCGGCGAGGACGTCGCGCGGATTGTGGACGGCGTCACAAAACTCGCCAAGCTGAAATTGTATTCGCGCGAAGAACGGCAGGCGGAAAACGTCCGCAAGATGCTGCTCGCGATGGTCTCCGACATTCGCGTGATTCTGGTAAAGCTTGCCGACCGCCTCCACAACATGCGAACGCTCGCGCCGCTGTCGCGTGAACGGCAGGAGCGCATCGCGCAGGAGACGATGGACATCTACGCGCCCATCGCGCATCGCCTGGGCATGGGGAAAGTCCGCGGCGAACTGGAGGACTTGTCCTTCCAATATCTGGAACCGGAGGCATCGGCGGAACTGCATCGCGAGATTGAATCGAAGCGCCATGAGAACGAAAAATACCTGGCTGAATTCTCGCGCGCGGTAGAGCAGAACCTGAAGCGCGAAGGCATCCCGGCGCGCGTCGAAAGCCGAGTGAAGCGCGCCTATTCGGTTTGGCAGAAACTAAAGCGGCAGAAGATTTCACTCGATCAGGTGTTCGATCTTCTTGCCTTGCGCATCGTGACGGATTCGGTCCGCAACTGTTATGCGGCGCTAGGCGTGATCCATAACGACTGGCAACCGATTCCAGGACGCATCAAGGATTTCATCGCGACGCCGCGCCCGAACCTGTACCGTTCCCTGCATACGTCCGTCATCGGACCGGGCGGCCTCGCGCTCGAGGTCCAAATTCGGACCGAGGAAATGCACCGCGTGGCGGAAGAAGGCATCGCGGCGCACTGGAAATACAAGGAAGGCAAAAAGGGTCCGGCCGACGACGATCAGCGGATCGCCTGGCTGCGCCAACTGGTCGAGTGGCAGCGCGAAATGCGCGATCCGGGCGAATTTATGTCGACGTTGAAGGTCGACCTCTATCCGGAAGAAGTGTACACGTTCACGCCGCGCGGCCGCGTCGTGCCTTTGCCCCGCGATGCCACGCCGATCGATTTCGCATACGCGATTCACTCGGACGTGGGCAGCTCCTGCGTGGGCGCGAAGGTCAACGGTCGCATCGTTCAGTTGAAATACGCGCTGAAGAATGGCGACGTCGTCGAGATCCTGACGCAGCCCGGCCACACGCCGAGCCGGGATTGGTTGCTGCTCGCGAAGACGCCGCGGGCGCGCAATAAAATCAAGCATTACATCAACACGACCGAGCGCGAGAAGGCGGTCGAGATCGGGCAGAAATATCTCGAAAAAGAAGCTCGCCGGCTGGGCGTGACGATGAGCCGCATCACCACCAAGGAACTCGACAAGGTGGCCGGCGAATACGGATACGGCAAGGCCGAGGATCTGTACGCCGCGCTGGGCTACGGCAAATACTCTCCCCGCCAAGTGCTGCAGAAGGCCGCTCCCGATCAGTTGATCGACGATTCGCCGGCGGCTCCGAAGATCGAGCCCGCGCAGGGCCAGCCCGGCCAACCGATGTCGAAAGCAGAGGCCGACCTGGTCCTCAAGGTGCGCGGCATGGACGACCTGATGATCTACCGCGCGAAGTGCTGCAATCCGATTCGCGGGGAAGCGATTACCGGATACGTCACGCGCGGCAAAGGTGTCGCGGTGCATGCCACTCGCTGCACCAACGTCCAGAACCTGATGTACGAAGCGGAGCGCAAGATCGACGTCGAATGGGCGCGCGCCGGTGCGGAGTCTTTCCCGGTGAAGATTCTGATTTACACCGACGACCGTCCGGGGATGCTGAATCAGCTGACCGCGGCGTTGTTCCAAGAGCAAACGAATATCCGCACGCTCGAAGCGCGGCAGGACGATGCGCGCGCGGACGAGAGCGCCGTGATCGATGTGACCATCGAAATTCGCGACAAGAAGCAGCTTGAGCGCGTGTTCTCGACGGTCCGGCGGATCTCCGGCGTCCGCGACATCGAGCGCGTCCACTAACTGAGCCCAATCAAATCCGCCCGGCCAGCATCCTGTATACCCTTGCGATCGGCAATCCAACCACATTGAAGTAGCAGCCTTCGATTCTGTCAATGAATTTCGCGGCGAGACCTTGAATCGCGTACGCTCCAGCCTTGTCCATGCACTGGCCCGATTGAATGTAAGCGTCGATCTCGTCCGGCTTCCAATCGACGAAACGGACCAGCGTCGATTCCGTTTCCACGTGGTCGCCGTCCGCCGTCCGCAAACAAACTCCGGTGATCACTTCGTGGGTACGACCCGAGATTAGACGAAGCATCCTGCCAGCATCCGTCGCGTCAGCTGGTTTCTCCAAAATTCTTCCTTCTGAAACGACGATCGTATCGGCGCCGAGAACGATTTCGCCTTCCGCCAGCGCGACTGCGCCGGCCTTCGACTGCGAAAGCCGTCGAACGTATTCCAGTGGTGCTTCGCCTGCCTGGGGCACCTCAGGAACGTCCGCCGCGCGAACGGTGAACGGGATTCCGGCCAGGCGTAAAAGCTCAGAGCGGCGGGGCGACTTCGATGCGAGAACCAGGCTGGCGGGCATTATTCCCCATGTTACAATCAGTCTTCTCCGACCATGGAACGCGCCGGTCGATTACTTGCAAAATTCAGGCTGCCCGCCAACGCCGTCACGCCGGAAGAGCGTGCGCGCGCAGCGTGGGCGGCTGCCGTGGGTCCGAAGATCGCGGATAAGACGCGCGTGTTCGGCTTGGTGCGAAATACGCTGGTCGTCGAAGTCGAGGACATCGTTTGGCAGAAGCAGTTGACCACTCTGCGCGGGCAGATCCTCGCGAACCTGCGAGCCGCACTCGGCGCCGGCGAAGTAACCAGCATCGATCTTCGACCGATGATTCCGCGACGCAGCGTCCAGAGCGAAACGGAATCGCGTCAAACTCTAGACGGTGCGCAAACTCGGCTCGGGCCGCAACGTGCGACCGTGCTGATTGAAGGTATTCGCGATCCAGTTCTCGGCATCGTGTATCGAAACGCCCAAAAGAGAGCAGCAGGCTAGGAACTCGTTTTGAAGCTGACCGACAAGGAAGTCCGTGCCATCGCGGAACTGGCAAATCTCCGCCTCGCCGACCAGGAAGTGGAGGCGATGGCGCTCGACCTCGGCGATATTCTCACGCACATCGAGAAACTCAACGAACTCGACACCACCGGTGTCGAGCCGATGTCGCAAGTCCTGTTCGAGGCCGAGGAGACTGCGACACTGCGCGATGACATCGAGCGCCCAAGCCTCTCGAACGCGGAGGCGCTGGCGAACGCCGCGGTTTCAGGCGGGGGCTATTATAAGGTTCCGAAAGTGATCGAGCGATGAGCATCGACGTCGCTACACTCACCATCGACAGCATTGCTTCCGGCCTGCGATCGAAACAGTTCAAGGCTGAAGAAATTACGCAAGCGGCGCTGGATTTTGCGCAGGCCGAAAATCCGAAAACGAATGCGTACCTGACGTTCGCCTCCGATCGCGCGCTCGAAGCGGCACGGAAGGTGGATGTGGCAATCGCAGCCGGTGCGGAGCTGGGCGCGCTCGCCGGCGTGCCGATCGCCGTGAAAGACGTCATCGTGACGCGCGGCATCCGCACCACCTGCGGCTCGAAGATCCTCGAACATTACATTCCGCCTTACGATGCAACCGCGATTTCGCGCATCGAAACCGCCGGCGGAATCCTGATTGGGAAAACCAATTGCGATGAGTTCGCGATGGGTTCCTCGAACGAGAACTCGGCGTTCGGACCGGTTCGGAATCCCCGTGCGCTCGATCGCGTTCCTGGCGGATCGAGTGGTGGATCGGCCGCGGTCATCGCGCAAGGCACGGCCGTCGTATCGCTCGGTTCCGATACAGGCGGTTCGATCCGGCAGCCGGCCTCATTTTGCGGTGTCGTTGGCGTGACTCCGACATACGGACGCGTGTCGCGTTATGGACTGACTGCCTTCGCAAGTTCGCTTGACCACATCGGGCCGTTCGCACGCTCTGTCCGCGACGCGGCGCGGCTGCTCGGAGTGATGGCCGGGCGCGATCCTATGGATTCGACATCCGCATCGGCGCCGGTTCCGGATTATCTGGCGAGTCTGACTGGCGATGTTCGAGGACTGAAAATCGGCCTTCCCAAGGAATACTTCGCCGGCCTTGAAAGCGAAACCGGCGAGCTGGTGACGGGCGCTATCGACGTCTTGAAGCGGCTTGGCTGCGAGGTCCTTGAGATCAGCCTGCCGCACACCGAATACGCGATCGCGTGTTACTACATCATCTGCACGGCGGAGGCATCGAGCAACCTCGCCCGTTACGACGGAGTCCGCTATTCGCGCCGCGCTGAGGGTGCCGAGACACTGGCAGAAATGTATAAGCGTTCCCGCGGCGAGGGTTTCGGAACGGAATGCAAGCGGCGCATCATGCTCGGAACGTATGTTTTGAGCGCCGGTTATTACGACGCGTATTACCTCAAGGCGCAGAAGGTCCGCGCACTGATCGCGCAGGACTACGCCAAAGCGTTCGCGCAAGTGGACGTAATCGTGTCTCCGGTTTCGCCGTTCCCCGCCTTCAAGATTGGCGAGAAGATGGCGGATCCGATGGCGATGTATCTATCCGACATCTACACAATTACGGGCGACCTCGCCGGCATCCCGTGCATGAGCGTTCCTTGCGGCGATACGGCGGCTGGCCTTCCTGTCGGCCTGCAGATTTTCGCCAAACATTTCGACGAACCGACCATGTTCCGTGTCGCCGACGCGTACGAGCGGGCGTAAATCGCACGAGTCCCCGCCCTGACGTCCTGGGTTCAATCCGGTCGGAGTGGGGGCGCGGAAAAGCGGCCGCTGGTGCTTGCAGACCTACAGGCTGCGTCCAGCGTCAGGGAAAATCGGCTGCTACAAATGGCCGCGCGGAAGCATCATAATTAAGAGGCCCATTATGCCATTCACACTACCCGCACTTCCGTACGCAACTGATGCGCTCGAACCGCATATCGACAAAATGACCATGGAGATCCACCACGGCAAGCATCACAACGCCTACGTGACCAATCTCAACAAGGCGCTCGAATCCGCGCCGGAACTGGCGAATAAGACCATCGAAGAACTGCTGGCAAACAATCTGGCGATCGTTCCTGACGCCATCAAGACCGCGGTTCGCAACAACGGCGGCGGGCACTGGAATCACTCGCTCTTCTGGACCCTGATGGCTCCGAAAGCCGGCGGCACCCCGTCCGGCAACCTGGGAGCGGCGATCAATACGGCTTTCGGAAGCTTCGACGCCTTTAAGGAAAAGTTCGCCGCCGCGGGCGTCGGCCGCTTCGGCTCCGGTTGGGCCTGGCTGATCAAGTCGGGTTCCGGTGTCGAGATTTCCTCGACGCCAAATCAGGATTCGCCAATCATGGAAGGCAAGTCGGCGATCCTCGGCCTCGACGTTTGGGAACACGCCTACTACCTGAAGTATCAGAACCGCCGGCCGGATTACATCGGAGCCTGGTGGAACGTCGTCAACTGGGCCGAAGCCGAGAAGCGCTTCAACGGCTAAATCAGTCAACTTCCAAACAACAGGGCGGCGCCAACCGGCGTCGCCCTTTTTGCGTCTACTCGCGGAACGCGATTACGTCTTCCGGCCGCGGCAACCAGGATTGCCATTGATGGGCGGACTTTATGAAGGTCCGCAGCGCGTTTGGTACGTGGGCCGATTGGCGGTAAATCAGCCCGGTGACGCTGAAGAGTTGTTTTCCCGTCAACCGCAGCACCCGAACTTTGCCCAGGCGCAAATCTTCGGAAACGCTCCACAAAGGCAGTAGCGAAATACCGAGGCCCAGCTTAATCAATTGCTTAATCGAATCTGCCTGGTCGTTTTGCATGACGATGCGCGGCTCAAAGCCGGCGGACGCGCAGAATTGGCGTATCGCGGTTTCAATTACGATCGACCGTTGATAAAGGATAAAGGGCCGGGTGGCAAGCTCCGCGGCGGAGATCGAAGCGCGGGCAGCCGCGGGATCGTTTGGCGGCAGAACGAAGACCAGTTCGTAACGCCAAAGCGGTTCCTGCACCAATTCCGGGATATCGATCGGCAGGTTCATTAAGAGGATATCCACTTTGCCGGTATGCAGATCCTGGATCAGCGTTTCATCGTTGCCGGTGACCAGCCGTATATCGACGTGCTGCTGTTCCCGCAAATAGCTCTGAAAAAGGTACGGCACGATGGCGACGGAAATATGCGGTCCACAGCCGAGGAAGAGCGAACCAGTCTGCGCGGAGCCCAGGTCGCGAATCGAACCCACCGCCTCGTCGTGCGTCGTGACCAGGCGACGGCAATAATCCACTAATACACGTCCGGCAGGTGTTAAAACCAGCTTGCGTCCGCTGCGAAGATACAGCTTCTCGCCCAAGTCGGATTCGAGTTGGTGAATCTGCGCAAAGACCGCCGGTGGCGAGAGATGCAGGCGTTCGCCCGCCTTTCGAAAACTCGCCAGTTCGCCAATTGCGATCAGCGCTCGGGATTGGGCGAATTCCACTCTACGAATCCTTTCATTCAGCTCTAGTGCAGTAATCGTAGCGCAATCTTCACCATTTCTGAAGACTTGGTTCCAAACCTTAAAATTGCTCGGCTTAGGTTACATTCCTATACTTAATCGATCAGGTGGGATTTGTCGGACGACTAGGTTAGCTCGGACCGATCGCTAAAGTTTGATACGATTCGCCTTGAAGCGACTTCGTGTCCTGGACACAGGGGATCCAAAGTTCATGCAATATCAGCGTGTGATCTGCATTTTGTTAGTTCTCGTCGCGTTATGTTCCGTCGCGGCCTACGGACAGGCGGTCAGCGGCACCTTACTCGGAACCGTGACCGACGTAAGCGGTGCGTCTATCGCGAATGCGAAAGTGTCGGTGTTGGAATCCAACACAGGCGCGGTACGATCGACAACATCGAATGAAAGTGGCAATTACTCGTTTCCTGACCTTCCGCCGGGCGTGTACGTCGTCACGGTCGAAGTGAACGGGTTCAAGAAAGACAGGCGCACTGGCGTAGTCGTCGAAGTGAACTCCACCGCTCGTGTCGATACGCAGTTGCAGCCTGGCAACGTCTCGGAATCGATAGAAGTCGTGAGCCAAGCGGCGGCGCTCCAAACGGATCGCGCCGACGTCGGCGTAAAGTTTAATGCGACCCAGGTAGCGAATTTGCCGTTGGGCACGCAGCGAAATTTTCAATCCGTTTTGAATGCGGTTCCTGGGACAACGCCAGCAAGCTTTCAGCACTCTCAGTTTTTCAATGCCGCCAGTTCGCTGCAGACCGAGGTGAACGGTCAGATGCGCATGGGCAATAACTATCAGATTGAGGGCATCGACGATAACGAGCGCACGGGTCTGTTGCAGATTCTGATTCCGCCCATTGAAGCGCTGCAGACGATCGACGCCTCGACCAGCAACTTCGAAGCCGAACTCGGACGCGCCAGCGGCGCGGTGGTCAACGTCATCCTGAAATCGGGTTCGAACAAGATGCACGGCGCCGCGTATGAGTTCCTCCGCAATAGCAATCTTAACGCGCGCAACTTCTTCGATCCCTCGGTCGGACACCAGGCATACAACTATTTCGGTGGCAACATCGGCGGACCGATCATCAAGAACAAGCTGTTCTACTTCGGTGACATCCTGCGAATTACGGATCACCAGGCGAACACCAATCTGTTGACGATTCCGACGCCCACGCAAATTTCCGGAAACCTCAGCGGATCGGCGACACCAATCTACGATCCGAGGACTGGCAACCCGGACGGTACGGGGCGCACGCCGTTCGAAAACAATCAGATTCCGTTGGACAGGATTAACCCGATTTCAGCGAAATTATTGGCGTTATTGCCCCGGCCGAACGTGGCGAGCGCGAGCGGATCGAACAACTACTTCGCGCTCCTGCCGTTCCACAAGGACACCACGTCTTACGACGTCAAAGTCGATTACGTGATGACGGATAAGGATCGCCTCTCTGGTCGCCTTAGCTACTCGCGTCCGGAAGTTTTCCAGGCGCCCGTTTTCGGCCAGATTCTGGGCGGACCAGCGCAGGGCAACTTCCAGGGCACTGGCATCCAGAAGACCTACAGCGGCGGCTTGAACTACAGCCGTATCTTTTCGCCTACCCTGATCTCTGAATTCCGCTTCGGCGTCGCGTACTATCACAACGAAGCACAGAACAGCGATTACGGCACCGACTCTTCGGCTGCCCTTGGGATCCCCGGCGTCAACATCGGACCGTTCTATAGCGGCATTGTCGGCGTCAATATTGGAAGCTTCTATTCGGCCAACACGATCGGCTACTCGGCTAGCGTACCTTGGGTCCGTTCGGAAGCGAACATCAATCTGGTCAATACCTGGACCAAGATCTACCACAACCACACCATCAAGTTCGGCGGCGATCTCCGCCGGATGCGTGATGAACTCTTGCAGGATCAGACCTTCAGTCCGCGTGGCTTATTCAACTTCTCCGCCGGCCAGACTTCGCTCAAGGGCGGACCAGCGACCAGCTACTATAACAACTTCGCCAGCCTCCTCCTGGATCTTCCGAACCAGGCCGGCCGCGACCTTGGCCAGTATTTCCCGGCCTATCGCCAGTGGCTGCTGTTTGGTTTTGTGCAGGACAAATGGCAAGTCAGTTCGAAGCTGACGGTGGACGTGGGCTTACGCTGGGAATTCTATAAGCCGGCCACTCCGCGTTTCGACGGCGGCTTCTCGAACTACGACTTCGCAACGAACTCGCTCATCATCGCCGGCGTCGGCAGCAACCCGAACGATTTGGGCATGAAGAAGCGTTACGCGAACTTCGCGCCGCGCCTTGGACTCGCCTATCGTTTTAACGAAAAGACCGTCATCCGCGCCGGCTTCGGCATCAGCTACACGCCGTTTCCGGACAATACCTACGCCTACAACTATCCGATCCGCGCGAACAACCAGTTCGATCCGGCTATCTCGACTTACGGACCGGCGGTTCTGCCGGATGGACGGACAGCGACTTTCCAGACTGGCTTCCCGGCCCCGGTCAATCCTCCGATTCCGGCGAATGGCATCATTCCAGTTGCCGGATTGGGAACGCTCGCGAATTCGACGTACGTCTCGGTGAATACACAGTTCAAGAATCCGTACGTCGAAAGCTGGAACCTCGCCATCCAGCGTCAGTTGCCTATGAAGCTGACCTTGGATGTTGCCTACGTCGGTAACCACGGCGTGCACGCGCCGCTGCAATACAACCTGAATGCCGCGACCACCGCGGGCGGCGGAAACGCTTCCCAGCCGCAGTTCGCGAAGTATGGGCGTACGGGCGCGAGCAACCTGTTTTTCGGCGGGTTCTCGAACATGTACAACGCACTGCAAGTCAAGCTGGATCGCCGCTTCGCCGGCGGCCTGACGATGACCACCGCATACACCTGGGCCCGCGGCATGAGCTTCCAGAACAACGACGACGAAGGCGTGCCGCTTTCGTACGTGGACTTCCGCCGCAATTACGCGCGCAACAATTTCGACCGCACGCATTCGTATGTACAGAGCTTCGTGTACGAGTTGCCGTTCGGCCAGGGAAAGAAATTCATGAGCACTGGCCTGATGGCAAACGTGCTCGGCAACTGGCGCGTCAACGGAATTGTCTCAGCCTACACCGGAACGCCTTTGACCATCACTGGTGGTTCGGCGCTGAACACCCCGGGTAGCACGCAAACGGCGAATCAGGTGGCGCAGGTTGACATCCTTCACGGGATCAACATCGGCAATCCCTGGTTCTCCCCGACCTCTTTCGTTCAGGAGACTCGCCCTGGAGTCTTCGGAAGCAGCGGCCGCAACAGCTTCAGCGGACCGGGCTACGTGGACTTGACCACTTCCGTCGCGAAGCTGATCAAGTTCACAGAGAGCATGAGCTTTGAATTGCGCGGCGAGGCGTTCAACGTCGCCAACCACGCGAAGTTCAACAATCCCGGTACGAACGTGGCCAACTACAACGCGGATCCGTCGAAGAATACCTTCGGCGTCATTACCGGCGCGAGCAACGGGCGTACTCTGCAGTTGGGAGCGAAGTTCGTCTTCTAAACTGGGCCGCGTTAGCGAAACGGGCCGGAGCTTCCGCAGAGGAGTTCCGGCCCTTTCTTTTTTTGAGGTACAGCTTCCGCAATAATAGGAGCACATGGGTAATTTCTTTGAGCGCGCGGACCTTGTTGCTCAACGCGCAAAATGGAAAGCCGCCGGGCAGAAAGTGGTTTTCACCAACGGCTGCTACGATATTCTGCACCCCGGCCACATCCGTCTTCTCGAGAGCGCAAGATCGCTCGGCGATATCCTGATTTTAGCTTTGAACACCGATAGTTCCGTACAACGATTGAAGGGCCCGAAGCGCCCGCTGATTTCGGAATTCGAGCGTGCGGCGCTCGCGCAAACACTCGAAGCGGTGGACGCCGTAACGTTCTTCGATGAGGACACGCCCCGCGAACTGATCGCCGACGTTCTACCTGACATCCTGGTGAAAGGCGCGGATTGGGCGCATTTTATTGCCGGACGCGAAGAGGTGGAAGCTGCTGGAGGAAAAGTGATGGCGCTCTCGCTCGAACCCGGTTATTCGACAACCAACATCGAAAAAGAGATTCTCGCCCGCCCGTGACACATCCCGCCGTCCGAGAGATTCTGACGCTCGCGGCGCGCCACCCCGCGTTCCAGGAACTCATCACCGCGCTCACACGACGAAGCGAACGATCGCTCCGCCTGTCGGGCCTCACGACCACCGCGAAGGCGCTCTACCTCACGCTGCTGTGGCAGGTGGTCGAGCGGCCGATTCTCATCATCACCGACGGATCCAAGGAAGCCGAAACCCTATTCGAACTGGTCAGCACGTTCTTCGAATTGCTGGTCCATCATCCGGGCTTGCCGAAACCACAATTGATTCCCGCGCTGGATGTGATTCCCTCGCAGCGTCTCTCGCCGCACTCAGAGATCGCCGAACAGCGGGCGATCGGATTTTGGCGTCTGGCGAACAGCCACGTTACCGGTACGGCCGTGCCGGTGACCATCACGCCGATCGGGTCCGCGTTGCTGAAAACCGAGTCGCCGGATTTCTATTCGCAACTCGCGCTGACACTTCGCACCGGCGAAGAGCTGCCGATGGAGATGATCGCGCAGCACCTTGAATCCATCGGCTATGAGCGCCGCGAACCCGTCGAGATGGTAGGCGAGTACTCGATTCGCGGAGGCATCCTCGACGTGTATCCGGCGGAGAGCTCCAATCCGCTCCGCATCGAATTCTTCGGCGACGAGATCGAAAGCATTCGGCGATTCGAGGTCGAGTCGCAGCGCTCGGTGTTGAAGATCACCGAGGCCCACGTGCTTCCTCTGACCGAGACTCCGCGGACGCGCGCGCTCTTCCATCAACTCGCGGAGGCGATCGATTTTGATTCGGTCGCCAGTCCGGGAGACGTTTTTCCGGGCTGGGAGTTTGTGGTGCCGATGGTGCGTCCGCGAACGCATTCGATCTTCGGCCTAGCCCCCGAGCCGATCGTACTTCTCGACGAACCGGAGCAGCTGCTAGCGGCCGCGGACCGCCTCTGGAAGCGCTTGGAGGATCCGGCTCGCAAGTCTCCGGTCGATCCGGTGGCAAGCTTCTTCCGGCGCGAAGAATTCGAAGAGCTGGTCAAAACCTACACGACTGTCCAGTTCCGCGAGCTCGATCTGGAACTTCGGGATCTCAACGACGGCCAGACCAGCCATCACGTCAACAGCCGCCCGTCGATGGCCTTCCACGGATCCATGCAAGTTGCGGTTGCCGAGGCGAAATCGCTGATCGAGCAAGGCTATCGCACCGCGTTCTTCGCGCCGACCAACGGCGAACTCGAACGCTTGGCGGACATTTTTCACGAGTACTCCGTGCCCTTCCAGTTGGGGCTCGGACCCAACGAAGCCGCTTCCCAATATCTTGCTGAACGCTCCTATCTGGCCGGCTCCGTCGCTTCGACTTGTCTCGTAAAAGGCCACGTCCGCAAGGGCGCGGTTTTCCCGGACGCGCGAATCGCCCTGTTTGGCAGCGAGGATTTGTTCGATACCTCCGACCTGATCGCGCGTCCCGGAATTACAAAAGCGCAATTGGCGACCTTCGCTTCCGATCTCGCGGACCTGAAGCCGGGTGATTTCGTCGTGCACACCACGCACGGCGTCGGCAAATTTGTCGGCGTCCGCGAGATCGCGCAAGGCGAGCAAAAGGGCGACTTCATGCTGATCGAGTATTCGGGGGACGCGAAGCTGTACGTTCCGCTAACCCGGATGGATCTGGTGCAGAAGTTCCGCGGCGGCGGTGAATCGGCACCGCACCTCGATCGCCTCGGTGGAGCATCCTGGTCGAAAACTAAAACGCGCGTCAAAGCCAAAATGCGCGACATGGCCGACGAGCTACTGAAGCTCTACGCCCAGCGCCGCATGGCGAAAGGCTTTGCGTTTTCGACGGATTCCAACTGGCAGCGCGAGTTTGAAGAGGCGTTCGACTTCACCGAAACCAAGGATCAAGGCACCGCGATCAAAGACATCAAACGCGACATGGAATCCGATACGCCGATGGATCGCCTTCTGTGCGGCGACGTCGGCTTCGGCAAGACAGAAGTTGCGATGCGGGCCGCGTTCAAGGCGCTGGGCGACGGAAAGCAAGTTGCGGTTCTTGCGCCCACGACCGTGCTTGCGTTTCAGCATTTCGAAACCTTTAAGAGGCGGTTCGCACCCTTTCCCGCGCGCGTCGAAATGATTTCCAGGTTCCGCAACAAAAAGGAAATCGATCAGGTCTTAGTCGACGTGGACGCCGCCAAGGTGGACGTGCTGATCGGAACGCACCGGCTGCTTTCGCAAGACGTCAAGTTCGCGGATCTGGGGTTGCTGATCGTCGATGAAGAACAGCGCTTCGGAGTCCGGCACAAAGAACGCCTCAAACAGATGCGCGCGAACGTGGACGTGCTGACCATGAGCGCCACGCCGATTCCACGAACCTTACACATGTCCCTGCTTGGCCTGCGCGACATGAGCGTTATTGAGACACCTCCCAAAGACCGGCTTGCCGTCCATACGGTCGTCGCGCACTTTAACCTGGACCTGATCAAGACCGCGATCGAGCAGGAGATTTCACGCGGCGGGCAGGTGTACTACGTCCACAATCGCGTCGATTCCATCTTCGAGCGGGCGGCGTTGATTCAGGAGATGCTGCCTGAAGCCAGGATCGGCGTCGGTCACGGACAGATGGGCGAGAATGAACTCGAACGCGTTCTGCTCGGGTTCATGCAGCACGAGTACGACGTGTTTGTTTGCACGACGATCGTTGAGAACGGGCTCGATATTCCGCTTGCCAACACAATCCTGATCGACCACGCGGAACGCTACGGCCTTTCGGAGCTGTACCAGTTGCGAGGCCGCGTGGGCCGCTCGAATCGCCGCGCATATGCGTATTTATTGGTTCCTCCCGATAAAGAATTGACCGACGTCGCACGCAAACGGCTGGCTGCGCTGCGCGAATTCTCGGATCTTGGAGCCGGCTTCAAGATCGCCGCGCTCGATCTGGAATTGCGCGGTGGCGGCAACCTCCTGGGCGGTGAACAGCATGGCCATATCGAAGCGATTGGCTTCGACATGTACATCCGCATGCTCGAAGAAACGGTCCGAGAACTGAAGGGCGAGGAGATTCCGCTCGAAGTCCACTCGAATCTGAATCTCGGCCTGGACATTCGCATTCCCGCCGAATACATCTCCGACGATCAGCAACGTTTACGCGCCTACAAGCGAATCGCGGATACGAATGACGAAGAAAAAGCCAAACGACTGCGCGACGAATTGTCCGACCGCTATGGTCCCGCGCCGGAGCCGGTTCTTCAGCTCGTTGAATTCGCGTTAGTGAAATCGGCCGCCGAACGCGCCGGCATCGAGGCGATCGACCGTCGTGCCGGCACGCTGAACGTGAAATTCCACGAAGCTTCGCGGATCGATCCACAGAAATTAATGCAACTCGTCTCCTCGACTCCGGGAGCGCAATTTTCACCGGCGGGAGTCTTGAAACTACCGATCGGCGGGAAGGAATCGCCGGGGGAGATGCTCGCAACGCTGCGTCAGTACGTGGAAGCGTTAACGGGCTAAATGCCTGGCCAGAGCCGTGCACTCTGTTGGAGGACAACCCGTCAATAGAGGAGAATACTTTGCTTTTACGGCGTATTTCGAGTCATGGCCGCCGCCCTGTCGGGCCTGAAGTTCACAGGCATGAGCGCATCCGGCACAACTATACGCTGGTAATAAAGTCAAACCCGCCGCGGCGGTTCTATAATAAGATCATGCGAAGTTTTGCAGTTTTTGCGGTGAGCGCCGCTCTCCTTGTTAGCATCCCTGCGCGCGCCGCCGAAATCCGGCTGATGGAAGAGATCATCGCCAAAGTCAACGGCGACATCATCACCCGCGGCGAGATCGAGAAGCTTCACCGGCAGGTGGAAGCAGAGTTACGTCAACAGAGCCAAACCGGTCCCCGCCTCGCGGAAGCGTTGGCGCTTCGTGATAAGGATCTTCTTCGCGAGCGGATCGACCAGCTGCTGCTGATCTCGAAAGCCAAAGAGCTGAGCATCAATGTCGATCCCGAAGTATCGAAGTATCTGGCCGACATGCAGCGCCAGTTCAAGATCGCGGATCCGGAAAAGTTTCAGCAGTTCGTCCGCGAGAACGCGGGCATGCCATTTGAAGATTACAAGAACGACTACAAGAACTCTTTGCTCACCAACAAAGTGATCCGTCAGGAAGTCGGCGGCAAAATCAACGTTTCGAAAGACGACATCAGGAAGTATTACGAAGACCACAAGAACGACTTCAAGCGCGAAGAGCGGGTGTACCTCCGCGAACTGCTAGTTTCGACGGAGAACAAGACTCCCGCCGAGGTCGCCCTGCTGCAAAAGAAAGCGACTGACCTTTCCGCGCGCGCCAAGAAGGGCGAAAAGTTTCCTGAACTCGCCCAGCAAAATTCGGACGCCGTTACCGCCTCACAGGGCGGCGCACTCGACGCCTTCACGAAGGGACAGCTGAAAGCGGAACTCGAAACCAAAGTTTGGGACCAGCCGCGCGGCTACGTGAGCGATCCGATCAAGGTGGATGCCGGGTTCCTGATCCTCAAAGTCGAAGAGCATCAAAAGGCCGGCCTTGCCACGCTCGAAGAGGTCGAGAACGAGGTCCAGGAAAAGCTGTTCATGCCGCGCATGGGCCCGGCGGTCCGCGAATATCTGACCAAGCTCCGGCAGGACGCGTTCCTCGAAATCAAAGCAGGCTACGTGGACACCGGCGCGGCAGCGGGCAAGAACACCGTCTGGAGCGATCCGGCCCAGTTGAAGCCCGAAACGGTCACTAAGGCCGAAGTCGCAAGCCAGACGCGCAAGAAGCGGTTGCTCTGGATTCCGATTCCCGGAACCAAGACGCAGAACACGAAGGCATCCTCCTCGAAATGAAGTCTCCGTACGTTTCGGACCTGCTGGCGAATCAGATTGCGACCGGAACGTTTCTCGTTCAGCATAAGGAGATCCGCCAAAAGCGAACTGGCGAATCGTATCTCTCGCTGACGCTCGCGGACAAGTCCGGCGACTTGGACGCGAAGATGTGGGACAACGCGGCGGAGGTGATGGAAACCTTCGAGCGCGACGACTTCGTCCGCGTGAAGGGTCTGCTGCAGGTCTTCCAGAACCGGCCCCAGTTCACGATTCACAAGCTACAGCGGCAGGATGCGGCGCAGCAGGATCTCGCGGATTACCTGCCCGCCTCGAAGCGCGATCCGGCGGAGATGTTCGCGGAATTGCAGTCGCGGATCTCGTCGATGACGAATCCGCATTTGAAGGCGCTTCTCGACTCGATCTTCGCGGACGAGGCTCTCGCGAAAGCCTACCGCACCGCCCCAGCGGCGAAGCAAATTCACCACGCGTGGCTCGGCGGCTTGCTCGAACACACGTTGTCGCTTGCGGCGTTGGCGGAATCGACCGCCGCCCACTACGCCGGGATCGATCGCGATTTGCTGATGACCGGCGTCATCCTCCACGACATCGGCAAGACTCGCGAACTCGGCTACGAACGAAGCTTCGCCTATACGGCCGAAGGCCAGCTGCTCGGCCACATTGTCATCGGCGCGCAATTGGTGGACGAGCACATTCGACGTCAGCCGGAGTTTCCGCCGAAGCTGCGTTTGCTGGTTCAGCATTTAATTCTTTCTCATCACGGAGAACTCGCCTATGGTTCTCCGAAAGTGCCCCTGTTTCCCGAAGCGCTGCTACTCCATCATCTCGACAACATGGATTCCAAAATGGAAGCGATGCGCGCCCTGATCGCCAACGACAAGAACCTCGAAGGTACCTGGACCTCGTATAATTCGGCCCTCGATCGCGCAGCCCTCAAGAAAGACCGTTGGCTGCAAGACCAGACCGCTGCCCCGGTCGCCGGCCCCGTCGCGGACTCGCCGGTCCCGTCTCAAGTACCGCCAGTTGACGCCGCTTCTCACCCGGTAGCGCCCAAGCTAGTGACACCCGTTGCCACCCAGCCTCCGCCGCAGCGCAAGGAACCCGCCATCGCGTCACCGTTCGGCGCGAAGCTGCTCAGCGCTCTCGAACCCAAGAGCTAGAACTTCTTCATCGGATCTGGTTCCGGCCTCGCCGCGTCCCTGGACCACTTCCGAGCGTTAGGCCAGCCCGCCACCACAGCGGCGTACGATTTCGCCGCCGATCGCAAGCGACGCGGTTGCCCCAGGACTCGGAGCATTCACGACGTGCAACGCGCGTTCCCGCTCGACGAAGTGGAAATCCTGCAGCAACTCTCCACTCGGCGCCATCGCCTGCGCGCGGACTCCGGATCCGCCTTCCACCAGGTCTTCCGGCTGAAGTTCCGGAACCAGACGTTGCAGCGACTTGCAAAACAGGTCCCTGGAAAACGACCGCCGCAGTTCGTCGAAACACATACGCGGGTACTTTTGCAGAAATCGCCAAAGACCGGCGTACGTGATTGCGTCCCACAAATCAGCGGCGCGAAAATCGGTTTTCTTATATCCTTCGCGCGAAAAAGCCAGCACCGCATTCGGACCCGCCTCGACGCCCCCGTGAATCATCCGTGTGAAATGAACGCCTAGAAACGGAAATCCAGGGTCGGGTACCGGATAAATCAGATGGCGAACCAGCGTCTGGCGATCCTCGCGAATTTTGTAATATTCGCCACGAAAAGGCACGATCCGCACTTCCCTGCCTCCGCCGCCCAGCTCTGCGATGCGGTCCGAATGCAAGCCGGCGCAATTGATAAGGAACTCCCCATGGAATTCGCCTTCGGTCGTTTTGGCCGTCCACTCCGATCCCGACGAGGTACCCGTCTTCAGGCCAACGACTCGCGCTCCGGTGACGACGCGGCTCCCCTGCTGCTCGATCTTCTTGACCAATGCCGCGCACACCGAAGCGTAGTCGACGATGCCTTCCTGAGGCACCCGAAGCGCGGCGACGCCACCCGCATGCGGCTCGATCTCGCGGTACATTTCGCGCGTCATCCACACCAGGCCTTCGAGGCCGTTCTCTTTACCGCGCTTTTCTAAATCACGAAGGCGCGGCACCTCTTCCTCATTCGCCGCAAGAACGAGCTTGCCGCAGATTTCGTGCGGAATTTGGTTTTCCTCGCAGAACCGCGTCATTTCGCGAATTCCTTCCACCGCCATTCGCGCTTTGAGAGATCCTGGTTTGTAGTACAGCCCGCAATGCAGAACACCGGAATTATGGCCGGTCTGATGTTGCCCGACTACCGATTCCTTTTCGAGCACCGTAATCCGCGCCTTCGGATATTTCTGTCCCAGGCGAAACGCCGTCGCCAGGCCGATGATTCCGCCTCCCACGATCAATACACGCTGCATGTCCTCGTTCATCATAACGGCCTCGCGCGCCGCCGGTGATGCGCCTCTTGATATCCTGATCACTTGATTCGCTCTCTCATTCGGGATCTCATCGACTACGCCGGATTGTTTCCGCCATCGGCTCTTTCGATGAATGTAGCGGCGGAAAATTACGCGGCTTACCGGACGGGTCCGCATCAGTTCGCGCTTGGCCGCTTTGTTATTCCGGTGGCGCGGCTGGAAGAACTCGAGCCCTCTCTTCCCAAAGATCCGGAGTATCCTTGGCCCGTCAGCGCGTTGTTGAGCGGTAATCTTGAAACCGACCTGGCCGCTATCGCCGCCTTCAATCATCGTCAGCACGGGACGGCGCAAATCGATTCCGTGGAAATGCGGGTCCAGAGCCCGGGGCAGATCGAGAGCTCGGCGAAACTGCTGCCGGAAGATTTTCTTACTTACTTCGAAATTCCTATCGCGCAGGACCCTTCTCCGCTGATTGCTGCGATTGCCGAATGTGGAAGGCGCGCGAAGATTCGCACCGGCGGCGTCGCGGCCGAGGCGTTTCCTCAAACCGGCGAAATCGTACGCTTCCTGGACCTTGCGGCGCGCGCGAACGTCGCCTTCAAAGCGACCGCCGGACTGCATCATCCGCTCTACAGCTATCGCCCCCTCACCTATTCGGCCGACGCACCGCAGGCTTGGATGTTCGGTTTCTTGAATCTGTTCCTGGCTGCTTCGTGGATACGTCTGGGGATGGATCCGAAAGCAATTGCACCCTTGCTCGAGGAGCAGGATCCGGCCGCCTTGCGGCTCAGTTCCGGCGACATCGCCTGGCGGGTATTCCGCCTGACTGGCGCACAGGTGGAAGACGTGCGCATTCGCTTTGCGCTCTCGTTTGGCTCGTGCTCGTTTGAAGAACCCATCGCCGATCTTGAGAAGCTGGGTTTTCTGCAGGATTCCATCTGGTAACGCCGCATGTATGAACTGAACGAAACGCACGACCCTGGCCTCATAAGCTCGGTGGAATCAGCGAATCTTGCCGATTCGCAATTTCCGATTCAGAATCTTCCTCTCGGTGTCTTCGGCCGCAATGGAGAGGAGCCTCGCATCGGATGCGCCATCGGAGATCAGATTTTGGATCTCCGCGCATGCGTTGACCAGCGCCTCATGAACGGGCCGGCAGCGGCCGCGTCCCGGTCGATGACACTCAATTGGCTAATGGCACTTCCGCCCGCCAACTGGAGCAGCCTCCGCCTTGAGATCAGCAGGCTGCTCCGCAAAGATTCCGGCGCGCCTTCCCTTCCCTTGCACGCGCAGGCGGATTGCTTCCTGCTGCTCCCGGCGTCGATCGGCGACTACACCGATTTCTACGCCAGCGTGTTTCACGCGACCAACGTCGGTGGAATGTTCCGGCCGGACAACCCGCTGCTTCCGAACTATAAGTACGTGCCTATCGGTTATCACGGGCGCGCCTCGTCCGTGATCGCCAGCGGAGCCGCCATCGTTCGGCCACACGGCCAAATCCAGACTGGCAACATCGTTCCGCCCAGTTTCGGACCCAGCACTCAAATCGATTACGAATGCGAGGTCGGCGCATTTATAGGACAGACCAACGCGCTGTTTACCCCGGTTCCGATCGCCGAAGCCGAAGAGCATTTGTTCGGACTTTGCTTATTGAACGACTGGTCGGCGCGCGATATTCAGCGCTGGGAATATCAACCGCTGGGTCCCTTTTTAGCGAAGAGCTTCGCCACCTCGATTTCCCCGTGGATCGTCACGGCGGAGGCGCTCGCGCCTTTTCGCATTCCGCATTTCGCCCGCCCGGAAAGCGATCCGCAGCCCCTGCCGTATCTCGACGACCCGACGGATCGCGCTCGCGGCGGCGTGAAGCTGACGCTCGAAGTGTACCTGTCGTCGGAGGCTATGCGCCGCCAGAATCTGCCTCCGCTCAGGCTCTCTCGCGCGAATTTCGCCGACCTGTACTGGACCTTCGCCCAAATGATCACGCACCACACTTCGAACGGATGCAATCTGCGCCCCGGTGATTTGCTGGGTTCGGGAACAGTCAGCGGACCCGATAAAGACGCGCGTGGTTCCATGCTCGAATTGACGTGGCGCGGCACTGAGCCTCTGCAACTGCCGTCCGGCGAGCAGCGGACCTTCCTCGAAGCCATGGACGAAGTGGTGCTTCGCGGATTCTGTGAGCGCTCCGGTTTCCGAACGATCGGATTTGGGGAATGCCGCGGAGTGCTCGCGTCGTGAGCCGCCTCCTGTTCCTATTGGCATCCATCGCCTGCGCGCAGCGGACCCCGTCGATGCCGGGGCAGTTCGTGCCGATCAACGGCCGAAATCTACACGTGGATTGCCGCGGTAAAGGACCAGCGGTAGTGTTTGTAAATGGCGTCCCGCGTTTTTCGGTGGATTGGATCCTGGTTCAGCAGCAAGTCGCCAAATTCGCGCGCGCCTGCACGTGGGATCGCGCGGGCGAGGCCTGGAGCGATCCCGGCGGTGAATTTGAACCCCGTAAAGCGCTCGCCGATCTGGAGAAGGTCGCGGCATTTGCCGACGCAACAGGCCCTGTGATTCTCGTCGCGCACTCTGCCGGAGGCTCTTCGGCACGCATCTTCGCCGCCGAGCATCCGGACCGCGTCCGCGCGCTGATCCTAGTCGATGCGGTTCCGGATAACGGAGAGCGCATGTCGGCGCTCACCGATGCGCAGATCGCCGAATACACCGCGGCTGCGCAAAAGCGTCCGGCGCCTAGCAATCCCGGGCTCGAACCGGCGTTAAGGAAACTTCCGGCCGATGCGCAAACCGCCCATTCGTGGGCCACTGGACGTTGGTATTTCGATCAAGCGCCTAAGACTCTCGAAGGTTTGCGATATCAACGCGAACTCGCGAGCATTCTGCTGGCTGCGTCGAAAAAGCCCACTCCGCTGGGTAAACTTCCGCTGATCGCGATCGCTCGTGCGACTTCCGCAGACGACAAAAGCTCCTGGATTACGCAGCAGCGCAAATTGCTGGACTGGTCCAGTATTTCGAAATTGGTCCTGGCCGTAGGCAGCAGCCACGACATCGAGGCGGACGATCCCGACATCATCGTCGGGGCCATACGATCTTCCTTGCCCCCGCCTTCCGCAAAGTAGGTTCGCCCGTCCGGCTGCGTTCGACACTGTCCCAAGAGCGAACATTTCGCGGTGTTCGTTTTCAAAACTTCTCGCTAGTTGCGCTGGACTCCAACGTGCAATGCCGATGGCACTATGCCCCGTGGACCCGACCAATTCGTTGAGATTCCGTACGGCTTGAAGATCGCGGAGGATGGCCGTCATCTGGAAGATGACCCTGCTGAAATGCATATCCTGATCCGCGTGATGGAGTGGATCGTACTCGACAAACCCCTCTCCGGCGTCGCCGTTGAGCTCAACAAAGAGGGCTTGCGCAACCGCGACGGCCACCTCTGGAATCCGGCGACTGTGTTCTACCTCCTGCCGCGCCTGATTGAAGCCGGACCGCGCATCTTCGGTTCCCACGTATGGGCCGAGCGCCGTCGGCAACTCTTCAAAGTAGTCGCCTGAAGTACCGCATCCATTGGCACCGGAGCTTATGCTACTTTGCCGTATGGCCCAACTCTATGCAGGCACGTCTGGCTTCGCGTATCCGGGCTGGAAGCCTGCTTTCTATCCTGAAAAGCTGGCCCAAAAGAAGTTCCTTACCCACTACGCTACGCGTCTGAACGCGGTCGAAATCAATTACACCTTCCGGCATCTCCCGTCCGCGAACACGCTCGCTAACTGGGTGGCGCAAACCCCCGACGGCTTCCTGTTCGCCACCAAAGCGCACCAGAATCTCACCCACATCCAGCGCCTGAAGGAAAGTGACTTCATCGACGTTTTCTTCAAGGCCATCGATCCGCTGCGCGCCACTCGGCGTCTGGGTCCCGTTCTATTCCAGTTGCCACCGAACTTCAAAGTCGACCAAGGCTTGCTGTCCGCGTTTCTCGATCGCGTGCCCCAGGACATTCGCTGCGCGTTCGAGTTTCGGAACGCATCGTGGCTCAGCGATGGTGTGTACGCGATTCTCGAAAAGCGCGGCGTAGCCCTCTGTCTCGCGGAATCCGACACCTTCGAGATCCCGCACGTGCTGACGGCGAGCTTCGTGTACTTGCGCTTGCGAAAAACAAACTATTCAGTCGACGAGCGAGCCCAAATCACGGAACGCGTGAATTCTCTAGTCGCAGGGGGCCGCGACGTGTTCGTGTTCTTCAAACACGAGGACACGCCCGAAGGCGCGCTCTACGCCGAAGCGCTGATCAAACCCGACAGCGCCTAGCCGCCGCTTGCCTTGCGTTTCCGCGGAGCCTTTTCGGCGACCGGTGCCGCCGCTTGCGTCGCAGTCGGAGCCGATGCGGCCGGCTTCTTGGCCATCGCGAGACTTGCCTTCAACGCTTCCAAAATATCGATGACCTTGTGCTGCTGCGGTTCCGGCGTGGCGATCACTTCCTGACCGGCCTTCTTTGCTTCGATCATCGCCATCAGATTCTCGCGGTAGCTATCCTTGTACTTCGCTGGCTCGAATTCCGCCGCAAGCGTCTCGATCAGCAGGTTGGCCAGAGCCAGTTCCTTGTCGCTGACCAGACTGGTGTCGGTGCGAAATTCGTCTACCTGACGGATCTCGTGATTGAAGAACATCGTGTGAAGCAGGACGCCGTTCTTGCCGGGCCGCAGAATCACGATGTGCTCGCGATTGTGCATCGCGATCTTGCCGACGCCGCAGTACCCGGATTTCTTCAGCGCCTCAAAAAGCAGCGCGTACGGCTTTTCGCCGGCTTCATCCGGAGCCATGTAATAGGACGTCTCGTAGTAAATCGGATCCACCTGATCGGCCTTGACGAACTCAAGCACCTCCATCACCTTCGCCGACGCCGGAGCCACCTTCTTGATGTCTTCGTCCTCGATCGTCACGTAGCGGTCCTTCTCGTACTCGAAGCCCTTCACAATCTCGCTGCGCGGAATCGGCTTGTCTTCGGCTTGGCAAAACAGGACCTGCTTGATGCGGGATCCATCGACTTTGTGAAGCTGGTTGAAGCTGACGCTTTCGCCGCGAGCTGCGCTAAACAGCTTGATGGGGAACGACACCAGGCCGAACGTCAGGTGCCCTTTCCAAACTGTCGATGCCATAAGATCCTCCTGAGATCGTTACTCGAATGCCCTCTTCAGCGATAACATAAGAGGGCAAACATTTTCAAGCGCTTACGTTCGATGGCACTCGAAGAATACCGCAAAAAACGTCAGTTCGACCAGACTCCGGAGCCGGCGGACGATCAGGAAGCCCCGCGGACCGGCCTTCCGGCGTTCTGCATTCAGCGTCATCATGCCACAAATCTGCACTACGATCTCCGCCTCGAAGTCGATGGGGTTTTGAAGTCGTGGGCGGTTCCCAAGGGTCCCACGCTCGATCCCTCGATCAAGCGGATGGCCATGATGACCGAAGACCATCCCCTGAAATACGCCGCCTTCGAGGGTGTCATTCCGAAGGGCCAGTACGGCGGCGGCAGTATGATGCTCTGGGATCGCGGCACCTATGAAGTGCTCGGCGACAAGACGGCCGAAGAGCAGCTGGCGCGAGGCGACTTCAAATTCCGGCTCCACGGTGCCAAGGCGCGTGGCGAATTCGCCATCGTGAAAATGAAGTCCGCGAAGACGCGCGGAAACGAGTGGCTGCTCATCAAGAAGAAGGACGCGGACGCCGTTACCGGTTGGGATCCGGAAGAGTTTGGCCACAGTGTGCTGACCGGCAGGACCCAGGAGGAGATCGCGCAGGAACTTCCGCCGCGGAAAGAATTCCAGCCTCGCGATCTGTCGGACCGCAAGGGCGCGCATCGCAGCCGAATGCCTGCCAGCATCGATCCGATGAAGGCGCAGTTGGGCGATCCGGAAATTCTCAAGAAGAAACAAGACGACTGGCTTTACGAAGTGAAATGGGATGGCGTGCGCGCCATCTGCTATCTCGATCAAGGCTCCCTAAGGCTGGTGTCGCGCACCGGTAACGTCATGGACCGGCAGTATCCGGAACTCGGCATCCTCCCCAGTCTGGTTCGCGCAGAAACCGCGATTCTCGACGGCGAGATCGCGGCTCTCGATGAACGCGGCCTGCCGAGCTTCGAGCTCCTCCAGCGCCGTATGCATGTGTCCGAAGCGAGTGCCGCCGCAACACTGGCCCGCGCGAATCCGGTGGTCCTGTTTGTGTTCGACCTGCTGTACCTCGACGGTTTCGACCTGCGCGGGATGCCCCTGGTCGAACGCAAGGAACTGTTGCAAGGCCTGCTCACCACCACCAGCCACATTCGATTTTCTGAACACTTCGCGGGGCACGGCGCGGAGCTTTTTGAAGCAGCGAAAGCGCAGGGCCTCGAAGGCGTCGTGGGCAAGCGTCCGCAGTCGTTCTACGAATCGCGCCGCAGTTCCGACTGGGTGAAATACAAGGCGGTCACGCAACAGGAATTTCTGATTTGCGGCTACACCGAAGGCGAGCGCGATCATTTTGGAGCGCTGGTGCTCGGTGTCTACGCCGGAGGCGTTCTCCAGTGGGCCGGAAATGTCGGCACCGGTTTCGACCGCAAAATGATGGAGCGGATTCACGCGACACTGCAGCCGCTGATCGTCAAGCAGCCGCTCTTCCCCATCGACAAATCCATCGCCGCGAAGACCACGTGGGCCCGTCCTGAAATCGTCTGCGCAGTGAAATTCGTCCAGTGGACGGAAGAGGGCCGTCTCCGCGCGCCGTCCTTTATTGGTCTGCGCAACGATGTCGATCCAGCGGATTGCGTCCGCGAGTTGCCCGGCGCAACCGACCAGCCGCCTACCCCCGCTGAGACGGCGGAGCGTAAGCCGCTTCTTGATGACAGCAAGAAGGAAGTGACGCTCTCGATCGACGAGCAAAAAGTGAAGTTCACGAATCTGGACAAAATCTTCTGGCCGGAGGAAGGCTACACGAAGCGCGAGCTGCTGAACTACTACGACGCGGTCGCTGATTTGCTGATCCCGCATTTGCGCGATCGGCCACTCTCGCTCAAACGCTATCCGAATGGCATTCGCGGCGAATTCTTCTTCCAGAAAGAAGCCGCGGCCAGCTTTCCGAAGTGGCTGCGTCTCGAACTGGTGGACGGAATCAATTACGTTGTCGCCGATGATCGCGCCACGCTCCTGTTCCTGGTGAACCTTGCCTGCATCGACCAGAATCCAGGGATGTCGCGTGTCGGCTCGATCGAAAATCCAGACTACATCCTGATTGATCTCGATCCGATGGAATGCGAGTACGCCAAGATCGTCGAGGCTGCTCTCTTGGTGAAACGCAAACTCGACGCGCTGGGGCTGAAAGGCTATCCGAAGACCACCGGCGGCGACGGAATGCACATCTACATTCCACTCGAGCCCGACTACACCTTCGACCAGGCCAGAAGCTTCGCAGAGATCATCGCCCGCCTCGCGATCGCGGAGCGGCCCGACCTGTTTACGACGCCGCGGTCTGTCTCTAAACGTGAAAAAGGACGCGTCTATTTCGATTGGGCCCAGATTGGAAGCGGCAAAACCATTTCCGCTCCCTATGTTCCGCGACCTCATCCTGGCGCGCCGGTGGCCACCCCGCTGACCTGGCGTGAGGTTACGCCAAAATTGGATCCGAAGCAGTTCCACATCCGCAACGTGCTCGAACGGTTCGCTCGCGTAGGCGACTTGTTCGAGGGCGTCCTCACAAAGCCCCAGCGTCTCGAAGATGCGATCGAAAAGCTTCCGAGCCTGATGGGTTGATCGCCGCTTTAACCCGCGCGGCGATTGCGGGTCATCATAGGAACGTTCAGCTTGACGTTGGCGACGCCCGCCTTGCGTGCTTCCTTGTCGCGGTACATATCGATGTCGGCCGCCGCCAGCAACTCGTCCACACTGGATCCGTTCAGCGGAAACTGCGCGATGCCGAAGCTGGCTCCGACAAGCTCCTGTCCACATACTTCGTAGCCCGCCGCTCGAATCGCCCGGCGCAGTTGGACGACCCGCGTTTCGATATCGCGGCGCGAGAGATTCGGCAGAACCACTACGAATTCGTCGCCCCCCATGCGCGCCGCGTAATCGTATTCATGGCAGTGCGCCTTCAGAGTCGCCGACACCGCGCGCAGCACCTGGTTCCCCGTCAGGTGGCCCAACCGGTCGTTGACGGGCTTGAACCCGTCGAGATCGCACACCAACACGGCAAGCGGCGTTTCGAGGCAACGGCTGACGTCGATCTCGCGTCCCAGATGCTCGAAGAGCGTGTGCGCGTTCGGCAGACCCGTCAGATAGTCCATCGTCGCCGAGTCTTCCGCTCGCTTGAACTTCAGGCCGTTCTCGACCGCCTGCGATAGCTTCGGCGCAATCGCCAATAACAGCCGAAGGTGCTCGGCGCTGAATACATCGGGATGCGCATGGTAAAGCGTCAGTGCGCCCCGCATCCCACCTGGACCAGCCAACGGAACGGATAAGGCCGCCGCGAACGGACTGGATCGCGTACCGCTCGAAAGATGCGTTACCTCAAGGGCCGGATCCGCATTGCGCATCGATTTGCCGTTCGCCGCAACCCAGCCCGACACCCCGCGTCCGATCGGAATCTGCAACGACGAGCACAAGGCGAGGTGGTCTCCGGCCACCTGCTGCGCGATCAGCCGATCCCCGCGCTGCACGAATAACACGACCGCGTGATACGGCACCAGCTTCTTCAACCTCATCGAGACCGCCGCGAACGTTTCCTGCAGCGCCAGCGAGTTGCCCAATTGCTGATTGAGATCGAGCAGCAGCTGCTCTTCCTCGCGCGCCGCCGAAATCGATTGCAGAAAGCAGGGCGCGCTCGATGCACTTGCCGACTCAAATCTGGCACCCGGCGCTTCGCCGCGTTCGATCCTCGCGTCCACCGAAAGCTGAGCCCTCTTCGCGCCTTGGATCTGCGCGAGTTGTTCCCATTCCACGTAGTTCTTCACCAGCACATCGACGACACGCGGATCGAACGCGGTCCCGGCTTGGGCCGCGACGCGCGAAACGGCCTCGGTCAGGGGCAATGCCGCGCGCCAGCGGCGCTCGCTCACCAACGCGTCGACCGTATCGGCCACCGCCAGAATTCTGGCCCCCAAAGGAATCTCTACTCCGCGAAGGCCGTCCGGATACCCCGTCCCGTCCCAGCGCTCGTGATGCGACCGGACCAGCGGCGCCACCGGATAGGGGAACGCAACGCGTTCGAGAATCTCCGCGCCTACCCGGGTGTGAATCTTGACCTTCTCGAATTCTTCCGGCGTCAGCCTGCCGGGCTTGCCCGTGATGTGTTCCGGAATCGCCAGCGTCCCGATGTCGTGGAGCACAGCCGCCGCGCGCAACGCTTCGAGTTCGCGGTCCGTCATGCGGAGCGCCTTCCCCAACTCCATCGTGTACAGTTGAACGCGTTGCACTTGATCCGGAACCGCATCCTTGGCGTCGATCGCCAACGACAACGCCTCAATGGCGCGCAAGTGCAAGCCGGCGATGTCTCCGGAATGCTGTTTCTGCCGCTCCAGCCGGTCGACGTAGAGCCGATAAGACCGGTAAATCAGGAACACCACCGGAGCCCCCAGCATCGCGATCTGCCAGTTCAGGAAATGTTGGACGTAGTTGAAAGCGACGGCAATCGCGGCCGCCATCAGGTAATACGGAAAGGTCCACACCTGAACGAGTTCGCGCGATTTCTTCACCCAGTCCGGCCGAGTCAGCGCGGCGACCACGATCATCGGTATCTGATTCGCTGCGAAACACGCGCACGCCGCCACCACCAGCCGAACCGGCTGTTCCACGCTGTGCGAGGCCAGAAACGGCGCCTGATACACGGCGTTGGCAGCCAGCGCGGAAGCGCCCGTGCAGAGCAAATCGGCGAGAATGACGTCGGTCTCGGATCGACGACGCCAGATCGACAGAATCAAGATCGTTGAGCCCGCCAGCTGAAGTGATTCGCGCAGAATCAAACCGTTCAGCGCGACAATCACGAATACGAAGCCCATCGACGTGTGTTCAAGCACCGCGTTTCCAGGCCTCGTCGGAGCCTTGACGCGCAATCCGAAGGAAAGCAGCGCGACGCCTAGGTAGAAAAGATAGTACGAAGGATCGCCCAGTTCCCACTGCTCGTTCTGGGTGGAAATGCCCGTCGCCAGGAGAATCGCGAGCGCGAGTACGGCCAGGGCGATTGTCTTTACGGAGGTCATCGTCGGAAGCCTTAGCGCTTGCAGGTACACTGCCACTGCGCCGGTGAAGCAATCATTGATTCTTCGCGGTAGTGGGCTGCAAAACAGCGAGACAGATTGTCTCATCCCGCAAAACTGCCGCGCCCTTCTGTCTCATCCCGCGAGCGCGACGAACGGCCGCTCAACTACATGCGCAAGTGGCTATCGGCGTGCTTCCTCGTCAGCAAACCGAATGGGAACGATCGTGCGGCGGCTGTTGGTAATCGGGGGAGATGAAACCGGATGGGAGAACCTTCGGCCGTTCGTTTCGAGCGGAAGTTGTGTCGCCGAAACCCGCCGAATCGACCACTATCCGTCGCCCGAAGAACTGGCTCGAGTGATTCGGCTGTTTCCCCCCACCGTGGTCTTCCTGGGCCTGGAGTCCGCGCCGGCGGCTTCGGTGGTGATGGCGGAGCTGGAACTCCAAATCCCGGCGACGCCAGTCGTCGCTTTCAATAAGCTCGATGATTCCCGCGCCGTCACCGAGTGGATGCGTGCCGGTGTTCGCGAAATCGTGAAGCCGCCGTTCACCCGCGAGCAAATCGAAGAATCGCTGTCGCGGATGGCGGGACTCGCCGTTCGCCGGGATCCGGCGCGCGTGCTGCCGAACCTGTGCGCCTTCTTGCCGGCACGTGCCGGCACCGGTACCAGCACCCTCGCCCGCCATCTCTCTCGCACCCTCGCGGCGGAGGCGTCAACCCGCGTCCTGCTAGCGGATTTCGACCTCGTCTCGAGCACCCTACGTTACGTCATGAACTTCAACCAGGGTCCGACGATTCGCGACGCCGCCGAATCGATGGACACCATGGACGCATGGCGATGGCAGCAAATCGTCGTCCGGTTGGGCGAACTCGATGTCCTCAATGCCGGATCCCTCAATCCGCGCCGTTCCCTGCGAACCGAACTGGTGCGCCGGTTGCTAAATTACGCGGCGTCTCAATACCAGGTGATTTGCGCGGACTTGTCCGGCAACATGGAAGCGTACTCGCTCGAAGTGCTCAGCTCCGCCGGCGCCATCTTCGTCGTCACTCAGCCCGATCCGCTATCCCTCGGCGCAGCGCGCGACAAAGTGGAGTTCCTGCAGTCTCTCGATCTCACGAAACGCGCCGGATTGCTGGTTCGCCAAACGCCCCATACCGCCGTGCCCGCTACCGCCCAGATCGAAAAATTCTGTGGTCTGCCCGTGTCCGGTGTTTTCGATTACAGCGATGTCCGTCCCGAACATGTGACGGAGGAGGGCGGAGACAAAGCTCTTCCCTCCCCGTTGAAACGTCAATTGGCCAGGATGGCAAAAGCGGTCACCGAAACCGTCGAGCGGCCCGTGTTCCAGTTGCCGGTCCAGTCTTCGGGCTTCTCATTCAGTCGGCGGTAAGGCCCGCGCGCTCTGGCCGCGGGCCCCTGCCTTACTGATTCTTGTTGTTCGACGGACCCTGATTCGCCAATCGGACTTTCGCGGATTCCAGCTTCTTCTGCACCTTCGCGACTTCGGTCTGGTCCAGCTCCGCCGGCGATCCGCCTTCCCATTCCTTTATGGATTGGCTCCACTGCCCGATCGCTTCTTTCAGCTTGCCCTGTTTGAAGTAGACGTCGCCCAGATGGTCGTGCACGGTCGGATCTTTGCTCGTCTTTTCAATCGCCCGCCGCAGCGAATCTTCGGCCTCGGGATAACGGCCTAAGCGGAAATACGCCCAACCCAAACTGTCCAGGTACGCGCCGTTGCCCGGATCTTTTGCCAGAGCCTTCTGAATCATCTCAAGCGCTTCGGGCAGACGCACGTTGCGGTCAGCCAGCATATATCCCAGATAATTCAGTGCGCCGGGATTACTCGGATTCGCTTCGAGCAGCTTCCGGAATTCCGCTTCCGCCAGGTCGAATTTCTTCTGCCGCTCGAACATCGCGCCGCGCATGAACATCACGGTTTCCGTGTCTTCTTTCGAAGTGCTCAACCGCTGTGCTTCCCCCAGCGCCTTTTCCATTTCGTCGAAACGCTTCGCCTTCTCGTAAATCTGCGCGAGATTGATGTAGGTGTCGCGGTCGTTCTTGCCGTCCAGCAGCTTCCTGATCTCCGCCAGCGCCGGATCGATCTTGCCGAGGTCCGCCAGGATGTTCGCATGCACCAGGTGCAGAGTCCGCTCGTTCGGGAACTTCTTCAACGCCGCTTCCGCCGCCGCTTGCGCCTTGGCGTACTCTTTGCCTTGGCGATAGGTATCCGCCACCTGCGTCGCCGAACGTGCGGCGTACTCGGGATCCAGATCGCCGATCTGCTTGAACGTATCCGCCGCGTTATCGGTCTGCTCGGCCACTCTGTACATCTGCCCAAGCCGCTCCAGAAGCAGCACTCGATTGCCGCGGTCCGCCGCGCTGTAATTACGTTTTTGCGTCGAAGACAGAACTTCTTTGAGCGCCGCGATCGCTTGCGCCGTCTTGCCTTCCGCTTCGAGAAGATTCACTTCGTTATAGCGGATCTCGAGGTTGTTGGCGTCAAGCTCTTTCGCCTTGGCGCTGGCTTCGCGCGCCTTGTCAAATTGCCGCTGCTGGCGGTAAATCTGCGAAATCCGCAGCCAGCTTCCCAGGTCACGCGGCTCTTCGCTGACCAGCTCCTGGTAAACGCCCAACGATTCGTCGAGCTGTTCGGCGAACAACAGGTTTTGCGCCAGCGCCCGCTTAATGTCGGTCGCATTCGGCGGATTCAGAGCCAACGCTTTCTTCAACGACTCCGACGCCAGGCTGTAGTCGCGCATCTGCTCGTAGGCTTGCGCCAGTTGCAACAGACCCCGCGCGGTCGGATTCTTTTCCGACACCTTGCGCAACAGATCCGCCGCCGTCTTGGTGTCGCCCAGGTCCGCCAGAACGGTCGCGAGGCCGGTCATCGCGTCTTCGTTCTCGGGCTCCACTTCGAGCGCCTTGCGGAATGCCTTCTCCGCATCCGTATTGCTCTGCGCCACCTTTTGCAGCCGCCCCAGCATCAACCAGCTGTCTACATCCTTCGGCGCTTTTTCGAGGATCTTCTGATACTGCTCGATCGCCTTAGTGACCATATTCTGATCGACCTTGCCGGCCTGCGAGTCGCCGATCATGCGCGTATAAATGCGCGCCAGCATCCGGCGCGCATTCAGATCGTTGGGATTTTGCTTGAGAACGTCTTCCGTTTCGCTAACCGCATCCTTCAACCGGCCGGCCTGGATGTACAGGTCCGAGAGTTCCTCGGTAAGAAACGTGGCACCGGGATCCGCCTTCACCGCCAGACGATAGTTTTCGATCGCCTTGTTGAAGTACTCGCCCCGGTTCCCGTAGGATGCCGCCAATTCGGCGTACATATGGCCGAGCGAATAATGATAATAGGCCGCCGCTTTATCGGACTTCTTTGCGGTGTCCGCCGGCGCTTGCGCGAAGACGCCGGCGCTCGTCGCGAGGATGAGCGCCAGTATCCGGCCGTGAATCGAACGCATGGTTGCAAACTCCCAGTTTCAGTATAACGCCCGACGTCCTGCCCTTCATTGGACAAAACATCGTTACTGCGCCAACGACTTAGAACCAATTCATGCCAGGAACGGACTGGCCGGAATCGCTCGCAAGATCAGCCGAACGCTGCTGCTCGAACGCTTTGCAACAATAGCGACACAACGGCCTACAAGAAAACAGACGCCTCTCGTGCGATTCCGGTTTGCAAATCTTTGGGGTCATTTCCCGCTCGCGTCGAGCGGTGTGTGAAAACCTACTTCACCGTCAGCTTCGAACCGCTCCGCATCTCGTCCGATGCGCGTTTGACGATCACGTCGCCTTCGTGCAGTGCGCCTGTCACCTCGACCAACGGCCCGGATGTGGCGCCCTTTCGGACATCCACCCACTCCGCGGCGCCGTCCTTCACGCGAATCACAAAGCTTCTCTCCGTATTGACCGCGACCGCGGTCTGCGGAACCAGCATCGACGCCCCCGCGCGCCGCACCGGCCACTCCACCTCCGGAAACATTCCCGGCCCCAGGCGGCCATCCGAGTTCACCACGTCCAACTCCACCGGCATCGTGCGCGACTTCGGATCGATGGTGCGGGAAAACCGCGCCACCGATCCAGTAAAGGTCTGCCCGGGAAATGCCGGTACCCCAAACGAAACGCGTGACCCTCTTGCGATCGTCGCCGTTTCCGATTCCGGCACGGAAACCACCAGCCGTAGCTTGGCCGTCTGCTCGATTCTTACGAGCCATGGCGCAGCCGGACCCGCCAATGCGCCCGGATGCGCCCGCCGCTCTGTGATCACGCCGTCGAAAGGAGCGGTGATCCGCAGATAGCCTTCGAGGTCAGCGACGGAGCGCTCCGTTGCTTGCGCCGCCTGAATCGCGTTCTCGACCGCTTGAACCGCGGCTTGGCTCGCTTCATACGTTTTGCGGGCGGTTTCCAGCTCCTGTTCTGAAATGGCTCCCTTGGTCTTCGCGGCGTCTATCAACCGCGCCAGCGTCGCCTGATAGGAAAACGCCTTGGCGAATGCCTCCTGCCGTTGCGCTCGCAGCCCCTCGATTTTCGCCTGCGCCTCCGCCCGCTGCGCCTTCATTTCCGGAGCCGTTAGCTCCGCCAGCAAGTCGCCCTTCTTGACCGCGCTGCCGCGGTCCACCCGGATCTTGTCCACAAACCCCTGTACCCGTGCATAAATTTCGACCGATTCAAACGGCAGCAGTTCGCCCGGTAATTTGATCGATCGCGAAACCGGCTTCGCCACCACCTTCACCGTTTCGACCGCCTGCTGTCCATACCCAACCCCGGCCGTCAGCATCAGTAATGCCGGAATAAACCAGGCAGCCAAAGACGTCGGGGAAACGAATGATTTTGTTGCACTCACGATGTATACGTCCTGGATTGCCACGAAATCAGCGAAAATGCTAACGAAATGTCGATTCGAGAGAACCTTCCTGAAATTCATCGGACGTTCTCTCCAATAGAAGAAGCCGGGAGCAGAGACGCCTCCCGCGAGGCATTTCCTTGCAGAATGGCGTAAAAAGCAGGCAGAATCGTGAGCGTCGCGAATGTCGCCGCGACCAATCCGCCGATCACCGCGCGCCCCAGTGGACCGTTCTGCTCTGCGCCGGTTCCGAGAGCGAAAGCGAGCGGCAACATGCCGGCGATCATGGCGGACGCCGTCATTACGATCGCGCGCAACCTGCCCGAAGCGGCCAGCCGGGCGGATTCGAGCGCGCCGGTTCCTTCGCGCCGGTGCGCTTCTGCAAACGTCACCAACAAGATCGAATTCGCTGTCGCGATTCCCAGCGCCATAATCGCGCCCAGGAACGACTGAATATTCAGCGTTCCGCCGGTAAGCTTCAGCGCCAGGATCACGCCGCACAGCACCACCGGCAGCGTCATGAAAATCGCCAGCGCCACCCTCGCGGATTGAAAGCTGGCCGTTAAGAGCAAGAAGATCGCGCCCGCCGCGATCAGAAATCCGATCTGCAATCCGGATTGCGTTTCCTCAAGCGCTGGAACTTGCCCTCGCACCGATACCGTCGAACCTCGGGTAGCCGCCCCGGCGCGTCCGATCGCCGCGCGGACCTCCTTCGCCGCTTCGCCCAATGTCACGCCCTGAATATTCGCCGTCAGGCTGACAACGCGCTGCATGTTGTAGCGCTCAACCACGCCAAACGCCTTGCCCTCCGTCATGCTCGCGACATCGCTCAACAACGGACGCGACTCGCCCGATCGCATCACCGGCAAGTCCGCCAGGTCCTGCATCGACGCCATACGGTGCTGCGGAATCTCCACTTGAATCTGAAATCCGTTTCCGCTCGCCGGATCCCGCCAGTAGTTCGGCTCGATAAACCGGCTCGAAGACGTCGCCGCCACCAACGACCTTGCAATGCCCGCCGCCGTCAATCCATATTGACCCGCCCGCTCGCGGTCGATCTTGACATCCACCGTCGGATAGTCCAGCGCCTGCGCGAATTGCAGGTCGCGTAGGAACTTTAGCTTCGCGAATTCCGCCTTCAGCTTCTCCGCATGCGCCCGATTATTCGCAATGCTCGGACCCTGCACCGCCACCTCGATCGGCGTGTCCGATCCGAAGCTCATCACCCGCGAAACGATGTCGCCAGCCTCAAACGAAATCTGCACGTCGGGCAAGTCCCGCCCGAACGCCCCGCGCAGTTTCTCTTCGAAGCCCTCTCCCGCCGACTTCACCGCCACCAACAACACCGCCTCCTGCGGTCCGGACGTCCAAAGATAAATCGTGTTGATCGGATAGCTCGCCGGCTGCACTCCAATGAACGCGGTCGAGATCTCGACGTTGCCTTCGCCCGCCGTCTTCTTGATGATCTCGAGCGCCCGCAGAGCCACCAGTTCCGTCCGCTCCACACGCGTGCCCGGTGCCGCCCGGAGCCGGACCTGAAACTGGCCCGATGTAGTCTTCGGAAAAATCTCCGTCCCCAGCGTGGGAACCAGGAACCACAGCAACGCCACCGGCGCCACTACGAAAACAACCGCGATCACCCATCGGATTCGCAGCATCAATCCCAGATATCCGGCATAGAACGCCGCCAGAATTCCCGGCTCGTCCTTCTTCGGTCGCATCAGTTTTGCCGCCAGCACCGGCACCAGCGTGCTCGACAAAACGTACGACGTGATCATCGCGAAACCCACCGCGAGCGCCAGCGGAACAAACAACTGGCGCGCGACCCCTGACAAAAAGAACGACGGCACAAACACAGCCAAAATCGCCAGCATCGAAAGCAGCCGCGCATTCGCCGTTCGCCGCGCCGCTTCGACCACCGCCACCGCGCGATCGATTCCGTCACCCATTCGCGCGTGAATATTCTCCACCTCCACCGTCGCCTCATCCACCAATACGCCGACCGCCAGTGCCAGTCCTCCGAGCGTCATGATGTTGATCGATTGGCCCGAAGCCCACAGCCAAACCACCGCGCCGAGCAATGAGAACGGAATCGTCAGCACCACAATCAACGCGCCCCGCCAGTCCCGCAGGAACAGCAACACCGTGAGCGCCGTCAACAGCGCGCCCAGCATTCCCTCATTCATTAACGATCGGATCGCCGACGTCACATAGCGCGACTCGTCAAACACCAGTTCGATCTTCACGTCTTCCGGACACACCGCCTGCATCGCCGGGATCGCCGCGCGCACGCGCGAAATCACGTCCAGTGTTGACGCATCCGCCCGCTTGGTGACCTCGATATAAACCGTCCGCTTCCCGTTCACATGCGCGTAGCCGCTAACAATATCCGTCCCAATCTCAGCCACGCCCAGATCGCGCAGGTACACCGAACTCCCCGGTCCGCCTCGCACCGGAGCGTCCATCATCTCGCTGATGTCCTGCGAAACGGACGCATTCGAATTCACGATCCGGTTCACGTCGCCTGTTCGCAGACTTCCCGACGGCAGCACCGTCGTGGATTTACTCACCGCCGCGATCGCATCTTCCGGCGAAATCCGATACTGACGCAGTTTGTCCGGATCCAACCGCACCACGACCGTCCGTTGATTGCCGCCGAACGGCGGAGGCGCCGAAACGCCCGGCAGAGTCGCGAACAGCGGACGCACTTGATTCAGTGCGATGTTCTGCATCTCCGCCGGAGGCCTGCCAATGCTCGACGAAAATACCAGCTGCCCCACCGGAACACTGCCCGCGTCATAACGTACGATGAACGGTGGAACCGCGCCCGGTGGCATAAACGCACGCGCCCGATTCACGTAGCCGACGGTTTCCGCGATCGCCTGGTTCATGTTGGTGCCCGCGTGGAACACCAATTTCACCAGCGCCACGCCTTGAATGCTCTTCGATTCCACGTGCTCGATGCCCGTGATGTAGAGGAAGTGATACTCGTAGTAATACGTCAGGAAGCCTTCCATCTGCGAAGGATCCATGCCCGAATATGGCTGCGCAACGTAGATTTGCGGCGCGCCCAGATTCGGAAAAATATCGACCGGCATCCGGCGGACCGCCAGGTACGCCGCCAGCGCCAGCGTGATCACCGCCACGAAAATCGTCACCGGACGCCGCAGCGCGAACAGCACCAGCTTCATCGACCGCCCGCCTGCTTCACCGCTTCAAGAAACGGCGCCAGGTCACCCTCGGCAGCCGCAATCGAAAGCCTCGCCCGCCAGATGTTCAACCTCGCCAGCGAATGGTCGATTTCGGCCTGCGCGAGCGTTCGCGAAACATCCGCCATTTCCGTCATCGTCACAAGACCGGCCCGATATCGGGCGCTCATCTGCGCCTCCGCCCGTCGCGCGGATTCGACCAGGATCGGCGTCTGTTGCGCCATCCGCCGCGCCGAATCGAGTGCGACCCGCGCTTTCTCCAAGTGCGCATTCAATTCCAAACGGACCAGATCCAGCCGTGCCGATTCGCCTTCGAGATGCTTCCGCTCGGCCTCCCGTTTGGCGCGCAGCGAAGGCAGCTCCAGGATCGGAAACGTAATCTGAAAACCTGCAACCCAGTTCCCGATATTCGGGCCGATCCCTGCAATCGCGCCGCCCGTCGTCGAGTCCACTCGCGCGCCGCTTCCGCGCGCATACAAATTCGCCATCAACTGAATCTTTGGAAAATAGGCTAAATCCAACTGCGCCGAACGCGCCTTCGCTTCGTCAATCGCCCGCCGCTGTTCCGCCAACGCCGGATGCGCAACTGTCTCGCCACTCGCCGAGTCTTTTCCGGCGGCCTCCCCTACAAATTCCGCGCTCTGGACCCCAGCGTCCGAACCAATCATCTGCGCCAACGTGACGCGAGCCGTGGCAGCAGCCTGTTCGGCCTGGATCCATTGCAAATTCGCGGACGCATTTTCGGAAACGGCTCGTTCCAAGTCCGCCCCCGGACGCAGGCCTGAATTCACCAGCGCCTTCGCCGACTCCAAAACCACTTGCGCTCGCGTAACCGCGGCCCGCGCCGCCCGCACCGTCGCATCGGCCGCGACCACCGTCAAATACGCATCCGCCGTGACCGCGCCCACCTGAAAGCGCGTGAGTTCCGCCGCCGCCTCCGCGCGCCTTTTCGTCGCCCCAGCCGTTTCAATCGACGCCCGGCGCTGGCCGAAGTCGATCGGCTCCCACGCAACCAATACGCCCACCGCGCTGCCCCAGGCACTGCGGAAACTCGTATCGATTACCGGACCCGAGATCGGCGATAGAACTGCCTGCGGCAGCGTCGGGCCGAACACGTTGTTGTGCGTTCCACGATCCAACTGCGCCACGCCATCGACCCGCGGCAGGTAAGCCGTACGCGCGAACCGCACCTGCGCCGCCGCCGCGTCAATCTGCGAGCGGGAAATCCGAATCGTCGGGTACGCCACCTCCGCCTTCGCCACGGCGTCAGCCAGCGAGATCGAAGCAGTTTGTGCGCCGGCAATCGAAAACGACAGCAACGGTAACCAACCAACGTAAAGGGTTCGGTTCATCATGAGCAAAGCACTTGCGAGGAACCCATTCTGTCATTTTCGAGCGCCTGCCTGAACCTCAATCGCCGCCGGCCACGTCAGCGCCGCGGTCGCTGCAGATTCCCCGCTTGCTCGATCGCACAAAGCGGACCAGATGCCGCGCATGCTCGGAATCGATTTCCGCTTCGATCCGCTGAAGCGCAACCGCGCGCTTCAAGCCGGACCGGTACAGCAACTGATAAGCCTGCTTCACCGCCCGGATCTCATCCACCTGGAACCCCGCCCTTCGCATCCCCACCAGATTCAGGCCGCGAGCTTCGATGTCGAATTCCGAAAAAGTAAAGAAAGGCGGAGCATCCAGATTCACCCGCACGTTGCCCGCAATCATCGCCAGCCGGCCAATCTTGCTGTGCTGATGCACCACCACGCCTCCCGAAATGAACGCCTGATCCTCGATCTCGACGTACCCGGCGATCAACGCACAGCTTGCAATCACGCAATTCGACCCCACCTTCGAATCATGCGCAATGTGGCCCGACGTCATGATGAAGTTGTCGTCGCCAATCACCGTCTCCGATTCCGGCAGCGTCCCGCGCGAAATCGTGTAGTGCTCGCGGATCTTGTTCCGGTCGCCGATCCGCAAGTAACTCCGCTCCCCATTGAATCGCTTATCGAGCGGGTCCGTCCCCAGAATCGTTCCAGCGGAAATCTCGTTCGACTCGCCCAACGTGGTCCATCGCTTCACGTACACATAAGGCTCGATCCGCGTGAACGCGCCAACCGAAGTGTCCGCCTCGACAATCGCGAATTCTCCGATCACCGCCTGGGGGCCAATCCGTGCTTCCGGATGTACCCTAGCGGAACTGGCCACAACGGCCGATGGATCGATGGACATAAGCTTGTATCATAAACGAGTACATCGTAATCCAACGTGCGAATGTAACTTGCTGATAAGGCAATAGTTGTTGGGCTCGCAGGAGGGAGGGCAACATGCGTGTTCGCGAATTGGCAGATTGGCTCAGCGCCGGCTGGGAAGGCGATGGGGAGCGGGAAATTCGCAAAGTGGCCACTCTTGAGGACGCTGGCCCCGATGACTTGTCCTTCGTCAGCAGCATGAAAGCGCTGCGGCAAGCCGCCGAATCCCGTGCCGGATGCCTGCTCGTGCCCACGAATTTCGCCAATGGCGAAGGCCGCACCATCATCCGCGCCACCGACCCTCGCGGCGCCGTCGCTCGCGCCATCCCTAAAATACATCCCCGCCGTGAGCCGCCTCCCGGAGTTCACCCGACCGCCGTTCTCGGACCTGGCGTAGTCACCGCCGCCGGCGTCACCATCGGACCCCTCTCGCACATCGGTGCCGGCGTCCACCTCGCCGAAAACGTCGCCGTCGGCGCGGGCTGCACCGTCGGAGATTACGTGAAGATCGGCGCCGGCAGCGTCTTGCACGCGCACGTCACCATCTATCGCGATGTCCTCGTCGGCAGCCGCGTCATCCTGCATTCCGGCTGCGTCATCGGATCCGACGGCTTCGGCTTCATCATGACCGAAGGCGCCTACGAGAAATTTCCCCAGATCGGCCGCGTCGAAATCGGCAACGATGTCGAAATCGGAGCCAACAGCTGCATCGATCGCGCCGCGCTGGGCGTCACCTCGATCGGCGATGGAACCAAGATCGACAACATGGTCCACGTCGGCCATAACTGCCGCATCGGCAAGCACGTCGTCGTCGCCGCGCAAACCGGATTTTCCGGCGGAGTTGTGGTCGAAGATTACGCCGTCATCGGCGGCCAGGTCGGCGTCGGCGACAAAGCCCGCATCGAATCCCGCGCAGTGATCGGCTCCGGAGCCGGCGTTCTGACTTCGAAGATCGTTCGCGCCGGCCAGGTCCTGTGGGGCACTCCAGCCCGTCCGCTCAAAGATCACCTGGAACAGCTCGCGCTCATTACGAAGCTTCCCGAGTTCCGAAAAGAACTTCGCGCCGCCCGCAAGGAAATCGAAGAGCTCCGCGAACAGGCAAAGCGCAACGGCTCCCGCTAGTGGGATGTCCGCGAGATCCCTTTAGTACGCGGATCTCTCACGTTTAACCCCGCCCGTAAGGGCGGGGACTCTTCGTCAGTCAACCACCGTAAAGGTCGATCGCGGACAGCCCGCTAGTCTCTCGTCAAAAATCTCCAAACCCGCGCTACATCCAGGGTTAACGGAGGATCCGATGCGTGGCACTTTTCTAAAACCGGCCTGACCAAGCCACGGAACCGAAGTGGCTTCGTTTCGCAAAAATCAGCCCCGGACCGTCGGAGTAAGCGCCAGCCTGGCTTCGTTTCGCAAACCCGAATCCGAGCCGCGCCCAAAGCGCTCCGAAGGAGCGCGTCGGAAGCGGACAACGGACCTCCTTTCGAATCGGGGCGCAATCGGATCACGCTTTTCAACTCACTCGCACCCACCCGGATTGAACCCGAAGCGTCAGCGACGGGACATCCGGTATCATGACCCTGCGAGTGAGGGTGGGGATCCTGCGCGATAAAGATCGCTTTCACGAGAGTGCGCCAATTTCCCCTAGAAGAAGCTAGTAGCACGAGAGCATCCAAAGCTGCTAAGCTATTCATTAACTGGATGCAGCGTCCGACGCTCGCCCAGCGTAACCCCTTCGCCCCAGTGCCCAACGGCTTGAGCCCCGCAGTTTGACATGCTCGCCGCAGGTCGCTAGACTTAGAGGTTGCGAATCTTGAACGGAGATCGTCTGTCCGCATGAAGACCGTAGTTCCCTCTAAGCACGAAATCGAACGCCAGTGGCATGTGATCGACGCCGATGGTATTGTTCTGGGCCGCTTGGCCAGCAAAGCAGCGTCTTTGTTGATGGGCAAGCACAAGCCGATTTACACCCCGTATATCGACACCGGCGACCATGTCGTGGTGGTCAATGCTGCCAAGATCCGCATGACCGGCAGCAAAGAAGATCAGAAAATGTACCGCTGGCACTCCGGTTATCCGGGTGGACTTCGGGAAGTGGGCGCAAAGCAGATGCGCCTGACCCGTCCCGCCAAGATGATCGAAGAGGCAATCAAAGGCATGCTGCCGAAAAACAAGCTCGGCAAGCAGATGTACCGCAAGCTTCAGGTCTACGCCGATGCCCAGCATCCGCACCAGGCCCAGAAGCCGACAGCCCTGGCGGTCTAACCGAATTCATGCCGCGGTGCGAAATCGCGGCCACCTCGACGTAAGCCGAGGCAGAAAACCGCGGTGGATAATCGCGGCACAATAAAGACAACGAGGATATATTCAGTGGCGTTAGTTCAGTACCTTGGAACCGGCCGGCGTAAGACCTCCGTGGCGCGTATTTTCCTGCGCTCGGGCAAAGGCGACATCAGCGTCAACGGCCGCACGTTTGAAAATTACTTCGCGAATGAAACCGCGCGGATTCTGGTCCGTCAGCCGTTGCTCGCAACCGAAACCGCGGACAAGTTCGACATCCTGATTCTAGCGAACGGCGGCGGAGTCACCGGTCAGGCCGGTGCTGCCCGCCTCGGAATCGCCCGCGCCCTGCTTGAGTTCAACGCCGAACTGCGCGGCAAGCTGAAGAGTCTTGGATTGTTGACGCGCGACGCGCGCCAGCACGAGCGTAAGAAGTACGGCCAAAAGGGCGCGCGCAAACGCTTCCAGTTTTCGAAGCGATAGTTTTTTCGGATTGCGGGCGGCTTTCATCGGGCGTCCGCTCTTCCTTGTGTTTTTGGCCAGTTCGTCTGGCCTACAAGTTTTCCTGGACGTGCTTCGGCTTGCAATCGTGTTGAGCCCCCTCCGCACGCCCTTCGTTCGGCCGGATCGCAAATCCCGCTTTGGACCGCGATCCGGTTTATTCAGCCACAACCCTGGCCCGTCGTGTGTGACGAGCACGTCAGCCGGGATTCAAGGAGGCTCTTTTGCCGTCGATTAGCATGAAAGAATTGCTCGAAGCTGGCGTTCACTTCGGGCACCAGACCAAGCGCTGGAATCCGAAAATGAAAGAATACATTTTCGGCGAACGTAACGGGATCTACATTATCGATCTCCAGAAAACCCTCAAGCTGTTCAAAGACGCAATGCGCTACGTCGGAGAAATGGCCGCCGCCGGCAAGACCGTGCTCTTCGTGGGCACCAAACGCCAGGCGCAGGAAGCCATCGCCGAAGAAGCCACCAAGTGCGGCATGTACTACGTGAACAACCGCTGGCTGGGCGGGCTGCTGACCAATATGGTCACGGTCCAGAAATCCATCAAGCGCCTCAAAGAACTCGACGCCATGGCGAACGAGCAGGGCTGGGTTGGTCGCGCGAAGAAAGAAGTCGGACGCCTCGAACGCGAGCGCAAGCACTTGCAATCGAACCTCGCCGGCATCCGCGACATGCAGGGTCTGCCGGATCTGCTGTTCATTATCGATTCGAACAAGGAAGCGATCGCCGTACAGGAAGCCCGCAAACTCGGGATTCCGGTCGTCGCCGTCGTCGACACCAATTGCGATCCGGATGTCGTCGATCATGTGATTCCGGGCAACGATGACGCGCTCCGCGCCATCCGCCTGTTCACCACCAAAATCTCTGAAGCCGTTGCCGAAGGCCGGGCCCTCGCCAGCGAACACGACTTCACGGCCGAAAAGCTCATCACCGATGAGACCCCGGTCGAGGATATCGCCGAGTACTCGCAGTTCGTCGATCCGAAGTACTCCGAACAGCTTATGTCGGAAACGCTTCGCCAGGAGGACCCGCACTCCACTTCCGTGCCCCGGAAAACGGCGGCTCCCGAACCCGCCGCCGAACCGGTGGAAGCGAAAGTCTCCGAGTAATCGACGCATCCAGGTAAGAAGCCGAAGGGCGGGATGCGCAAACAGCGTATCCCGCCCTTTTTTGAGAATTTCAGGAAGTTACAGGACTAGCATATGGCCGAATCTAACGCTCAACTTGTCAAACAGCTCCGCGAACGTACCGGCGCGGGCATGATGGAGTGCAAAAAAGCACTCGACGAAACCAAAGGCAACATCGATGAAGCCGTCACCGTGCTGCGCAAGCGCGGCATCGCGTCCGCCGAAAAGAAGGCGTCGCGCTCCGCTCGCCAGGGCACCATCGGGACCTACATTCACCCCGGCTCGCAGCTCGGCGTCATGATCGAAGTCAACTGCGAATCCGATTTCGTCGCCCGCACCGATGACTTCCAGGAATTGGTGAAGGACATCGCGATGCAGATCGCCGCCGCCGATCCGAAGTTCCTGCGCCGCGAAGATGTCACGCCCGAGGCTCTCGAAAAAGAGAAGGAAATCCAGCGTGCCCGCGCCCTCGCCGAAGGCAAGCCCGAGAAGATGGCCGACAAGATCGTCGAAGGCCGCATGGCGAAGTTCTATGAAGAGAACTGCCTCCTCGAGCAACCCTTCATCAAGGACAACACGGTCACCATCGGCGACATGATCAAGGCGAAGATCGCCAAGGTCGGCGAGAATATCGCCATCGCCCGCTACGCCCGCTTCAAGGTCGGCGAAACCGCCGCTGCCGAAGCGCCGGCCGAAGCGTAAACGTCTATACTGCGAGTGTATGGATGTCGAGAAAACAATCGAATTCCTGCTCGCGCATCAGGCGCGGATGGCGGCGGAGAATGAGGGGTTTCACGCTCATCAAGCCGCCGTCCGCGCCGACCATGAAGAGCGTTTCAAGCTGCTGGAAGTGTCGCAGTTGGAGTTTGACGAACGACTGAATCGGCTTGCCAAATTCGTCGAGGATAGCTATCGGTATCTCGATCAGGCGGACAAGGTCAGCCGGGAAGACTTGCTCCGCTACAAGGCAGAGCAGCGGGAACTCCACAAACATATGGACGAACGCCTCAATGCGATGATCCAGATCGTCGACGAAATCATCCGGAAGCGTCCCCAGCAGTAGCATTCCCCTCGACCGAATGCCAAAATACAAACGCATCTTACTCAAACTCTCCGGCGAAGTCCTGTCAGGCGCAGCCGGCTTCGGCATCGATGCCGACAAAGTCCGCGCGCTTTCCGCCGAAATCGCGGAAGTCGCCCTTAGCGGCGTCCAAATCGGCCTCGTCGTCGGCGGAGGCAACTTCTTCCGCGGCGTCGCCGCCGCATCCAAGCACATGGACCGCGTTGCCGCCGACCACATGGGCATGCTCGCTACCGTCATCAACGCTTTGGCCCTGCAGGACGCGCTCGAAAAGGCCGGCGTTCCCACCCGCGTCATGACCGCGATCGAAATGCATCAGGTCGCCGAACCCTACATCCGCCGCCGTGCTATCCGCCACCTCGAGAAAGGCCGCATCGTGGTCTTCGCCGCCGGAACCTCCAACCCGTATTTCTCAACCGACACCGCCGCCACCTTGCGCGGCCTCGAAATCAAAGCCGAAATCGTCGCCAAAGCCACGCGCGTCGACGGAGTCTACGATAAAGATCCGATGAAGCACCCGGACGCCGTCCGCTTCACCGAGGTCACCTATCTCGAAGTCCTCTCGAAAGCCCTTGCCGTCATGGATTCGTCCGCCGTCGCCATGTGCCGTGACAACCAGATGCCCATCGTCGTCTTTGATTTGAACGTCCATGGCAATATAATGCGAATGACGATGGGAGAGCCAATCGGCACCCTCATACACGGCGGAGCATAAGACTCCGAAGTGCAACCATTAGATTGCGCTTACTTATTTTAGAAAGATCGCCCTTATGAACAGCGTCAAAGAAGTCGAAGCCCAAGTGAAAACCCGCATGGACAAAGTCCACGCGGACTTCCTGCACGCGATGACCAACATCCGCACCGGTCGCGCGTCCATCAGCATCTTTGAAAACATCCGGGTGGACTACTACGGCACCCCCACACCCATCAACCAGGTCGCCAACCTGCACGTCCCCGAGCCTTCGCTCATCACGATTCAGCCGTGGGACGTCTCGCAAATTGGCGCCATCGAGAAAGCGATTCGGAATTCCGATCTCGGGCTCAATCCCGGCAACGATGGAAAGCTGATCCGCGTTCCCGTGCCACCGCTGACTGAAGAGCGGCGTAAGGAGATGGTGAAGCGCCTCCACCAGATCGCCGAAGACCACCGCGTCGCCATTCGCAACGCACGCCGCGACGGCAACGAAGGCCTCAAGAAGCTCTCGAAGGACAAGGCCATCAGCGAAGACGATGAAAAGCAGGCCCTCGCCGAAGTCCAGAAACTGACCGACGCCGCCATGGCCAAGCTGGACGCCTCCTCAAAGACCAAAGAAAAAGAAATCATGGGCCAGTAGCAGTGGCATAGGTCTCCGACCTGTGCACGCAAGTGGCATAGGCCTCCGACCTGTGCACGCAAGTGGCATAGGCCTCCGGCCTGTGCACGCAAGTGGCATAGGTCTCCGGCCTGTGCACGCAAGTGGCATAGGTCTCCCACCTGTGCACGCAAGTGGCATAGGCCTCCGGCCTGTGCGTCCGCCCCATCCTCAATAATCCCGGGCAATATGCCCGGGATCCGTCTCAACCCTCGCGCGCAATCACCGGTTCCAACCGCCTGTCCGGCACCAGCCACATCGCCGCAACCACGGCGTACAGACCATTCGAAATCCACGGATTCACGAACGCCATCCCGATCGCCACCAGATAGATCAACGGCGAGAGGTGCCCCTTCCAATCCTTGCCCAGCGCAATCGCCAGCGCCGATCCCTTTCCCTCTCTCGCCACGATAACGTGCTGCAAAATGTAGTACGCGACGCCCGCCATCAGCAGCACAAATCCAAATCCGGCTGTCGGCATCGGAGCTGCGTGATTATCCGCCATCCACGAGGTCGCGAACGGAAACAGCGAGAGCCAGAACAGCAGGTGTAGATTCGCCCACAGGATCCCCGCCGTGACATGCTTCGTCGCATGGAACAAATGGTGGTGATTATTCCAGTAAATCCCCACGTATACAAAACTCAGCAGGTAATTGAGCAAAATTGGAATCATCGGGCGCAGAGCATCCAAGCCGGCCCCATGCGGAGTCTTCAATTCGAGCACCATGATCGTGATCAGGATCGCCAGCACCCCATCACTGAAAGCTTCAAGTCGATTCGTTCCCATCCGGCGATGGTAGCCGTTCCCCGCCCGCCCTCGCAAAGTGTTCTTGACATCCTAACCGATAAGTACTAAACAATTAGTATGCGTTCGTCGAAACCGATTCTCACCGATCAGGAGCTCGAAATCATGAAGGTCGTCTGGGAACTCGACAAAGCCACCGTCCGCGACGTCTACGAAAAACTGCGCGCCCATCGCCAGATCGCCTACACCACGGTGATGACCATGATGAAGATCCTCGAAACCAAAGGCCACCTCAAGAAAACGCAGGACGAACGCGCCTTCGTCTACCGCCCTACCAAACCCAAGCAGCAAGTCATCCGCGGCATGGTGCGGGAATTCATTCAACGTGTGTTCAACGGCTCCGCCGAGCCCCTCTTGGTCCATCTCGTCGAAGATGAAGGCCTCACCGCCAAGGACCTCGCGGAGATCGCACGCCTCGCCGGAAGGAAGCCAAAGGCATGAACTTCACGATCGAAAACCTCGCCATTTATTGCGCCCAGGTCGCCATCGTCATCGCGGCCGGCGCGCTGGTTCCGCTCGCCTTCGGACTGCGGGCGCCCAAGCCCCTGCTCGCGTATTGGCACTTGCTGCTCGTCTCTTGCGTCGCGCTGCCTTTCTTACAACCCTGGAAATCCCAAGCCGTCATCGTGCTTCACGTTCTTCCACTCCACACGCGGGCCGCGCCACTGCCGGCCGCAGGCGTCATAACCGGTTCATTCTGGAGCGCACCCGAACTCGTCGCCCTGACCCTCGCACTCGGAGCCGCTCTCCGATTCCTGTGGCTTTGCGCCGGCTTCCTGAAACTTCGTTTCTATCGACGCGCCGCCTCGCCGCTCCAACCATTGCCGTCCGAAATCCGCGCCCTTCGCTCGCGCCTCGCTCCCCATGCCGACCTCCTGATCTCGGACCGCCTTACCAGCCCCGTGACCTTCGGTCTTTGGAGTCCAGCCATCCTGCTTCCCTCCAAATTCCTTGATTTTTCGACCGAAACCCGCGAAGCCATTGTCTGCCACGAACTGCTCCACATTCAGCGCCGCGATTGGTTGATTGCCATCGGCGAAGAACTCGTCCGCTGTGCCCTTTGGTTCCATCCCGCCGTCTGGTGGCTGCTCGGCCGAATCCAACTCGCGCGCGAGCAAGTAGTAGACCTCGCCGTCATCGAACGCACCTGCCAGCCCGACCTCTACGTAGATGCCCTTCTCGTCATCGCCCAATCCAAATTGCAGGCCGACCTCGCGCCTGCTCCCCTTTTTCTCAAAAAACGGCACCTGCGCCAGCGAGTGACCGCCATCGTCCAAGGAGTGCCCGTGAACCAACGTCTGCTCGTCGTTTCCGCCTTCGCCGCTTTTTCGGTGCTGCCGGTCGTAATCGGCGTCACCGCCTGGCAATTCCCCTTAATCGCCGCGCCCCAACAGGTCCTCGATGGACCCGGCGTGGAACTCAAAGACGGCCCGTGGACCATTCTCCACCGCGCCGGAATCGCTCATCCGCGCGAGGCCGGCGGCAACTACATTTCCGGTGACGTCGTCGTCGCCGTAAACCTGAATGCAAAAGGCGAGGTGATCGACGCGCGTGTCGTCAGCGGTCCCGACGAGCTTAGGAAAGCCGTGCTCGAGTCTGTCCTCCATTGGCACTTCGCGACCAGCGATGGGGATCTCGGCAACGGAGTCCGCAGGCCATCGCCGCCATCTTTCGAGTTGGCAATCCGCTTCAACGCATTGCGACTTCCTCCGCCTCCACCGCCGCCGCCGCCGTTGACCACAGTCAACGGTCAACAAGGCGGAACCTTGGCCTCGGTCGACGTGTCGAGCTTGCCTCGGGAAATGCAGGCCCGCGTACTCGCGGCGCTTCCGACACCCGGCGCCACATTCGGCGTCAACGACCTGGATACCTCCAGATTGAAACTGCTGGAGATTGATTCGCACATGATCCTCTCGATCTCAATGGGGAGCGATCGCAACGTGAAGTTATTCGTCCTGTTGCCCCAGTTGTCGCCACGCCAAACGCTGAACCCGGTTGCGGGCATCCACTACGGAACGAACGATGGCGCGATGAGACCAGTTCTCGGAGCAGTCCCGACGGAAGCTCCTCAGTCCGCCGGGATGCCGGCGATCGTCCGCATACCAAGCCGGATCCGGGTCGGGGGCGACGTGCAGGCAGCGAACCTGATTCAAAAGGTCACGCCCGCCTATCCAGCGGTAGCCAAGCAAGCGCGAATTCAGGGCACTGTCCGCTTGGAGGCGATCATCAGCCCGGAAGGCAGGATCAGCAACCTCCAGCTGATCACCGGACACCCGCTGCTGATCGAATCCGCCATCGACGCTGTGTCCCAATGGGTCTACAAGCCGACTCTGCTGAACGGAAATCCGGTCGAAGTCCTAACGCAGATCGACGTCAATTACACCCTGTCCGACGCCCCGCCCGCTCCGCCGCAGTAGCGCGAAAATCAGTCTTGACCGGCAAAAAGGCGGCCTGCAAAGGCCGCGCTTTTGCTTTCTAAGTTGCAGCATTTTCTCATCGAAGGATGAGCCTGAAGCGGGGCGTTGAGGGTGGGTGAGGCTGGAGTCTTTCTTTTTTGTTTGAGGAAAGAAGCAATCGTAGGCGCTGTGGGAATGTGGGAAACGCGGGAGCGTTTTCCAAGGG